>MU158589.1:0-3806 GCA_015711895.1 Candidatus Solincola tengchongensis | reverse complement strand
CATTGCCCTGTGATGCCCGGCGCGGGATGAAGCGGAGTCTCCCGGGGCCATCCAGGTGCGGACGGTGGGGCGCGAGACTCCCTCGCAGATCGGGTGGCGTGGAGACGAGGAGGCGGGCCGCGGGGGAGCTGGCATGAGACGGCCGCCTCGCAGGAAAGGAGGCTTGGGGCGTGCGCCATTGGGACGGCATGGCCAGGATCCTCATCACCGGCCTTAGGGCCTACGGGTACCACGGTTGCATGCCGGAGGAACGGGAGGAGGGCCAGGTCTTCATGGTGGACGTGGAGCTGGATTACGAGGCCTCGCAGGCAGCGAGAGAGGACGACCTTTCCCGGGCCGTGGACTACAGCCGGCTGGCGGAGGGCATTCGGGACATCATCTCCGGGGAACCCTTTCGCCTCATCGAGTCCCTGGCGGCGGAGGTAGGGAGATATGTCATGGAGTCCACGCCGGCGAGGAGGGCGCTGGTGCGGGTCCATAAGCCGGAGGCACCCATCAGCTGCGAGGTGGGTGACGTAGCCGTGGAGATGGTCTTCCGGCGCGATGAGGGCGGTTGAGAATCGCAACGGAGCGGCGGGAGGAGCTGCATGGCGGGAGGGGGCGAACACCGGGTCTTTCTGGGGCTGGGGAGTAACCTGGGCGACCGCAGGGGGAACCTCCTATCCGCCCTCAGGATGCTCGATTCCATCCCCGGCGTGAGGGTTGTCGAGGTCTCCTCCATCTACGAGAGCGAGCCGTGGGGGCCGGTGGAGCAGCCGAATTTCCTCAACCTGGTGGCCCTGGTGTCCACGCGGCGCGGCCCGCGGGAGATGCTGGAGGCCTGCAGGGAAGTGGAGGATGCCTTGGGGAGGGTGAGGGATGTGCGCTGGGGGCCGAGGACGATTGACGTGGACATCCTGCTGTACGACGATATCGCCTGGGAGGACGAGGATTTGGTGATCCCCCATCCCCGCATGAGAGAGCGGGATTTCGTCATCGTCCCCCTGCGGGAACTGGACCCCGCGTTGGTGCCCCCGGCCGGCCTGGAGGGGGATGAGCGGGCGGGGCTGCGATGGGCGGGCCGTTTCGAGGAGGGAGAGTGGCGTGGTTAGGAAGGGCGACCGTTTCGTGGTCATCGGGGGAGGAAGGGTGGGGACCGCGGTGGGGTACCTCCTGGCGCAGGCCGGGCGTTCGGTGGCGGCCGTGGCCTGCCGCAGCGAGGAATCGCTTGAGAAAGTCAGGGAGTACCTTCCCTATACCTACCTCACCACGGACATGGTCAAGGCGGCGAGAAAGGGCAACGTGCTCCTCCTCACCACCCCCGACGACCTCATCGCCGACGCCTGCGTGACCCTGGCCAGCGCGGGGGTCGTGAAGAGGGGGAGTTACGTGGTGCACATGAGCGGCGCCCTGGGGTTGGACGTGCTGGCGGCGGCGGAGGAGGCGGGTGCGGCCACGGCCAGCGTCCACCCCCTCCAGACCTTCGCCGACGTCCGAGGGGCGGTGAGGAAGATACCGGGATCCGTGTTCGCGGTCACCGCCAGGGACCCGCGTACCGGGGAATGGGCAGAGGATCTGGTCCGCCTGCTGGGAGGGGAGCCCGTGCGCCTGGAAGAGGAGAACAAGGTCCTCTACCACCTGGGAGCGGTTTTGGCCAGCAACCTCCTCGTGGCCCTGGAGCACGCCGCCGAGCTCCTCTATCAGGAGATAGGCATGGAGGGCGAGAAGGCCCTGAAGGCCCTGCTACCACTGATCGAGGGCACGGTGAGCAACCTGCGCCGCCTGGGAACGGAGAGGGCGCTCACCGGCCCCGTTGCCCGGGGGGACATCGGCATCATAAGGCGCCACCTGGAGAAACTGGAGGAGGAGGGGCGGGAGGAACACCTGCATGTCTACGTGGCGCTCACCCGCTTCGCCCTGGACCTGGCGGAGGCCCACCTGAGCCGTTCCCGGAGCCAGGAGATCGCCGAGCTCCTGGAGCGCTATACCTGAGGCCGGTGCGGCGGGCTCGAGCGCCCGGATGGAGAAGGGAGACGAACCTGGGAGGTTGGGGATGCGCATCGTCACCGTGCCGTGGGAGATGACCCGTCTGGTCACGGAACGCCGGGAGGCGGGACAGAGCGTAGGTCTGGTCCCCACCATGGGGTTCTTCCATGCCGGGCACGTGAGCCTCATGCGCGCCGCGCGGGAGGAGAACGACTTCGTGGTGGTCAGCCTCTTCGTCAATCCCATCCAGTTCGGTCCCCGCGAGGACTTCAAGGAGTACCCCCGCGACCTGCAGCGGGACGTGGAGATAGCCGCGCAGGCGGGCGTGGACTGCATATTCCATCCACGGGTGGAGGACATGTATCCCCAACCTTACCTCACTTTCGTGGAGGTGGAGGGGATAACCGAAGGCCTCTGCGGTGCCTCCCGCCCGGGGCATTTCCGGGGCGTGGCCACGGTGGTTGCCAAACTCTTCCATATAATCCCCGCCCACCGCGCTTACTTCGGTCTCAAGGATGCCCAGCAGGTGAGGGTCATCCAGAAGATGGTGGAGGACCTCAACTTCGACATCCAGATCGTGACCTGCCCCACGGTGAGGGAGGAGGACGGGCTGGCCATGAGCTCCCGCAACGTCTACCTCAAACCGGAGGAGAGGAGGGCGGCCACCGTCCTCTACCGTTCGCTGCGCCGGGCGGAGGAGATGGTGCGCGGAGGGGAGAGGGAGGCCCGCGAGGTGCTCGCGGCGGTGCGGGAAACGCTGGAAACCGAGCCCCTGGTCGAGCCGGAGTACGTGGAGGCCGTGGATTGGGAGGGGCTCCGCCCCGTGGAACGCCTGCAGGGCAAGGTGCTCATCGCCCTGGCGGCCAGGGTGGGGAAGGCCCGCCTCATCGACAACGTCCTCCTCGAGGTATGAGGCACGGACGGTGCATCCTCGCCGGTCTTCTCTTTCCTGTCCGGAAAGTGAGGGCCGCCCGCCGCTGGCGGCGGATTCCCGGTATGCGCCCCCCGGGGAGCGAGTTGGCGAGGTACGATACCCGGCAAGGGTTATGCTATATTATGGATAAAGGCCCGGCGTCGAACGGAGGCGCAGAGGCGAGGAGCTGGACACGCAGGGTAGGAAGATGGCCAGACGTCGCATTATGCTCAAGAGCAAGATCCACCGGGCCACGGTCACCGATGCCGACCTCCATTACGTGGGAAGCATCACCATTGATGAGGAGCTCATGCGGGCGGCGGACCTGCTTCCCTACGAAAAGGTGATGGTGGTGGACGTGGACAACGGGAACCGCCTGGAGACTTACGTCATAGGCGGTGTCCCCGGATCGGGAACCATCACCATGAACGGCGCCGCGGCCCGCCTCATCCACCGCGGGGACAAGGTGATCATCTTCTCCTTCTCCGTCGTGGACGAGGAGGATGTCCGGGACCTCAAACCGCGCATCGTCTACGTGGACGAGCTCAACCGCATAACCCACGTGGAGGACCACGTGGCCGCCGACGACGTCTGCTGATCGGTGGAACCGCAGGGGGAAGGGTCGGGGGTCTTTTTTTATTCCTTTTCCGGGAGGGGGGTTTATACCCGCTTTCCAGGGAATGGAAAAGAGCGGAGGCCGACGGGCGGGCACGGCGTCGGGGAGACGTCCGGGACGCGGAGGCGCGGGGAGGCCCCGGCTGCGTCGCCCGGCTGCGTCGGGGTGGAGGATCGCGCTGCGTGGGTCGGGATAAGGCATTGAAACGAAAGGAGCGAACCCATCTTTGGAACGTGAGGATCTCGTCGAGAGCATAAACCGCCTGCGCGAGGAGCGCGAGGCGGTCATCCTGGCCCACAACTACCAGCGGCC
>MU158588.1:15640-22665 GCA_015711895.1 Candidatus Solincola tengchongensis | reverse complement strand
CTGGTGCGCCGCGAGGCCCGCGCCGCCGGTGCCGAGGACGCCGTGCCCATCCAGGTCCACGCCCTCGGCGGCGACGGCGGCCAGGAGGCGGCCGAGGTCATCAAGGCGGCCGCCGACCGTGGCGGCGACTTCCGCTTCCTGTACCCGCTGGAGGCGTCGATCAAGGAGAAGATCGAGACCATCGCCACGAAGGTGTACGGCGCCGACGGGGTCGACTACCTGTCGGCGGCCGAGGAGAAGATCCGCCTGTTCACCGAGCAGGGGCTCGACCGGCTGCCCATCTGCATGGCCAAGACCCACCTCTCCCTGTCCCACGACCCCAACCTCAAGGGAGTGCCCAAGGGATTCCGCCTGCCGGTGGTGGACATCCGCCCCTCCATCGGGGCCGGCTTCCTCTACCCCCTCTGCGGGGCCATGCGCACCATGCCCGGTCTGCCCAGCCGGCCGGCGGCGGTGGACGTGGACATCGACGAGAACGGCAGGACGGTGGGCCTGTTCTAGTCGCCAGCGATAGACGATGAGAGATTGCGATGCCCCGGTCCGGCGGACCGGGGCATCGACCGGAAAGGGACGCAGATAACTCGGAGGACGGCTCTTGGAGGACACCTGCAGGGTACTGTTCCTTCCTGACAACCGCTACATAGTCGTCCCCAGGGGAGAGAACCTCCTCAAGGCGGCTATGGACGCCGACGTTCACGTCAACGCCTCCTGCGGCGGCTCCGGCTCCTGCGGAAAATGCCGTGTGGTGGTGGAAGAGGGGGAGGTGGAGAGAGAGCCCAACCCCAAGCTCACCGAGTCGGAGATCGCACAGGGTTACGCCCTGGCCTGCCAGGCGAGGGTGCTCACCGACCTGCAGGTGAGGATACCCATCGAGTCGCGCATCGGGGACAAGAGGATATTCGAGCGGAAAGAGCCCGTTCCCGCCCACGGGTACCTCCTCTCCGCCGCGGACTGGGAGAAGAGGCTGCCCCATTGGGAGCTGAATCCCTCCACGCGGAAGATCCACCTGGTGCTCCCGCCCCCTACTCTGGACGACAACGTCAGCGACGCGGAGCGGGTCAAGCGGGGACTGGCCATGGAGGCAGGGCTGCGAGACGTGGTCATCGACTACCCGGTCCTGCAGCGCCTGCCCAACATGCTGCGCCAGAGCGACTGGGACATCACGGTCACCGTCCTGGACAGCGGGGAGGAGCTGAGGGCGGTACGCATAGAGCAGGGAGATACCACGGAGCGCCAGTCGGCCATCGCCATAGACGTGGGCACCACCACCATCTCCGCCGAGCTCATCGACCTGCGTACCGGCGAGGTCACCGCCCGGGCCTCTGACTACAACGCCCAGGTGGCCTTCGGGGAGGACGTCATCACGCGCATCATCTACGCCACCCGGGGGACCGGGCTGGCCAAGCTGCAGTCGGTGGTGGTGGGGACCATATGGAACCTCATCAAGACGCTGGTGGAGCAGGCGGGTATAGAGTACTGCAACATCACCCACCTGGTGGTGGCCGGGAACACCACCATGACCCACCTCCTCCTGGGCCTGAACCCCAAGTACATACGCGAGGAGCCCTACATACCCTCCGCCACCTTCTTCCCCTGGATAAAATGCAGCGACATCGGGCTGCGCATAGCCGCCGGCGTCTATCTGTACGCCATCCCCTGCGTGGCCTCCTACGTGGGCGGGGACATCGTAGCCGGCATGCTGGCCTCGGGGATATTCAACACCGACAAGCTGACCTTGTACATCGACATCGGGACCAACGGCGAGATGGTCCTAGGCAATCGGGAATGGATGCTCTCCTGCTCCTGCAGCGCCGGGCCGGCCTTCGAGGGAGGTGGGGTGAAACACGGCATGCGGGCCACCCGTGGGGCCATAGAGCAGGTGCGCATCAACCCCGGGAACTACGAGCCCATGATCATCACCGTGGGCAACCGCAAGCCCATCGGCATCTGCGGCTCGGGGCTCATCGACGCCCTCTCGGAGATGTTCATGACCGGCATCATCAACGAGAAGGGGAAGATAAACACCGACCTCCCCACCGACCGGGTGCGGGCCACCGAGGGAGGGGCGGAGTACGTCCTGGTGCGGGCCGAGGATTCCGCCACCCGGCGGGACATTGTCATCACCGAGGTGGACATCGACAACCTCATGCGGGCCAAGGCCGCCGTGTACGCCGGCGTGGCGATCCGCCTCTCCGCCGTGGATATGGGCGTCTCCATGATCGCCGAGCTGCTCAGCGCCGGGGCCTTCGGGCGTTACCTGGAGGTGGACAAGGCGGTGAACATAGGCCTCCTCCCGGACATCGGCTTCGAGAAGATGAAGTTCGTGGGCAACGGGTCCCTTCTGGGCGCCCATCTCTCCGCCCTCTCCAAGGACATGCTCGAGAAGGCCAACGAGATCGCCCGCCAGATGACCTACCTGGAGCTGTCCATGAACCCGGCCTTCATGGAGCACTACCTCTCGGCCCTCTTCTTCCCCCACACCAACCTGGACGCCTTCCCCTCGGTGAAGAAGAAGCTGGAGGCCCGCAGGAAGGTCCGCTACGGGACGGGAGAGGCGGCCTCCGCCGGGGAGGTGGGATGACTTGAGTTTCGTCATCGCCGTTTCCGGCAAGGGAGGGACGGGAAAGACCACCTTCTCCGCCCTGGCCGTGGATTACCTGGTGCGCAGGACGGGGAAGGCGGTCCTGGCCGTGGACGCGGATTCCAACGCCAACCTTGACCAGGCCTTGGGCACACGGGCGGAGAAGACCGTGGGCGCGGTGCGTGAGTACCTCACCGAGAACGTATCCCGTATTCCCGCCGGGATGTCCAAGGAGGTATGGGTGGAGACCATGCTCCGGCAGGCCCTGGTGGAGGAGAAGGGATTCGACCTCATCTCCATGGGAAGGCCGGAAGGGCCGGGTTGCTACTGCTACCTGAACAACATCTTCCGGCGCTACCTGGACATCATGACCAAACAGTATGAGTACGTGGTCATGGACAACGAGGCGGGCATGGAACACCTCTCGCGCCGCACCACGCGAGGGGTGGACGTGATGTTCATAGCCTCGGACCCCACGGTCCGCGGGATCCGTACCGCCCTGCGCATACGGGACCTGGCCAGGGAACTGAAACTGGACATCCGGCGCATGGCCCTGGTGGTCTCCCGGGTGAGGGACGGGCTGGCGGACAACCTGCGGGCCATAGCCGAGGAAGGGAACCTGGAGCTGGCCGGGGTGGTGCCCGACGACCCCCTCATCGTGAGCCTGGACGAGGAGGGCCGGGCCATCACCGAGCTGCCGGAGGACAGCCCGGCCCGCCGTGCGGTGGAGGACATCCTCTCCCGCTATCTGGGTGCGGCCAAGGCGGGCGGCGGTTGAGCCTGGGATTTAAGGGAAAAGGTGGAATTATGCCCGGAGAAGTGAGATAATCAGGATTTGGACCGGGGAGGTCTGACGATGTACTTAGAGAAGCCCATGGTCGTATTTCTGGACAAGCTCGCCTCCAGGTCGCCGGAGCCGGGTGGAGGCTCCGCATCCGCACTGGTGGGGGCCGTGGGCGCGGCCCTCGTCTCCATGGTGGCCAACCTCACGCTGGGCAAGGAGAAATACGCCGGCGTCCAGGACCGCATAGAGGCACTGCTCCGGGATTCGGAGGGACTGCGGGCCGAGCTGCAGACGCTCATCCAGAGGGACACCGAGGTGTATGCCGACGTCTCCGAGGCCTACAAGCTTCCCCGGGACACGGAGGAACAGAAGGCGGAGCGCGCCGCCCGTATCCAGGAGGCCTTGAAGAAGGCCACCGAAGTGCCCTTCCGGATCGCCGAGAAGTGCCTTGAGGTGGCCCGCCTCTCGGAGACGGCGGCGGAGATCGGGAACGTCGGCGCGGTCAGCGATGCCGGAGTGGCGGTCCTCCTCGCCGAGGCGGCGGCTCAGAGCGCGGCTCTCAACGTGAGGATAAACGTGAACAGCATCGAGGATCGGGAGTTCGCCGAATCCCGCTGGGGACGCATCGAGGAGATCCTCGAGGAGAGTGCCCGCCTGCGGGACAGCGTGTTGAGGCTGACCTACGAGAAGCTCGGGTAGGGGCGGAAAGGATTTGGTCTTCCCGCGCTTCCCGCGCATGAAACCGTTACCGCTGAGGGTCGGCACGGGCGCGGGCATGGATGCGTAATCATTGACGGACAGGAAGGTGGGAGGAAGGAAAGGATCCCCTCCGGAAAAGGGAAAGGAGCGAGGCTTATGACCGTGGTCATCGATTGTGTCGCCATCGGCGAGGAGTTGATGAAGGAGATCGTGGCCGAGACGGAGGCCCTGAAGGCCAAGGGAATAACCCCCGGCATCGCCACCCTCCTGGTGGGGGACGATTTCGGAGCCCGCATGTACCGGGGCCAGGTGGAGAAGTTCTGCCAGGAAGCGGGCTTCAACTATTTCAACGAGAACCCTCCGGCAGACGTCAGCGAGGAGGAAGTGGTGGAGATCGTCAAGCGGCTCAACGCCGACAAGGCGGTCTCCGGCATACTGCCCCTGCGTCCCTTCCCCGAGCACATCTCGGACAGCGCGGTCATCAATTCCATCGACGTGAACAAGGACATCGACTGCTTCCATCCCTTCAACATGGGGAAGCTGGCCCTTGGCGAGCCCACCTTCCCTCCCGCTACCCCCTCGGCGGTGGTGGAGATTCTGGACCGCTACGCCCGTGAATACGAAAAGGTGGATCCCAAGGACTTCTACGAGGGTGCGGAGATAGTGGTGGTGGGCCACTCCAACATCGTGGGCAAACCGGTGGCCTTCCTCATGCTCAACCGCAACGCCACCACCACCGTGTGCCACGTCTTCACCAGCATGAAGGGTAACCTGGAAAAACATACCAAGGGAGCGGACATCCTCATCGTGGCCGCCGGGAAGGCCGGCCTCATCGGCCCGGACCAGGTGAAGGAAGGGGCCATCGTGGTGGACGTGGGCATCAACCGGGTGAAGGTCCTGGACGAGAAGGGCGAACCGGTGCTGGACGAGAAGGGCAAGCCCAAGACCAAGACGGTGGGCGACGTGGCCTTCGACGCCGTGAAGGACATGGTGAAGGCCATCACCCCGGTGCCCGGAGGCGTGGGGTCGGTGACCAACCGCATGCTCATGAAGAACGCCCTGCGGGCCTGCAAACTGCAGCACGGCCTGGAATGACGGGAGTCAAGGTCCTCGCGCGGAGGTTGTAAATATCATATTTAACGGCGGTTGAGACATCGGAAAGGAGAAGAGAGATGGCATTCACTCTACCGACGGAAACGGCCAAAGGCAAGATCCGCGAGGTAGAACTAGGGGCCGGAGAGAAGGCCAGAAAGGTTGGCGGCGAGAACTGCCTGCCCTTCTACCTCTGGGAAGGCGAGATGCCCAACAAGCCCATCGTGGCCGCCGAGGTCATGGACGAGGTGAGCGAACTGGTCCCGGCCCTGGAGAAGGCCCTGGGCGAGGTCAAGGGCGATCCTGTGGCCTGGGCCAAGAAGGCCGTGGAGGAATGGGGCGCCGACGCCATCTTCCTCCTCCTCACCTCCACCGACCCCAAGGGGACCGACGCCCCGGCCGATCAGGCGGCGGAGACGGTGCTCAAGGTGGAGGAGGCGGTGAAGGTCCCGGTCATCGTCTACGGCACTGAGGACGTGGAGAAGGACGCCGAGATCGCCCGCGTGGTGGCCACCAAGGCGGAGGGCAAGAACCTGCTCATCGGCCCGGCAAAGGAGGACAACTTCAAGAAGGTGGGGGCTCCGGCCATAGGATACAAGCAGACCGTAGCCGGCATGACCCCCATCGACGTCAACCTGGCCAAGCAGCTGAACATCCTCCTCACCAACCTGGGCATGGAGGCGGACAAGCTGGTCATCGACCCCACCACCGGAGCCCTGGGATACGGCCTGGAGTACACTTACTCGGTAACGGCGCGCCTGAAGGTCGCCGGACTCTTCCAGGACGACTCCATGACCCAGATGCCCATGCTGGCGAACATCGGTTTCCAGGCTTGGAAGACCAAGGAGGCCAAGAGCTCCGAGGAGGATTACCCGGAGTGGGGCGATCCGGAGAAACGGGGCATCATGTGGGAGACGGTGACCGCTGTGGCCCTCCTTCTGGCCGGGGCGGACATCCTGGTCTTGCGCCATCCGGAGTCCATCCGCTTGGTGAAAAAGCTCATCGCCGACCTTTCCGGGTAGGCTTGGACATAGAGAGAAGGGGTTCCAGGAGGACCCGAGACCAATTCCATAGGAGGAAACGGAGACATGGCAGAAATCGAGGAACTGTCGGCGTGCGAAGCCACGCTGGAGATGCTCAGGCAGGCCAAGGAGGAGGGGCAGGAGACCGCCTTCGACCGCGTGGAGCAGCAGAAGGGCTGCGCCTTCGGCGAGGCGGGGAGCTGCTGCCGTATCTGCAACATGGGGCCCTGCCGCATCAATCCCAAGAAGCCCGAGGAGAGCCGCGGGGTATGCGGTGCCACTATGGACACCATCGTCGCCCGCAACTTCGCCCGCATGGTCTGTGGCGGCGCCTCCGCCCACTCCGACCACGGGCGCGCCGTGGCCGAGACCCTGATCATGGCCGCCAAGGGTGAGGCCAAGGACTACGAGATCAAAGACCGCATCAAGCTCCTGGAGGTGGCCGCCGACCTCGGCGTGGAGATCGGCGACCGGGAGATAAACGACATCGCCCTGGAGGTGGGCGAGCGCTGCCTGGCCATGTTCGGGCAGCAGGAGGGCGAGCTGGCCTTCGCCCAGAGGGCTCCCGAGCCGCGCAAGGAGATCTGGCGCCAGCTGGGAGTCTTCCCGCGGGGCATCGACCGCGAGGTGGTGGAGCTCATGCACCGCACCTCCATCGGCGTGGACCAGGACTACGAGAACAGCCTCCTGGCCTGTGCCCGCACCGCGCTGGCCGACGGCTGGGGCGGCTCCATGGTGGGAACCGAGCTCCAGGACATCCTCTTCCAGACGCCGGTGCCCCTGGAGTCAAAGATAAACCTGGGGGTACTCAAGGAGGACGAGGTAAACACACCCGTCCACGGGCCCG
>MU158588.1:12853-15630 GCA_015711895.1 Candidatus Solincola tengchongensis | reverse complement strand
TCCCCGAGATGCAGGAGAAGGCCAAGGCGGTGGGGGCCAAGGGGATCAACCTGGCCGGTATCTGCTGCACGGCCAACGAGGTGCTCACCCGCCACGGGGTGCCCATCGCCGGAAACGTGCTGCAGCAGGAGCTGGCCCTGCTCACCGGTGCCGTGGAGGCCATGGTGGTGGACGTCCAGTGCGTCTACCAGGGCATCGGCCAGATCGCCAGCTGCCTGCACACGGACATCGTCACCACCTCCCCCAAGGCCAAGATGCCCTACGCCAGGCACATCGAGTTCCACGAGGACCGTGCCCTGGAGATCGCCAAGGAGATAGTCTCCGCGGCCATCGAGAACTTCCCCAAGCGCGGGAAGGTGCGCATCCCCGACGTCCAGGAATCACTCATCGCCGGGTTCAACCACGAGTACATCAACTACATGCTGGGTGGCCGTTTCCGCGCCTCCTACCGGCCCCTCAACGACGGGGTCATCGACGGCCGCATCCGCGGCGTGGTGGGCGTGGTGGGGTGCAACAACCCGCGCGTCAAGCACGACGACATCCACGTGCGCGTGGTCAAAGAGCTCATCGCCAACGGCTGCCTGGTGGTCATGACCGGATGTGCCGCCCAGTCGGTGGCCAAGGCGGGCCTCATGCTCCCCGAGGTGGCCCGGGAGATCTGCCCCCAGGGCCTGTGGGAGATCTGCGAGGCGGTGGGCATCCCGCCGGTTCTGCACTGCGGCTCATGCGTGGACAACAGCCGCATCCTCATCGCCTGCACGGCCATGGTCCACGAGGGCGGCCTGGGCGACGACATAAGCGAGCTCCCGGTGGCCGGTTGCGCGCCGGAGTGGATGAGCGAGAAGGCCATCGCCATCGGCGAGTACTTCGTAGCCTCCGGCGTGTACACCGTGTTCGGGGTGAAGTGGCCGACCATGGGTTCCAAGAACGTCACCGACTTCCTGTTCAAGAAGTACGGTGAGCTCTTCAAGAACACCTGGGATTTCGAGCCGGACCCGGAGAAGATGGTGGGCAAGATCCTGAGCCACATCGACAGCAAGCGCGAGGCCCTGGGGATCATGGCCAAGCGCGAAAGGGTCCTCTTCGACATGGCCATGAGAAGGGAGTTGGAGATCTGATGAGTAGGATAATCGCTGCCGCAGCCATCAAGGGGGCCCACAAGGAGGTGGCCGAGGCCGAGCGCATGCTCGCCGAGACCAAAGAGGCCGTCGGCGCCACCGCCAAGGTGGAGTTCCCCACCACCGGTTATTACCTTCCCATCATCTATGCCCTCACGGGCATCCCCGTGCAGAGGCTGGAGGACATGGACAAGGTCCTGGAGTACGCCAAGGACCTCCTCCCCCCCATCCCCAAGCAGCGGCACTGGGTTCCCTACTTGGGGCACGCCCTGGACGCCGGCATCGCCACCCTCTTCGCCGGGGAGATCATCGAGGGCTGTAAGTACGCCACCAACCCCCCGGTGGACGACCTCTGGCTGGGGGCCGCCGACGACGTCATCATGCGCGAGCGCGGGGTAGAGTTCGTGGACGGCACGGCACCCGGCTTCTGCGCCTTGGTGGGCCGGGCCTCCACCCCGGAGATGGCGGACCGGATAGTGGTGGAGCTCCTGGAGAAGAACCTCTACGTGTGGATCTCCGGGCACGTGGACGGCGTCTCCATCGCCGAGCAGCTGCAGCAGGTGGACCGTCAGCTGGGATGGGACACCCGTATCGTGCCCTACGGCAAGGAGATGTCCTCGGCGGTGTACTCCCTGGGCTTTGCCGCCCGCGCCGCCATGTCCTTCGGCGGGGCGCAGCCGGGCGACTTCAAGAAGGTGCTGCGTTACAACAAGAACCGTATCTTCGCCTTCGTCCTGGCCCTTGATTACGTGGACGAGCAGAAGTACGCCTACGCCGCGGGGGCCATCAACTACGGGTTCCCCACCATCGCCAACACCCCCATCCCGGACATCCTGCCCACCGGCGTGTGCACCTACGAGCACGTGGTGGGCGGCGTTCCCGAGGAGGAGATCGTCCAGAAGTGCGTGGAGGTGCGTGGGCTCAAGATCCAGATCACCGAGATCCCCATCCCCATGGCCTACGGTCCGGCCTTCGAGGGCGAGGTCATCCGCAAGGACGACATGTACATACAGTTCGGCGGCAACATCACTCCCGCCTTCGAGTACGTGCGCATGCGGGAGATGGACGAGGTCACCGACGGGAAGATCGAGGTGGTCGGCCCGGAGATCGACGACGTCAACGAGGGCGACGCCCTGCCTCTGGGCATCGTGGTGGAGGTGGCCGGGCGCAAGATGCAGGAGGACTTCGAGTCCATCCTGGAGCGCCAGATACACCACCTCATCAACGGGGCCGAGGGCATCTGGCACATGGGCCAGCGCGACATCGTGTGGACGCGCATCAGTAAGAAGGCCCAAGCAAAGGGGTTCAAGATCCGCCACTACGGGGAGATCATCCACGCCAAGCTGCTCAATGACTTCCCGTCCATCGTGGACAAGGTGCAGGTGACCATCTACACCAACCTCGAGGACGTGGAGAAGTGGCTGGCCATCGCCCGCCAGGCCTACCGCTACCGCGACGAGAAGACGGCGGGCATGACCGACGAGTCGGTGGACACCTTCTACTCCTGCACCCTGTGCCAGTCCTTCGCCCCCACCCACGTGTGCATCATCTCCCCGGAGAGGCTGGGGCTGTGCGGGGCCTACAACTGGCTGGACTGCAAGGCGTCCTACGAGATCAACCCCACCGGCCCCAACCAGCCGGTGAAGAAGGGCGACGTGG
>MU158588.1:2749-12843 GCA_015711895.1 Candidatus Solincola tengchongensis | reverse complement strand
CGATCAACGAGTTCGTCAAGGAGAAGTCCGGCGGCAACACGCAGAGGGTGACCATGTACTCCATGATGGAGGACCCCATGACCTCCTGCGGTTGCTTCGAGTGCATCGTGGCCTTCCTGCCCATGTGCAACGGGGTGATGATCGTCAACCGCGAACACAAGGGCATGACCCCCTGCGGCATGACCTTCTCCACCCTGGCCAACTCCGTGGGCGGCGGCCAGCAGACGCCGGGCTTCATCGGCATCGGGAAGGTGTACATCACCTCCAAGAAGTTCATCTCCGCCGACGGGGGGTTCCAGCGCATCGTGTGGATGCCCAAGGAGCTCAAGGAAACCCTCAAGGAGCAACTCCAGAAACGCTGCGAGGAGATCGGCGACCCCGACTTCATCAACAAGATCGCCGACGAGGACGTGGGCACCACCGAAGAGGAGATCCTCCCCTGGCTGGAGCAGGTAGGCCATCCCGCCCTGACCATGGAGCCCATGCTCATGTAGGCATGAGGGGGGAGGGCGCTGTGCCCTCCCCCTTTACCGGATATACAACAGGTGGGAGGACCGCTGATTTAGTAGGAAGGAGTTAGAGATGGGACTTTCGGGCTTGGATATCTTCAAGAAGCTACCCAAGACCAACTGCAAGGAATGCGGGTTCCCTACCTGCCTGGCCTTCGCCATGAAGCTGGCCGCCGGGCAGGCTAACCTCGACGACTGTCCCTATGTGACCGACGAGGTGCGGGCCGAGCTGGCCGAGGCCGCCGCCCCGCCCATCAGGGGGGTCACCGTCGGGGTGGGCGACGAGGCCTTCAAGGTGGGTGAGGAACTGGTCCTCTTCCGCCACGAGAAGACCTTCTTCAACCCCACGGTCCTGGGGGTGCTGGTCAGCGACGACATGGAGGAAGCCCGGGTGGACGAGCTCCTCAAGCAGGCCAAGGAATGCGTGCACGAGCGCGTGGGTGTCATCCTCAAGGTGGGGGCCGTGGCCGTGAAGTGCGCCTCCGGCGACGCCGGCAAGTTCAAGGCCCTGGTGGAGAAGGTGAAGGGCGCCACCTCCAAACCCCTCATCCTCATGGCCGAGGACGTTGAGGCCATGAAGGCCGCCCTCGAGGTGGCCGCCGATTCCCGGCCTCTCCTCTACGCGGCCACCGAGGCCAACGTGGAGGCCATGGGGGCCCTGGCCAAGGAGAAGGACCTCCCCCTGGCGGTGAAGGCCGATGACCTTGACAAGCTGGCCGAGCTCTCCGAGAAGCTCACCGGCATGGGGCTCAAAGACCTGGTCCTGGACCCCTCTCCGCGCACGCCCAGGGAGACCTTCAAGGACCTTGTGGCCATCCGCAGGGCGGCCCTCAACCAGAAGTTCGCCCCCTTCGGCTTCCCAACCATCACCTTCCCCTGCGAGGAGACGGACGACGAGCTCTACGAGACGGCCCTGGCGGCCATGTACATCTGCAAGTACGGCGGGATAGTCATCCTCTCCCACGCCGAGCAGTGGAGAATGTACCCCCTGCTGGTTCTGGTGCTCAACATCTACACCGATCCCCAGCGCCCCATGGCCGTGGATTCCAAGTTCTACGAGATCGGCAACCCCGACGAGAACAGCCCGGTCCTGGTGACCACCAACTTCTCTCTCACCTACTTCATCGTCTCCGGCGAGATCGAGGGGAGCAAGATACCGGCCTGGCTGGGCGTGGTGGACGTGGACGGCCAGTCGGTGCTCACCGCCTGGGCGGCGGGCAAGTTCGTGCCCGAGACCATCGCCAAGTTCATCAACACCTCGGGGATAGCCGATAAGGTGAAGCACCGCAAGCTGATCATCCCCGGCTACGTGGCTCAGATTTCCGGCGAGCTGGAGGAGGAGCTGCCCGACTGGGAGATCGTCATCGGCACCCGGGAGGCGGCGGACATCCCCGCTTTCCTGCGCCAGTTCTCAACCACCTGAGCCGGGGAGGAGAGGCCTGCGGTCTTAGGATAACCAGACGCGGTAAGAGACGAAGAACGGAGGAGGAAGGCCTAAGATGATCATCACCACGTCGAAGCCCTTCGAGGAGGTGCTCAAGGCCCTCGAAGGTGAGGACAAGGTCTTCATCGTCGGCTGCGGCTCCTGCGCCACCACGTGCGAGACGGGCGGCGAGGAGCAGGTGGCGGAGATGAAGGCCAAGCTGGAGGCCGAGGGTAAGACGGTCACCGGCACCGTGGTCTACGAGGAGGTATGCCACGAGCTGAACACCAAGCGCAAGTTCCGGGAGAACAAGGAGGCCGTGGAGGCCGCCGACGGTTTCCTGGTCATGTGCTGCGGTGCCGGCACCCAGTCGGTGCGCGAGGCCACCGAGAAGTCGGTGCATCCCGCCTGCAACACCGTCTTCCTGGGCAACATCCAGCGCCACGGGCATTTCGTGGAGAAGTGCTCCCTGTGCGGGGAGTGCGTGCTGGAGGACTTCGGGGCCATCTGCCCCGTGACCCGCTGCCACAAGGGCATCCTCAACGGGCCCTGCGGAGGCACCGACGAGGGGAAGTGCGAGACGAGCAAGGAGAAGGACTGCGGCTGGACCCTCATCTACAACCAGTTGGAGAAAATGGGGAAGCTGGACCGTTTCCGCAAGATCTACGGCCTCAAGAACTGGCAGGCGAACATGAAGCCCGGGCGGGTGATCTTCGAGAAGAAGGGCGAGGGGGGTGAGTGACATGACCCTGCTCATCAAGGAACACGCCAAGCCCTCCATACAGGAGATCCTCGAGTCCGGGAAGTTCCTGGTCACCGGGGAGATCGGGCCTCCCAAGGGCACGGACATCGACGAGATGATCGAGCACATCCACCTGCTCAAGGACAAGGTCCATGCCATGAACATCACCGACAACCAGTCCTCGGTGATGCGTTACCCGTCCCTGGGGACGGCCATCCTCATCAAGGAGCTGGGAGGGGAGCCCAACCTGCAGGTCACCTGCCGGGACCGCAACCGCCTGGCCATCGAGGCCGACCTGCTCTTCGCCTACACCAGGGGCATCCGCAGCGTGCTCTGCCTCACCGGCGATTCCATCCCCGTGGGCGACCACAAGGAGGCCAAGGCGGTCTTCGACCTGGAGTCGGTGCAGCTCCTGCAGCTCATCCGCAACATGGAGGAGGGGCGCGATTCTGGGGGCAACGAGCTCAAGGGCGGCGTGAAGTTCTTCAAGGGCGCCATCGTCACCCCGGAGGCGGTGCCCATCGAGCCCCAGATGCTCAAGTTCGAGAAGAAGATAGAGGCCGGAGCGCAGTGGTTCCAGACCCAGGCCGTCTACGACATGGACAACTTCAAGCGCTTCATGGAGAAGGCGCGCAAGATAAGCTACAAGGTTTACATCTGCTGCGGCTTGGTGCTCTTGACCAGCCCCGGCCAGATCAAGTACATGAACGCAAACGTCCCCGGGGTCTTCGTGCCCGAGAGCCTGGCCCGGGAGATGGAGGACGCCCCCAAGGAGGAGAGGCTGGCCACCGGCATCCGCATCATGGCCCGCCAGATACGCCAGTGCATAGACGAGAAGCTGTGCGACGGCGTACACATCATGGCCATCGGCAAGGAATCGGTGGTCCCCCAGATCCTTGAGGAAGCCGGGGTGGACATCACCAAGATGTGAGAAGAGGCACGGAGGGGAGGCCTCACGGCCTCCCCTCCGCAGCTCAACGTTGGTCGCCATGCGTCTCCTTGCCGGAGAGGTTCGCCGGGCGGGAACCGGAGACCCCGACGGGAAGGAGGGGGAGCGGCATCCTCGCCTAGGGCGAGAGGGGTGAGGCGCCCCTCCCCTAAGGGGCGCCGGGAACCGGTCCGGGAGTTCCATGAGGAGGGCCGAGGGTGTCCTTCCAGCCGTCTTTCACGGCTACGGCCATAGGAAGCCTCCCCCATCGTGACGCGGAGGAGGCCTGTGCGCTTACTCTCAAGTACCTAACGGAGGCGCCCGCCTGGCCCCAGTTGCCCCGTCGCGATTTCCGGGAGAACATGTACGCCCAGTACAGCGAGGGGCTGCCCGGGGTGGTGGTGGACGCGGAAGGGCGCAAGGTCTTCTGCGACACGGAGAGGGACCTTTTTGCGGAGATGGAGGAGGTCCTGCGGGCTTACCTGGAGGGCGACCTCGAATGGGCGGCCATAAGCGAGGATTACGCCTCCGGCCTGCACGCCATGCGCCGGAGGGTGGCCGCCGAGGGGAGGAGGTATCCCCTCCTCAAGGGGCAGGTGACCGGCCCGGTGAGCTTCGGGCTCACCGTGCTCGACCGGAGGAACCGGCCCATTCTCTACGACGACCAGATGGCGGAGGTGATGGTCAGGCTCCTCAACCTGAAGGCCCGCTGGATGGAGGAGTTCCTGCGGAGCGCCGGGGCCTCTGAGGAGGTGCTCATCTTCCTCGACGAGCCCTACCTGGTCTCCGTGGGTTCCGCCCTGGTCAGCGTGAGCCGTCAGCAGGTCGTGGATTCCATCCGGGGATGCACGGAGGGCTTGGACTGCCTGACCGGGGCCCACTGCTGCGGCAACACCGACTGGACGCTGCTTTACCAGGCCGGACTTGACGTGGTGAACTTCGACGCTTATGGGTACATGGAGAGCCTGGCCCTCTATCCCGAGGAGCTCTCCCGCTTCCTCGAGGGCGGGGGGATACTGGCCTGGGGCGCCGGTTCGAGGAAGGGGTGAGACTCCTGGCCTCCCGCGGTGTGGACGAGGGCCTGCTGCGGGAGAGGGCCATGATCACGCCTTCCTGCGGGCTGGAGGGACTGAGCGAGGAACGTGCGGAAAGGGCTTACCGCCTTGCGGCGGAGGTCTCCGCGGCCCTGCGCGGGGAGGAGCCCGGCCGCCTTTCGGAGGAGGGCGCATGAGGATTGAAGCGGGCATGACGCGAGGGGATGAGGTCCGGGAAAGCGGCCATGGGGCGCGCATGCCGCGGTGGTTTCACCGACCCATACTGGCGGGAAAGGACCTCAGGGAGGTGGAGGATATCCTGCGGCACCTGCGCCTGAACACCGTATGCCGCAGCGCCAAATGCCCCAACCGTATGGAATGTTTTTCCAGCCGCACAGCGACCTTCATGATACTGGGAGGCACCTGCACGCGTGACTGCGCCTTCTGCGGTGTGCCCGGCGGCGTGCCCGATCCGCTGGACGCGGAAGAGCCCGAGAGGGTGGCCCGGGCCGCTGCGGCGCTGGGATTGAACCACGTGGTGGTCACCAGCGTGACCCGAGACGACCTCCCGGACGGAGGCGCGTCGCACTTCGCGGCCACGGTGCGGAAGGTGCGGGAACGGCTCCCATGGGCCACCGTGGAGGTGCTGGTACCCGATTTCCGTGGCGACCTCCAGGCCCTGGGGACGGTGCTCTCCGAGAGGCCCGAGGTCTTCAACCACAACCTGGAGACGGTGGAGGAGCTGTACCCCAGGGTGAGGCCGCAGGCCGATTACCGGAGGTCCCTGCGCCTTCTCGAGGCCGCCCGTGAGCGGTGTCCCGAGGTGCGGCTCAAGAGCGGCATCATGGTGGGGCTGGGTGAGACCCGGGAACAGTTGCGGCGCCTGTTCCGCGATCTGGCGGGCACGGGATGTGATATGCTCACCATCGGCCAGTACCTGCGCCCCGGGAAAGAGCAGCTCAAGGTGGAGAGGTTCCTCGCGCCGGAGGAGTTCGCGGAGCTGAAGGAGGAGGCGGAGGAGGCGGGTATCCCCGTGGTGGTCTCCGCCCCGCTGGTGCGCAGCTCCTACCGGGCGGGTGAATTGTTGGAAGATAAAGGAAAGGACGGGCGGAAAGTCGTCGACCGCAAGAACGACCAAGGAGGAAGGAAATGCTGATCATCGGCGAAAAGGGAAATGCTGATCATCGGCGAAAAGGTCAACGTGATGATGAAGAAGATCGGCCAGGCCATGAAGGAGTACGACAAGAAGCCCATCCAGGAGATGGCTCTTCTCCAGGTGGAGGGCGGGGCCAACTGGCTGGACATCAACCTCGGCCCGGCCACCAAGGAAGGACCGGAGCGCATGCGTTTCGTGGTGGAGGCGGTACAGGAGGTCACCGACGTCCCGCTGGCCCTGGACACCATGAACATCGAGGCCATGAAGGCCGGCCTGGAGACGGTCAGGGACCGCGAGGTGATGATAAACTCCATCTCCTCCCAGCCGGAGCGCATCGAGAAGCTCATGCCCATGGCCGTGGAGCACAACGCCTGGGTGGTGGGACTGGTCCTCAACGCCCAGGGCAACGTGCCGCGGGACGCCAACGAGAGGGTGGAAGTGGCCTACAACATCATCATGGCCGCCCAGGAATACGGAATTCCCCTGGACAAACTGCTCATCGACCCCATCGTGCTCCCCATCGCCGTTACCCAGGACCAGGTGCACGCCCTCATCGATTCCATGGACATGCTGCAGGGCGTCTTCGCCGAATTCGACCCCAAGCCGGGAACGGTGGTCGGTCTCTCCAACGTCTCCAACAGCGTCCCCGATCCCGAGCTGTGCAGCCTGCTCAACCGCACTGTGCTGGCGGTGCTCATGGTGAAGGGCCTCACCGCGGCCATCGTGGACCCCAACGACGAAGCCCTCATGGGCGTGGTGAACAAGAACGAGGAATACCAGATCGTGGAGAAGATAGTGAAGGGCGAAGAGGTGGACGAGAGCGACCCCACGGTCGTCAAGCTCCTCAAGACCTGGCGGGTCCTCACCGAGGAAACCCTTTACGCCCACTCCTACCTGGAGCTCTAAGCGCGTGGCGCGGGCCGAAGTCGGACGACCCCGCGCTTTTTCGCCGGATTGCGGGAGCCCGCGGGGAGCGGAAGGACCGCTTCCCGGGGCTCCGCGGCCGCGGGAGGAAGGTCTCGGGTGACCGTGAGGGCGGCCCGGGGCCTTAGGTGAAGGCGGGTTGGCACCCCAAGGAGGATGGATGATGGAAGGCGATACCTGCAAGTGCTCCCAGCGTTTCGCCGACGTTGACGATCTCGAGCCCCTGCGAGAGATACTCGAGCGTTACAAGGGCGAGAAGGGAGCTCTTATACCCCTCCTCCAGGACGCCCAGGAGGCCTACGGGTACCTGGACGAGAAGATCATGCGCGCGCTGGCCAAAGGAGCGGGTTACCAGTTGAGCCAACTCTACGGCGTGGCCACCTTCTATACCCAGTTCCGTCTGCAGCCCATAGGTGAGCACCTGATCCGCGTCTGCCACGGTACGGCCTGCCACGTGGCCGGGGCGGAGCTCATCTCCGAGGAGATCCACAACATACTGGGCATCCGGGACGGGGAGACCACGCCGGATCGTAAGTTCACCGTGGAGACGGTCATGTGCGTGGGGGCCTGCTCCCTGTCGCCGATCATGATCGTGGACGAGGACACCCACGGGAAACTCAAGCCGGCCAACGTGCGCAAGGTCCTCAAGAAGTACATGGGAGAGAGTGAGGAGAGGGAAGAATGAGCGGCAACGGGAGGACCAAGCTGGTATTGGGCTACGGCACCTGCGGCATCGCCGCCGGGGCCGCCGCGGTCAAAGAAGCCCTGGAGAGGGAGCTCTCCGTGGGGGACTACGACCTGGAGCTGGACATCGCCGGCTGCATGGGCTTCTGCTTCCGGGAACCCATCGTGGAGGTCTTCTACCCCGACGGCAAGGCGGTGGTCTACGGGGACCTGACCCCCAAGAAGGTCCCCCAGCTCCTCCAGGCGGCGGCCTCGGGCGAGATATTGGAGGACTGGGTGGTGCGCCGCAGCGACGATCCCACGGCGAGCGAGGGCGATTTCCTGGCCAACCAGCACCGCATCGTGTTGCGCCACTGCGGAAAGCTGAACCCGGAGAGCATCGACGAGTACATCGCCATGGGAGGTTACGAGGCGGCGCGAAAGGCGCTCACCACCATGACTCCCGAGGAGATAATCGACGAGGTGAGCAAGTCGGGGCTGCGGGGCCGCGGGGGGGCCGGTTTTCCGACGGGGACCAAGTGGGGCTTCGCCCGCAAGGCCAGGGGTGACCAGAAGTACCTGGTGTGCAACGCCGACGAGGGCGACCCTGGCGCCTTCATGGACCGTTCCGTCCTGGAGGGCGACCCCCACGCGGTCATCGAGGGCATGATCATCGCCGGATACGCCATCGGGGCCACGCAGGGCTATATCTACTGCCGGGCGGAGTACCCCCTGGCCCTCAAGCGCCTGGACATCGCCATCGCCGCCTGCAGGGAAAGGGGTTTCCTCGGGGAGAGGATCTTCGGCACCGACTGGAATTTCGACATCAAGATAAAGAAAGGAGCCGGAGCCTTCGTCTGCGGGGAGGAGACGGCCCTCATCGCCAGCATCGAGGGCAAGCGCGGCATGCCCCGGCCTCGTCCTCCCTTCCCGGCCAACGAGGGCCTGTGGGGCAAGCCCACGAACATCAACAACGTGGAGACCCTAGCCGCCGTGCCCTGGATAATCGCCAACGGGGGCGAGAAATACGCCCAGCTGGGGACGGAGAAGAGCAAGGGCACCAAGGTCTTCTGTCTGGCGGGTAAGGTGCGCCGCAGCGGCCTGGCCGAGGTCCCTATGGGATATACCCTGCGGCAGGTCATCTTCGACGTGGGCGGGGGCGTGCGCGAGGGAAAGGAGTTCAAGGCCGTGCAGCTGGGAGGGCCGTCGGGAGGTTGCCTTCCCGCCAGCCTTCTGGACACCCCGGTGGATTACGAGGCCATCACCGCCACGGGAGCCATCATGGGCTCGGGGGGCATGATCGTCGCCGATTCCTCCACCTGCATGGTGGATCTGGCCCGTTACTTCCTCTCCTTCACCCAGGCGGAATCCTGCGGCAAGTGCGTGCCCTGCCGCCTGGGCACCAAGCGCATGCTGGAGATACTCACCCGCATATGCGAGGGGAAGGGGGAGCCGGAGGACCTGGAGAGGCTGGAGGTCCTGGCCGCGGACATCAAGGCTGCCAGCCTTTGCGCCCTGGGGGGCACGGCCCCCAACCCGGTGCTCACCACCCTGAAGTACTTCCGCAACGAGTACGAGGACCACATCTTCAAGCGCAAGTGCACGGCGGGAGTGTGTCCCGCCCTGATCACGGTGAAGATAAACCAGGAGGTATGTACCGGGTGCGGCGCCTGCGCCAGGATATGCCCGGTGGAGGCCATCTCGGGGGAGAAGAAAGAGCCCCATTCCATCGATCCCCAGGTGTGTATCAGGTGTAAGCTCTGCCTCAGCCGGTGCCCGGAAGAGGCCATCTACGCGGAGTGAGGAGGTCGGGATGGAGCAGGTACGCTTGAACATAGACGGCGTGGAGGTGACCACCACCCCCGACCGCACCATCCTGGAGGCGGCGCGCGAGGTGGGGATACGCATCCCCAGCCTCTGCTACGACCGGCGCATGGACCCCTTCGGGGCCTGCCGCATATGCATCGTGGAGGTGGAGGGAGCGCGGGGTCTCCTCCCCGCCTGTGCCACCAGGGTCACGGACGGGATGGTGGTGCGCACGAACACGGAGGAGCTGCGCCGCATAAGGCGCACCATCATCGAGTTGCTCCTCTCCGACCAACCCCGGGACTGCATGACCTGCGAGAGCGCCGGCAATTGCGAGCTGCAGGACCTGGCCTACGAGTACGGGGTGAAGGAATCGCGCTTCAGCGGAGAGCAGCACCATTACGAGGTACTGGCCGACAACCCCCTCATCGAGAGGGATTACGACAAGTGCATCCTCTGCGGGCGTTGCATACGCATCTGCCGCGAGGTGCAGGGAGTGGGGGTTTACGACTTCGTCAATCGCGGCTTCGAGGCCGTGCCCGGGACTCCCTACAACCGTCCCCTCACCGAGACGCCCTGCGGGCTCTGCGGGCCGTGCGTGTCCCCCTGTCCCACCGGGGGCAGCGTCTCCCTCCCCCCCAAGGGCGAGGGCCGGCCCTGCTGCTGCATGAACCAGCAAGAGGCCGTCGGCTCGTGACACAGCCACTCCACCAGCTCCCACGAGGCATCGGGAGGCTTCACCCCCACCGGAATGCCGTAGGACCAGCTCCCGCTGGCGGGGACCCTCTGCTGGCCCTTGGGGCTGCGGGGCATCAGACCGATGAGATAGTTCAGATCGGGTTTGCCGCCCATAATGTAAAAGATCTCCCACACGCCGCCATGCCGCGCAGAGCACGTCTCGGCGACGAA
>MU158588.1:0-2739 GCA_015711895.1 Candidatus Solincola tengchongensis | reverse complement strand
CGCCCTGCGAGTTCTGCGGGCAGTGCGTGTCCACCTGTCCCACCGGGGCCATCATCTCCATCCCCTCCAAGGGCAAGGGCCGGCCCTGGCAGGTGGAGAAGGTGCGCACCACCTGCCCCTACTGCGGCTGCGGGTGCCAGATCGACCTCCATGTGCGGGACGGGGAGATCATCGAGGTCTCCTCGCCGGTGATGGTGGGGCCGGGGCAGGGCAACCTCTGTGTCAAGGGGCGCTACGGCTACGCTTTCGTCCACCATCCCGACCGCCTCACCACCCCCTTGATAAGGAAGGACGGCGAACTGGCCCCGGCTTCCTGGGAGGAAGCGCTGGGGATGGTGGCCGACCGCATCCGGAGGGCTTTGGACGACAAGGGACCGGACAGCGTGGCCTTCCTCAGCTCGGCGCGATGCACCAACGAGGAGAACTACTTGTTGCAGAAGCTGGCCCGCGCGGTGGTCGGCACGAACAACGTCGACCACTGCGCTCGTTTATGACACAGCTCCACGGTCGCCGGTCTGGCGACGGCTTTCGGGAGCGGGGCCATGACCAACTCCATCGACGACCTGGAGAGGGCGGAGTGCATCCTGGTCATCGGCTCCAACACCACGGAGGGGCATCCCATCGTGGGCCTGCGCATAAAACGCGCGGTTATGAAGAACGGCTGCAAGCTCATCGTCGCCGAGCCGAGGCACATACGTCTCTGCTATTACGCCGACCAGTGGATCCGCCACCGGCCGGGCACGGATGTGGCCCTGCTCAACGGGATGATGAACGTCATCCTGGCCGAAGGGCTGGCGGATGAGGAGTTCATCCGCGAGCGCACGGAGGGTTTCGAGGAGTTCCGAAAGGTGGTGGATCAGTACCCTCCGGAGAGGGCGGCGGAGATCTGTGGGGTGGACGCGGAGGACATACGGCGAGCGGCCCGCACCTTCGCGAGCGCCGCTTCCGCGGCCATAGTCTATGCCATGGGCATAACCCAGCATACCACCGGCGTGGACAACGTCCTCTCTCTGGCCAACCTGGCCATGCTTACCGGCAACCTGGGCAAGGAGGGCGCGGGAGTTAACCCCCTGCGGGGGCAGAACAACGTGCAGGGGGCCTGCGACATGGGTGCCCTGCCGGACGTTTTCACGGGTTATCAGAAGGTCTCCGATCCCCAGGCCAGGGAGAAGTTCGAGAAGGCCTGGGGTGTGGATTACCTACCCGGCAACCCGGGCCTCACGGTCATGGAGATGATGGACGCCGTCCTGCGAGACGAGGTCAAAGTCCTCTACATCATGGGCGAGAACCCGCTCCTCTCCGACCCGGACATCAGGCACCTCAAGGAGGCCCTGGAGAGGGTGGACTTCCTGGTGGTCCAGGACATCTTCCTCACCGAGACGGCGCGTTACGCCGACGTGGTGCTACCCGCCGCCTCCTTTGCCGAGAAGGAGGGGACCTTCACCAACACCGAGCGCCGCGTGCAGAGGGTGCGTAAAGCGGTGGAGCCCCCCGGCGAGGCCAGGGAGGATTCCTGGATCATCGCTCAGTTGGCGGCCCGGCTGGGCTTCGACATGGGGGACGTGTCCGCGGCGGCGGTCATGGAAGAGATTGCCAGCCTCACCCCTTCCTATGCCGGGATCTCCTACCGCAGGCTGGAGGAGTCGGGCGGGCTGCAGTGGCCGTGCCCTTCTCTCGACCATCCCGGGACCCCTATCCTCCACGTGGAAAGATTTACCAGGGGAAAGGGGAAGTTCAGCCCCGTGGAATACAGGCCACCGGCCGAGGAGCCGGATGCCGATTACCCGCTGGTCCTTACCACGGGAAGGCTGCTCACCCACTACCATACCGGTTCCATGACCCGCCGCGTGGAGCCGCTTAACGAGCTGGTCCCCGAGAACCGGGTGTGGATAAACCCGGAGGACGCGGAGAGGCTGGGGGTGGCCGCCGGAGATGAAGTGGCCGTCGAATCCAGGCGGGGAGCCATAAAGGTGAAGGCCAGGGTGACCGAGAAAGTGCCTCCGGGTGTGGTCTTCATCCCCTTCCACTTCGGGGAGTCGCCCGCCAACGCCCTGACCAACCCGGCCCTGGATCCCATCGCCAAGATACCGGAATACAAGGTGGCCGCCGTGCGCATCGTGACCGGGAAAGCCATGGAGGGCCTGGAATACGTTTCCGCCTGATGCGCCGGTGGAGGGGAAGGAAGGGACTGGGCGATGCGTTTATCCCCGGCGGATTGGATGGTAGAATAGTAGCCGACCGTGGCGCCAAGGAGCGAACGGCGTTTCGGAGAGCGAAGTTCCGAAAGGGGCCTCTTGGAGCGGGTAAAGACGGGAGAGATGAAACATGAATCTATACCAGAATCTCGTGAGGACGACGGAGCGCGATCCCGACGCTACGGCCCTCTACTTCGGGCATGAGACCATCGCTTACGGCGAACTCCTGTCCCGGGTCAACCGGCTGGCCAACGCCCTTCGCGAGCTGGGTATAGGGGAGGACTCCAAGGTCGCCATCCTCTTGCGCAACGTACCCGAGTTCGTCATCTCCTACTATGCCGCGCTGGCCCTGGGCGCTGTAGTGGTGCCCCTCTGCTACATGTGCCTGGCCGAAGAAGTGGAGAAGATAGTCTGCGATTCCATGGTGGAGACCCTGATAACCAATTTCGAGTTCAACGACATGGTCAAAGAACTGCAGGGCTCCATGTGCTCGCAGATCAGCCGCATCATCGTCAGCGAGGCTCCGGAACTGGAGGGGGTAATC
>JACVJH010000071.1 GCA_015711895.1 Candidatus Solincola tengchongensis | reverse complement strand
CGGCCGAGGGCGGGGCGCTCTTCTTCCCGCCCACGGAAGGAGCGTCGCGCCGGGAGGAGGGTTATGATAGCATCTTGCTTGACGGAATCCGGGTTTCGTATCCGGACGGGAAGAGTGTCGCCGTAAGAGAAGGGATACGTGGCCCTCCTCCCGGTCCCTGGCAGCCTTGAACCCGGTCAGCCCCTTTTCCGACCCGCGGAGAACGGGCGGGAGGCGGGGCGTTCCGCGCAGGGGAAGTAAGAGGAGGTTGAGAATGGGAAACGTCCCTGGAGCTTATTGCCCCTTCCGCGTCTCGGCGATCGCGGGTGCCCTTTCCCCCTGCAACGATGAATGCGCTCTATATATACCCACCTCGAAGATGCCCGCCCAGAAGAGCTGCGCCCTCTCCATCCTGGGTGTGTACGCCCTGCAGAGGATAATATTCAAGCAGCAGGAGGAACCGGGGAAGGACCGGGCGGGAGGGCCTTCGGGCGAAGACCCTCCCTCTTCCTGATCGGAGGGCCATTGGCCCGGTGGAAGGGAAGAACCGCCGGGGAACGGCTTTCCATCAGGGTGGGTGCGCTGGTGCCGGGCGCAAGGGGGCGGGCCGAGGCACGAAGTTCCGCGTGCGCCACACTTTACCCCCTCGAAACGGTGAAGGATAATAATCGCGGGAAAAGGGGCCGGGCGGGCGGTTAGGCGGTAACGCGTCCCGTCCACCTACCGGTTCGCGGCGTCGAAAATCTGAAGGTGAAAGGGGAGAAAAACTCATGTCGGAGATGGAGGTCCCCAGGCCGGAAGGAGAGCTTCCCTTCCACATCGCCATCATCATGGACGGGAACGGCCGCTGGGCCAAGATGCGCGACCTTCCGCGCATTGCCGGACACAAGGCCGGGGAGAGGTCGATCACCGACGTCGTCCGGGCGGCCTCCGAATGGGGCATCGGCGCCCTCACCCTCTTCGCCTTCTCCACGGAGAACTGGAACCGTCCGGAGAACGAGGTACGCTTCCTGATGAGCTTCAACCGCAACCTCCTCAACAACCGGGTCCAGGAATTTCATCAGCGGAACATCCGCATACGGCACCTGGGAAGGCGGGACCGCATACCTCCCTCCACCCTCAAGGCCATCGACGACGCCGTCGCGCTGACCCGCGAAAACACCGGTATGTCACTGAACATCGCCTTTAACTACGGGGGCCGCGCCGAGCTGGTGGACGCCATCCGCGCTTTGTGCGCCGACGTGGCGGCGGGCAGGCTGGAGCCCTCCGAGGTGGACGAGGAGCGCTTCCGATCCTACCTCTACCATCCGGACATCCCCGACCCCGACCTCCTCATCCGCACCGCGGGTGAGATGCGCATCAGCAACTTCATGATCTGGGAACTCGCCTACACGGAGATTTACGTCACGGACGTCCTGTGGCCGGATTTCGACCGCCGCCACCTGGCGGAGGCCATCCGGGATTACCAGAGGAGGGAAAGGCGCTTCGGCGCCATCCGCGAGGAGTAGGTTCAGGTTGGCCACCCTCAAGGATGAGGCCATCGTCCTGCACGCGCACGACCTCGGAGAGGCGGACCGTATCGTGTCCTTGATCACCGCGGGGCACGGCCTGCGCCGGGCGGTGGTCAAGGGGGTCAAGCGCACCGCGAGCCGCTTTGGGGCCAGACTGGAACCCTTTACCCACCTCAAGGTGGTCCTCCACGAGGGGAGGAACCTGGACACGGTCACCCAGGCGGACACCGTGCGCACCCACGCCCCCTTACGGACGGACTACGATAAATATCTCTACGGGGAATCCATGCTCGAACTGGCCGAGAGGTCACTGCGGGAAAACCAGAACCTGCCCAGGTTCTTCGACCTCCTGCGGGTGAGCCTCGGAGTCCTGGAGGGAGAGGTGAGGGACTGCGCCCTCCTGCTGGCCGCCTATCAGCTGAAGGCCTGCGCGCTCATCGGTTACCGGCCCCACCTGGATCGCTGCCTGCACGGCGGCAGGGAGACATCCGGCGGCTCGTGGCACCTGGACCTCTCCGAGGGAGGGGTGACCTGCCAGGGATGTGCGAGGACCTCCCCCAACGTCCTCCATCTCAACGCGCAGGTACTGGAACTCCTGCGGCGCCTCCTAGGAACGGAGATGGTCGCCATAGCCCGTTTCGATGAACCGCCTCATCTGGCCCTCGAGGCGCTCCGGGCTTCCTTCGCCTACACGGAGAGTGTCCTGGAGCAGCGCCTGCGCTCGCGGCAGATAGTCCTCCGTCACCTGGAAGGAAAACTCAGGGGGACCGAGGCTCCCCTCTCCACATGATCCGCACCGCGGAGGGCCCCTCGCGGGTGTAGGCCACCGCAAGGCAAACCAGAGGCAAAGCGCCCATACCCGTACCCGCCCAGATCACGGGCAAGGTGCTCAGGCCATCTCGTCGGCGGGACTCCGGAGATGGGGAACCTCGCTCCCGCATACCCCGCGAGTATTAGGCCGATAGGCTCACCAGAGGGCGAAGAATCGATAAAATCCCAGGTAAAAAGGTATTGACCATCTAATACTGTGGTGTTATATTACACTTGACCCCAAGGAGCTGGAGGGAAGTCCAGCCGGGGGACCCGGAAGGAAGAACCGGAAGGCGCAAGCCGGAAGGGGGAGCCGGAAGGGAAGCTCGGAGGGATGTACCAAAGGTTACTTGGGGTCACTCCTTTTTCATATATCCACTTTTTTATATATTTGCTGGTCTCAGATGACTTCCCTCCGCACGCCTCCCGGTGCTCATCCCGGCCCCCGACAACCCTCCCTCCGCCGGGGCAGACCGCTTCGCTCAGCAAGACCGCTACCCTACGGCCCTTGCGCCACGGGTACCGCCTTCCGGGGGCCGGACGGGTCGGTCGCAGCGTAGCTTGCGGAGCGAGACCGTTAAACCCGGCCCAGCTACCTACCTCCAGGGCACGAGGCGCAGATACTCCTGGAGGATGGTGTAGGCCGCGCTGGTCCCGATGCGGTTGGCCCCGGCCTTCACCATCTCCACCACCTGTGCCAGGCTACGTATCCCCCCGCTGGCCTTGACCCCGAAGCCCGGCCCCACAACCTCGCGCAGGAAACGCACGTCCTCCGCATCAGCCCCTGTGGGGCCGAAACCCGTGGAGGTCTTCACGAAATCCGCCCCCGCTTCCCTGGCCAACAGCGCCCCGAGGCGCATCTCCTCACGGCTCAGATAACAGGTCTCCAGGATCACCTTGACCACCACATGACCCTCTCCCTTACCCGCGTCATAGCGGCGGGCAAGGGAGACCACGGCCCCGATGTCCTCCCTCACCCTGTCCGACCTCCCGGAGCGGAGGGCGGAGATGTTGATCACCATGTCCAGCTCCCCCGCCCCGTGCTGGAGGGCGTACACCGCCTCCGCCCGCTTGGCGTCGGTCGACTGGTAGCCAAAAGGAAACCCTATGGGCGCCCCCAGAGTCACGCCGCTCCCCCGCAGCTCCATGCGCGCCATGGGGAGGTAATACAGGGGCACGAAAACGGCCCGGAAACGCGCGTCGGCGGCCTCACGCAGAAAACTCAGATACTCTCGCTCGTCGGCCTCCGGCCGCAGCAGGGTGGCGTCCAGGATATAGGTGAGATGCCCCAAGCTGGGAAACAATTCCAGGACCTCCTCCTTGGCCACCTCCCGCTCCGCTCCGGCCACCTCGCACCCCCTCTCATACCAGAGCCATGGCCACCAGGAGGTAGACCGCCAGCCCCACGGCGTCCATAAGGGTGGCCACCAGCGGTTCGGAGGCCTTGGAGGGATCCCCGCCCATCTTCCTCAGGATGAGGGGAAGGGAGGACCCCAGCAGGGCGGCGGAGAGGACCGTGCACCCCATGGCCAGACCCACGGCGACCCCCAGGGAAGCGTTCTCGCGCATCAACCAGGCCACCATGGCGATTATCCCTCCCGAGGCCGCGGCCACCAGGAGGCCTATGCCCGTCTCCCCGGCCACGGCCCGCATGAACCGCCGTCCCTCTCCTCCGTGCATTAGCTCCACGGTCACCCGCGTGGCGCTCTGCACGGCCACCGTCCCCCCCATGGCCAGGATGGCGGGTATGAAGAAGATGATGGCCATATGGTCCCGAAGCACGTCCGAGAAGCCTCGCAGGATCCCCCCCACCACCAGGACCTCCAGGACCAGCGCGAAGAAGACCCAGGGCAACCTGCCCAGGAAGGGCGCCAGCAGCGGATGCCTTTCCGTCCCCTCCTCCGTCTCCCAGCTCCCCACCAGGCTGTATATATCCTCCTGGGCCTCCTCCTCGATGACGTCGAGCACGTCGTCCACGGTGACTATCCCCAGGAGTCTTCCCTCTCCGTCCACCACCGGGACGGCCAACAGGTCGTAGCGGTCGATGAGGGCGGCCACCCTCTCCTGGTCCTCCTCCGGAGTCACGGTTATGAGGTCGCGGTGCATGATGCTCGAGACCGGCGCCTCCGGGTCGGCCACGATGAGCTCGCGGAGGGAGGTGACTCCCACCAGCCTTTCCCCCTCGTCCAATAGGTACACGTAATAGATCATCTCCACGCTCTCCGGCGCCCCGCGCAGCCTCTCCAGCACCTCACCCACGGTGAGGTCCTGGCTCAGGCGCATGGCCTCCGGGGTCATCAGGCCTCCTGCCGTGTGCTCCCCGTGAGCCAGGAGGCGCCGCAACTCCCCCGCCTTACGGGCGCTGAGGCCGGAGAGTATGGACTCCCTGAGCTTAGGGGGGAGATCAGCCAGCAGGTCCACGGCGTCGTCGGGAGGCATCTCGGAGATGATGCGCACGGCCAGGTTGCGGGCCAGCCCCTCCACCACCCGGACCTGCTCGTCCTCGGACATCTCCAGGAGTGCTTCCGAGGAGCCCTCGGCGTCCCAGGAACGGAAGATGCGCAGGCGGTCTTCGTAGGGCACACTCTCCAGGACCTCGGCGGCGTCCGCGGGGTGCAGCCCGTCCAGGAGGGCCAGGGCGGCACCCATCTTTCCCTCCGCGAGAAGCCCTCTGAGGGTCTCTCCCAATACCCGGTTCCTCTCCTCCATGTGACCCTCCGGTGCGCGGATATCCCTTATCGCCCGGGGGACAGGGATACCCGCATGCTCAAATCACAGCCTTAGATCCTCACATACGTTCCCGATAGCGGCGGGCAAGAGCCGCGCACCCTATCAAGATTACCCCCGCTTCATCCCGCCTTCAACGCGCTCTGGAAACGCGGTTTTCGGACGGCGAGCCGTTGATCCGGCCCCGCCTACCCTTATCGAGGAAGGCCCTCAGTATCCCATCCTGCGCACGAGCTGAGGGCGCTTGGACCAGTCCTTCTCCACCTTGACCTGCAACTGCAGGAAGACCTTCTCCCCCAGCAGGGGCTCGATCTCCTGGCGAGCTCGGGTCCCGATCTCCTTGAGCATGCGGCCCCCCTTGCCGATCAAAATCCCCTTCTGGGAATCCCTCTCCACATAGATGACCGCCTGGATGTCCACTATACCCCCGTCCTCGCGCTTGCCCATCTCCTCCACAACCACGGCCACACTGTGCGGCACTTCCTCCCGCGTGAGCTGGAGGACCTTCTCCCGGATGAGCTCGGCCACGATGAAGGTGACCGGCTGGTCGGTGACCATGTCGTCCGGGTAATATTTAGGTCCCTCCGGCAACAGCTCCACTATCTTCTCTATGAGGGCGTGGACGTTCTCTCCTGTCTTGGCGGAAAGGGGGATGACCTCCACGAAGCGGCCAAGGTTTTCCGCTACCGCCATCTGGGCTTCCACCTGCTCGGGGCTCAGCCTGTCGATCTTGTTGAGCACCGCCACCACGGGGGTATCCAGACCGGACAGCTCTCCGGCGATGAACAGGTCGCCCTTCCCGATGGTCTGGGTACCGTCCAGCATGAAGACCACCACGTCCACCTCGGAGAGGGTCTCCCGGACTGCCTTGTTCAACCTCTCCCCGAGGGCGTTGCGGGGTTTATGCAGGCCTGGGGTGTCAACGAAGACTATCTGGGCGTCGTCTCTGGTGAGGATGCAGCGGATCTTGTTGCGCGTTGTCTGTGGTTTCTCGGAGATGATGGCCAGCTTGCGGTGCATCAGGTTGTTGAGCAGGGTGGACTTTCCCACGTTGGGACGGCCGATGATGCCTGCGAACCCCGAACGGTAAGCGCCTTGCGTACTTGAATCCTCGGACATGACCACCTCCATCGTCGCCTCGACCCTATCCCCGCACCGCGGCCTCCGTGCTTCCGCGGCCCGGACTCCCCGCGCCGGGACCCGGAATCCCGGCCTCCGTTCATGAAATGGAAATATATTCCATATCTATATCTGCGAGAACCTCCGCATGTACACGTTGGTCATAAGACCCACGGCCGCCAGGTTGACGATGAGGCTCGACCCCCCGTAGGTTATGAAGGGCAGGGGGATGCCGGTGATGGGCATGATGCCTATGGTCATACCTATGTTCACCACGATCTGGAAGGCGAACATGGTCACGATGCCGAAGGCGATCATGGTCCCGTAGAAGTCGCGCGCGTGGTTGGCGATGCGCACTCCCCTCCAGAGGAGGTAACAGAAGGCAGCGATGAGCAGCAGGGCGCCTATCAACCCCAGTTCCTCGCCGACCACGGCGAAGACGAAATCCGTATGGTGGGCGGGGATGAACTTGAGGTTGGTCTGGGTGCCCTTGAAGAGCCCCTTTCCCGCCAACTGCCCGGAACCGATGGCGATCTTGGACTGCATGAGCTGGTAGCCGGCCCCCTGGATGCTGCTGCCCTGCTTGAGGAAAGCGGTGAAGCGTTCCACCTGGTAGTCGTGGAAGAGGTGGAAGGCGAAGCCCATGGCGAATCCCAGGACTCCCAGGCCCACGAACCCCAGCCAGTATCGCATGCGGCAGCCCACGAGATAGAGCATACCCAGGAGGATGGCCGCCAGCACCAGGGTGGTCCCCAGGTCCGGCTGCAGGAAGATGAAGAACATGAAGGGAAGGGCCCAGAGAGTGGGTATGATGAAGCTGCGGAAGGACTCCGGATCCGCCTTGTTGTCGGAAAAGTAGTTCGCCAGGACCAGTATGAGCACCAGCTTGCAGTATTCCGAGGGCTGGAAGCTGAAGGGGCCGAGGGTTATCCACCGCTGGGCCCCCATGGCCTCCTCGGTGAGGAAGACCACCAGGAGGGCGAAGAGGAAGAAGCCGTAGATGAAGGGCGTGGCCACATTGAGCCGCCGATAGTCGAAGCTGAGCATGAGGCCCATGACCACCAGACCCACCAGGAAGTTCAGGGCCGTGCGCAACACGTAATAGGTGGGGTTGTCCGGGTTGTCCCCCCGCGTGGCGCTGTACTGGATGAGCATGCCGAAGGCCACCAGGAAGAGGGTCACCGCCAGGAGCGACCAGTCCACGTGCCGGATGGGCATCCCGCTCAGGCGGCGGGCCACCTCGTCGGTCCTCCTCCTCTCCGTGACTTTGGGGGCCAGAAGCCTTCCCAGGCGCGTGGGCATGTCCCTCCCTTTCCTCCTACTCGGTCACCGTGACCTCCGGCTGCCCCTGTGGGATGCCGAAGATGTACTCCAGGATGTGCCGGGCGATGGGAGCGGCAACCAGCCCCCCGTGCCCGCCCTCCTCCACCATCACCACCACCACGTAGCGGGGGTCGTTGGCCGGAGCGTAGCAGGCGAACCAGGCGCAGGGCTGCTTTCCCTGCACCTCGGCGGTCCCCGTCTTCCCCGCCACGGGGATGGCCTTTATAGGGAAACCGGCGAAAGCCCCGGCTGCCGTCCCTCCCCTGGCCACAACCCCGGTGAGGGCCGTCCTCACCACCTCTAGCTTGCTCCTGTCCACGTGGATCCCGAGGTCGTTGTTGGGGTCAGTGATGTCCCCTATCTTCTGGGGTTGGATGGTATCCACGGTCTCCCCAAGATAAGTGAGTATCTCCTTCCCCACGTGAGGGCGGTAGTAAGGACCGCCGTTGGCTATGGCCGCGTAAAGGTTGGCCAACTGGAGGGGGGTGACCAGGATGTCTCCCTGCCCCACGGCCATGTTCACCGTATCCCCGGGATACCAGCGCTGGTAATCCGGATTCCCCTGGTTGAACTCCCATTTCCACTGCGGGGTGGGGACCCGCCCCTCGAACTCGTTGGGCAGGTCCACGCCCGTGGGCTTGCCCAGCCCGGCCAGGACGGCGTAATCCTGCAACCGGGTGACCCAGCCCTCTCGGTTGCGGTTCTCGTAGAACACGTACCCCAGCTCGTAGAAGACCACGTCACAGGACTGGATGATGGCGTTCATGAAATTGATGGAGCCATGGGTTCCCCAGCAGGTCTTGGGATACTGGGCGAACTCACCGCGGTTGAAGACATGCCCGCAAAAGAACGGGGAGTAGGCGCTGGCCATCCCCTCCTGCAGGGCGGCCATTGCCGTGACCACCTTGAAGGTGGAACCGGGCGGGTATTGCCCCACGATGGCCCGGTTGTTGAGGGGATAGTTGTTCCGGGGATCGTTGAGCCTGGCCCACTCCTCCTCGTCTATGCCGCCCACGAAGTCCTCGAGGTTGAAGGTGGGCTCGCTGGCCATGGCCAGTATCTCCCCCGTACGAGGATCAAGTACCACCGCCGCACCCGCCGGGGCCACGTAGTTCCTGCCCCTCTCCCGGTCCAGGTAGGTGCGCGCCCGGGCTATACCCTGGCGGAGGCTTTGCTCTACCGCCCTCTGAAGATCCCTGTCCAGGGTGAGGACCAGGGTCTTGCCCGGGTTGCGCTCCTCCCTGCCTAGTTCCTGCAGCGGTTTGCCCCGGGCATCCACCTCCATGATCAGCTTCCCGTCCACCCCCCGCAGGATATCCTCGTAATAGGCCTCTACCCCGGAGGTGCCCACTATGTCCCCGGCCTTATATCCCTTATCTTTCAGCACCTTGAGCTGTTCCTCGGAGATCTCCCCCAGGTACCCCAGTACGTGGGCCGCCAGGCTCTCGTCTCCCTCCGGATACTCGCGCACCGGCATCTTCTCCGGAAAGACCCAAGGGAACTCCGACTGCCTCTCCTGGATGAAGAAATACACCTCCGGATCAACGTCCTTTTTGATGAGGACCGGCTTGTGGGGCTGCACGTCCTCGCCCTGGAGTTTTTTCATTATCTCCTCGCCGCCTATGCCCAGCATGGCCCCCAGGCGAGCTGCCTCCGCCTCCTTGTCCTCCAGCTTCTCGAACTCCGTGGGGAGTACGAAGATGGAGAGGGCCCAGCGGTTTCCCACCAGCATACGGTAGTTGCGGTCCAGTATCTTCCCCCTGGAGGCCTCCAGGGGGACCTCCCGCACCCGGTTGCCCTCGGCCATGCTCCGGTAGCGGTCGCCCTGCACCACCTGCAGGAACCACAGCCTGACCACCAGAACGGCCACCATGACCGCAATGAACATCACGAAGAGGGTGTAGCGGTGGACCATGGCCCCCTTCTGCTGCGGGTTGACTGGCATGTCCGAATCACCTCACTGGAACAGCATCTCCCTCTCCTCCCGGCCGGCGAACCTCCCCAGCAGAGGATAGACGGCCAGAGTGAGCACGGCGTTGTACAGCGCCAGGCCGAAGACCACCCCGGCGTTCAACGGCGGCCTCTGCTCCAGACCCACCATGGTCCAGGAGGCGAACTTGATGAGCTCGTGCAGGAGGGTGCCCGCAAAGACGATGAGCATGGGCCAGACCACGGACTTGGAGACCACGCGCTGCTTGAGCTCCCCCGAGAAATAGCCGATGAGCGTCTTGGCGAAGGCCCCCACCCCCAGGACGGCGGTGGTGAAGACGTCCTCCAGCAGCCCGCCCCAGAAGCCGAAGAGGGCTCCCTGCCTGGGGTCCTCGAAGAGGGCCCAGCATATGGTGGCCGTGAGGAGTATGTCCGGCTTAACGCTCCCCACGCTTATCTCCCCCGCCACGCCGACCTGGAGGAGGAGGGTCACCAGTATAATGACGGCGAAGAGCAACCGGCGGTGGGCGGTCATCATATACCGCTCCCCCCTTCGGCCACTCCTGGCGCTTTCGTGGGTTTAGGGGAGACCACCACCATCACCCTGTCCAGCCGGGTCATGCTGGCCCGCGGCTGGATGACGATACCCACCGATAGGTCCGCCTTTTTCTCCCCTATCTCCGTCACCGTGCCTATGGGGATGCCCGCCGGACAGGTGCCCCCCATCCCGGAGGTCACCACCACGTCTCCCGTGCGCACATCGGCCTCCAGGTTGAGGAGCTCGAGGTGCACCGCCCCTCCGCCCTCCCCGCGCAGGATGCCCATCTCCGCGTTGCGCTGCAGCCTGGCGCCCACGGCGCTCTTCTCGTCGGTGATCAGCTGTACGACGGAGGACTGGGCCGTGCAGGTGATTATCCTGCCCACTAGGCTGCCGTCCTCGCTGAGCACGGCCATGTATTCCTCCAGACCGTCGTCATAACCCGCGCCTATGATTATGGTCTGTTCCCAGGCGTCGGGGCTGGCACCGATGACCTCCACCACCAGGAACTCCAGCTCGGGGTAGGCCTCCTTGACGGCGAGCATACTCCTCAGGGTCTCGTTCTCGCGCCGCATGTCCTCCAGTTCATGGACCCTCTGCTCCAGCTGCCTGACCTCCTCCTTTAGCCGGTCCCGCTCTCCACGCGCCCGCCCCAGGTCCACCAGGAACCCGATGCCGTTGCGCACCGGGCTCAACACCTTGCTCATCCCCTTCTGAAGGGGGGAGATGACGTCCATGGAGAACCGCTGCAGGCGGTGGAGAAAACCGTTCTCGCTCTCGCGGGAATAGACGGTGACCAGGAGTATGCACACCAGGACGAGGACGACGATGAGGAATCGCTGTCTGCGGTTGCGTCTTTCCAGCATGATCTATCATCCCCGGTTCAATGCCGGGAGGAGGAGATGAGAACCTTTTTCATGATCTCGAACTCCTCGAGGCATTTCCCCGAACCGATGGCCACGTCGGAGAGAGGGGAAGCGGTGACCACCACGGGCATGGCCGTCTCGTGGCGTATCCTCTCGTCCAGTCCCGTGAGCAACGCCCCTCCACCGGTGAGCACGATTCCCCGGTCCATGATATCCGAGGCCAGTTCGGGCGGGGTCTTGTCCAGGGTGGTCTTGACCGCGTCCACGATGGCGGAGACCGGCTCCTCGATGGCCTCCCTTATCTCCTCGGCCAGCACCACGATGGTCTTGGGCAGGCCGGTAACCAGGTCCCGTCCCCGTATCTCCGCGTTGATCTCGTCGTCCACGGGGAAGGCCGAGCCGATCTGGATCTTGAGCTCCTCGGCGGTCCTCTCCCCGATCATGAGGTTGTATTCCTTCTTGATGTAGTTGACCACGGCCTCGTCCATCTCATCCCCCCCGATGCGGATGGACTCGCTGGTCACGATGCCCCCCAGGGAGATGACCGCCACCTCGGTGGTCCCGCCGCCGATGTCCACCACCATGTTCCCTGTGGGCTCATGGATGGGCAGGCCGGCGCCGATGGCCGCGGCCATGGGCTCCTCGATTATGTAGGCCGCGCGCGCGCCCGCCTGGATGCAGGCCTCTTCCACCGCTCGCTGCTCCACTCCCGTGGTCCCGGAGGGCACGCAGACCACCACGCGGGGGCGGGCGAAAAGGCGCCGCTTGTGTACCTTCTGGATGAAGTAGCGGAGCATCTTCTCCGTGACGTCAAAGTCGGCGATGACGCCATCCTTGAGCGGCCGGACGGCCACGATGTGTCCCGGTGTGCGCCCGATCATGCGCTTGGCCTCCGCTCCCACGGCCAGGATGGCCCCATTGGAGGTGTTGATGGCCACCACCGACGGCTCGTTGAGGACGATGCCCTTTCCCCGCACGTAGACCAGGGTATTCGCCGTCCCCAGGTCGATGGCCATGTCCCTTCCCAGCATTTCCCACGAAGAAAACACGGCACTCACCTTTCCGGCATATTTTTAACGGCCCGAAGGCCGCTTCGCGTCACGTTCATCATGTCCATAATTTTATCACAAGGGTCCGCTTCTCCTTCCCCATCCCGGAGCCGCCATGCCGCGGCGCTGTTCCCCGGATAGATGACGGGAATCCGTGCCCCACGGTTCCCTTCCCGGGGAAGAGGGATTCCTCTCCGTGATGAGGCCCCGGCCGGCCGCGTGCGGACTTCCCCGTCGGGGGCTTGAAAACGCGGGAGGTGCGGCCGCCCTTCCTCACCCTCTTCCCCGTGATCAGGGGCCCTCCCGCCCCGGGCCGTCAGGTCATGCCCTCGTCAGGTCAGGTCGGGGAAGAAGAGGCCTATCTCACGGGCGGCGCTCTCCGGCCCGTCCGAGCCGTGGACCAGGTTGCGGGTGATCTCCACCCCGTAGTCCCCCCGAATGGTGCCCGGCGGGGCCTCAACGGGATTGGTGGGCCCCATGACCTTGCGCACCAGGCCTATGGCCCCCTCTCCCTCCAGGACCATGGCCACCACCTCCCCGGAGGTGATGAAGGACACCAGCTCCGGGTAGAAGGGTTTGCCCGCGTGTTCGGCGTAATGCTTCGACGCCAGGTCCTCGTCCACGCGGAGCATGCGCAGGGCCACGATGCGCATGCCCAGCCTCTCGAAGCGGGAGATGACCTCTCCGACCAGGCCTCTCTCCACGCCGTCCGGTTTCACCAGCACAAGAGTCCTCTCCACGGCCATGACCAAAGCTTCCTCCGTTCTCCGAACCCCATCTTCTCCTCGCTCCGGCAACGCCTCTCTCCTCGGGCTTCGTGCCCCTTGCCGGCGCGCCAAGAAATCGCCGAGAAATATATCACAGGATGGTTCCTCGTGCGACTCCTCACTCTTTCTGTAAGGATGCCAAGGCGGTGTAAGGATGCCAAGGCGGCCTTCCGACCTCTTTCAACCCCAAGAGCACCCACCGAAACCATAAAGCAGCCTGGTTCCGGCCGGGATGCCGGGGTAATCTCTCGAACTTCATAAGCCCTGGAACCGCCTACGGAGAATACATTTTCGGAAAGGTCGGGGCGTTCGCCCGAGCCCAGCTCACTCCGGGCGCAGCCCCAGGGCCTCGCGGGCCTCTCCCACCGTATATAGGGACCCGGTGACGCACACCATGTCCGAGACCGAGGCCAGGGTGCGGGCGAACCTCACCGCCTCCCCGATGTCCTCCACCACCACGCCCTCGTAGCCCATCTCCCGGGCCAGGCGGGCCAGTCTCCTCGCTGGGGCAGCCCTCTCCTCACGGCTCTGGGTGAAGACCACCGTGTCCGCAAGGGGAAGCAGTATCTTCAGCATCCGCCGCATGTCTTTGTCCTCCAGGATGCCCAGGACCAGGACCAGCTTCTCATAATCCAGGTCGTTGCGGATCACCTGGGCCAGGCGGAACGCCCCTTCCGGGTTGTGGGCCCCGTCCAGGATGACCAGGGGATGCAGGGAGACCACCTCCAGCCTTCCGGGAGAGGTCACCCGGCGGAGTCCCGCCGCCACCTCGTCCGCGGAGAGAACCGCCGGAGAGCCGGCGAAGGCCTCGCAGGCAGCCACGGCACAGGCGGCGTTCACGCCCTGGTGCTCGCCGAGCAGGGGAAGGAAGAGGTCGGCATATTCGCGAAGGAGGCCCCGTATTCCCAGCACCTGGCCTATTCTCTCCGTTTCTACACCGTAGGTGAGCTGATAGATCAACTGGAAGTCCCTTCCATATAACTTCAGCTCGCTGCCCCTCTCCTTACAGGCCGCAGCGATGACCTTCAGGGCCCCCGGATGGGCCACCGCGGAGATAACCGCGCTCCCGCCCTTGATGATCCCCGCCTTCTCGAAGGCGATCCTCTCCAAGGTGTCCCCCAGCTCCGCCGTGTGGTCGAAAGCCACGCCGGTGATCACCTGGACCTGGGACATCAGCAAGTTGGTCGCGTCCCACCTCCCGCCCAGGCCCACCTCGATGACCCCCACGTCCACCTTGCGCCGCGCGAAGTGCAAAAAGGCCATGGCCGTGGTCACTTCGAAGTAGGTCAGGGGATCGCCGGTCCGGGCATCGGTCTCCTCCACCGCGGGTATGACCCTCTCCAGGAGGGAGGCGAACTCCCGCTCCGTCACCGGGCGCCCGTCCACGCAGATGCGCTCGGTAACGCTCTGCAGGTGGGGGGAGGTGTAGCGGCCCACCTTCCTCCCGCCTACCCCCAGGATGGAGGCCACCATGCGCGCCGTGGAGGTCTTGCCGTTGGTGCCCGTGATGTGAATGGAAGGAAATTCCAGCTGGGGGTCTCCCAGCAGGGACAGGAGAAGCCTTATGCGCTCCAGGCCCGGCTTGATGCCGAACCTCGCCCGCCGGCCCAGGTACTCCTCCGCTTCCTTAAAATCCATCATGGGGTCAGGTCTTGAATCGTGATACCCCTTAGGGTATTCCTATCCATCAGGCGAACCTCATCTCCATTCCGAGCAAAGCGTTTCCGAGTTCACGCTCGATCGGTACAAATAAAGCTTCCCCTTCTAAAAATTGCATACACCCGAGAGATGCCATTTGAAAGACGTGCCTTCGTAAAACTTGACCTAAACCGCAATTCGAGCAAGCGTATACCCATAAGGGTATCACGATTCAAGACCTGACCCCTTTCATTCTATTAGTTGGAGTTGCTCGTGGAGCTTCTCCAGCTTGAGGCGCACGTCGGCCAGCTTGCGCCGCTCTTTCTGTACTACCTCTGGAGGGGCCTTGGACAGGAACTGGTCGTTGGAAAGCTTGGCCTGATGGCGCTGCGCCTCTTTCTCCAGGCGGACGATCTCCCTCCGCAGGCGCTCCGCCTCCTCCCGGAAGGCCTCTCCACGCAGGGGGATGAAGGCCTCCACCCCGGCGGCCAGTCCCCGCGCGTAGGAAGTGGGGTCCTCCACGGAGTCCACCACCCGGAGCGCCGAGAGGCGCGCCTGGGAGGTTATATATCCCTCGTGCTCGAGGAGGAGCTCCCTCCTCCCCTCCAGAACGGGGACCAGAAGGGCCTCCACCCGGGCGTTGGGCCGCACTCCCATCTCGGAGCGCAGGCGACGCAGGCAGGTGATGACCTCCTGCAGCACGGACATCTCCTCCTCCGCGGCCGGGTCCAGGTGCTCCCTCCTGGGGGCGGGCCAGGGAGCCACCACGATGGACTCCCCCTCGTGGGGTAACCGCTGCCAGATCTCCTCGGTGATGAAGGGCATGAAGGGGTGCAGCAGGCGCAGGGCCTGCTCCAGGACCGTCCACAGCACGTAGCGGGCGGTGCGCTTCCCCGCCTCCTCGTCCCCGTAGAGCCTGAGCTTGGAGAGCTCCACGTACCAGTCGCAGAAATCGCTCCAGAAGAACTCGTAGATGGCCCGGCAGGCCTCGCTGAAGTTGTATTCCTCGAAATACCCGTCCAGCGTCTCGATGAGCCCGGCCAGGCGGGAGAGTATCCAGCGGTCGGCCAGGGTGAGCTCCAGGTCCTCCTCCCTCACCTCACCGGGGCGGAAATCCCCCAGGTTGAGGAGGACAAACCGAGAGGCGTTCCATATCTTGTTGCAGAAGTGGCGGCTCCCGGCGATGCGCTCCTCGGAGAGGAAGACATCCCTTCCGGGGACGGCGATGTGCCCCAAGGTGAAGCGCAGGGCGTCCGCCCCGTAGCGCTCGATGATGTCCAGGGGGTCGATGACGTTCCCCGAGGACTTACTCATCTTCTTCCCCGACTCGTCGCGGATGAGGGCGGTGACGAAGACCTCGCGGAAGGGGACGTCCCCCATGAAGTGCAGACCGGACATCATCATGCGCGCCACCCAGAAGAAGATGATGTCGAAGGCGGTCACCAGCACCGAGGTGGGGTAGAAATAGCGCAGGTCCGGGTTGTCCTCCGGCCAACCGAGGGTGGAGAAGGGCCACAGGCCGGAGGAGAACCAGGTGTCCAGGACGTCCGGGTCCTGCTCCAGCTCCCCGCCGCAGGGGCAGCGCTCCGGATCCTCGCGGGCCACGATGACCTGGCCGCATTCCCGGCAGTACCAGGCCGGGATGCGGTGCCCCCACCACAGCTGGCGGGAGATGCACCAGTCGCGGATGTTGTACATCCAGTCGAAGTAGATCTTCTCCCATCTGGCGGGGATGAAGCGTGTCCTCCCCTCTTCCACCGCCCTGATGGCCGGTTCGGCAAGGGTCTTCATGCTCACGAACCACTGCTTGGAGAGGTAGGGCTCGATGACCGTGTGGCAGCGGTAGCAGTGCCCCACGGCGTGCAGGTGGGGTTCCACCTTCAGCACGTAGTGCATGCTCTCCAGGTCGCGCACCACGGCGTTGCGCGCCTCGTAGCGGTCCAGCCCGGCGTAGGGACCACCGTTCTCGTTCACGCGCGCCTCGGGGGTGAAGATGTTTATCTCCGGAAGGCCGTGGCGTCTTCCCATCTCGAAGTCATTGGGGTCGTGCGCCGGGGTGACCTTGACGATGCCGGTGCCGAAGTCCGGGTCTACGTAGTCATCGGCGATGATGGGAAGCTCCCGCCCCAAGAGCGGCAGGACGGCCGTCCTCCCCACCAGGTGGCGGTAGCGGTGGTCGCGCGGGTTCACCGCCACCCCGGTATCCCCGAGCATAGTCTCTGGCCGGGTGGTGGCCACGTAGAAGTGCTCGTCGGAGTCCTTGAGGTCGTACCGGATGTACCAGAGCTTGCCCTCCACCTCCTCGTGTTCCACCTCGATGTCCGAGATGGCCGTGAGGCAGCGGGGGCACCAGTTGACGATGTAATACCCCTGGTAGATGAGGCCTTCCTCGTAGAGGCGCACGAATACCTCGCGGACGGCCCGGGAGCAGCCCTCGTCCATGGTGAAACGCGTCCTATCCCAGTCGCAGGAGCAACCCAGGCGTTTGAGCTGCTGGATGATGGTGCCCCCGTACTTCTCCACCCACTGCCAGACGCGTTCCAGGAAGGCCTCGCGCCCTATGTCCCAGCGCGTCTTGCCCTCCTCGGCCAGGAGGCGCTCCACCACGGCGTGAGTGGCGATGCCCGCGTGGTCCGTCCCCGGGAGCCAAAGGGTCTCGTATCCCTGCATGCGCTTGCGGCGGACGATGAAGTCCTGAAGGGAGTTGTTCAAGGCGTGCCCCAGGTGCAGGGAACCGGTCACGTTGGGGGGCGGGATGACCACGGTGAAGGGTTCCCGGTCAGGGTTAGGTTCGGCGTGGAAGTATCCGCGTTCCTCCCAGAAGGCGTACCACCTGGACTCCACCGCGGCCGGCTCGTAGGCCTTGGGGATTTCCGCCTCCAGTCCGGCAGTCCCGTGTTCGGACAACCCTTCGCTCACCTCCAGTCCTTCATCTGAGGCGCCCTCCACCTTTCACCTGGGGCGGACCGTACCCACCGCCCGCGTGGGTCGCCGTCCAAAGGAACAACGACAGCGCTCCGGCTCACGGCGAGAACGGCGCTCCCGGCGATATGAGACATTCGCTTTTACCGGGGGCTTCCCCACGCCAGCAGGGAGGTCGGCCATTCACCGAAGTCGCGGGGGCCTCGCGGCTCACGGCGAGAACGGCGCTCCCGGCGATATGAGACATTATATATGCAAGTGGCCGCTTGCCGTGAGGGTCAAACGCCTCTTCCTTTCGCAATCGGCCCCTCAAAGGCCCCCGAACCCGGAGGGCACGCGGAAATCGCTTTAAAGGACGGCAAAAGGGCAAACCCGAATCCCGGTGCGCCGAGGCGGTGAACCGAACGGATACCAGGGTTGCAGCCGGGGGAGAGCTCGAACGTGCGCCCAACGCCAGCCATCCCGGGACAACCGGACATTAAGACGTGGAAGTCCTTGGAAATCACCGAGGGCATCGGATGTCGGAAACCGCCGCGGACAAGGCGGAAAAATGCCTGGGGAGTGAATGAGCGCCGAGCGGCGAAGCACCGCCAAAGGCCGCAAGGGAGGAAGCCGGCAGCGAGGTAGGGGAGGCCGCGGCCAACCCATGCGGGAAGGAAGCGGGAAAAGGACCGCGGCCGGACCTGGAAATGCGCGGTGAAAGGCCCACTCCCCATCCGGGGCTTGAGGCCCGGAGGAGAGCGGGATATCCTTTTCCTGTTCCATGAACCGGATTTTTGGTCCATATACCGGAAAAGAAATCGAGCAGTCGGATAAAGACTTTCTACCGAGGAGGATGGCATCTCCCGCGGGGATACGGGCCGAGGAGGACGACATATCCTACCGAAGCGAAGTTTCCATTGCGCTGCATGTCCACCTCAGGACCAAGGGTAGGACACCCGCGTACGGAGGGCAGAACGAAGGGCGCGGTGCCGTAAGGTGGAGGCAGGTCCTTCCGTCGACGGCCTTATTCCACGCGGGCAGCGTTAAGGAAAAGGGGGGAATTCCATTGGGCAAGATCGCGCTGGCAGTTTTCCTGGCGGCGCTGGGGACAGGATTGGTCGATCTCCTGCTCCTGGTCCGCTCCGCTCTGTCCGTCTACCGCACCCTGAACGCCGCCTACGACGATTACCGGGCTTGGTCGGCATCCTTCACCGAAAAGGGCTCCCGCATGTACGAGGGGCTGCGGAGGCTGGAGGGGCGCGCCGGGTCCATCCTCGAGACTATGGATCGGGTGCGGGAATCGGTGGAGGACATCCAGGACACCCTGGAGGAGATGCGCTCCAGCCCTCTTCTGCGCGCCGCCCGCTTCCTCGGAAGGCACCGTCCGGGCGCCTGATCCCGGCATCCGGCGCCGGGCTCCTGGAAGCGTGGAGGATTCCGGGGTCTCCCATCGAAGAAACCCTCCAGCCCATCCGCCTCATGAGGGAAAGCTTTGTCCGGGAAGGCCGGGGTTCGGTCGCAGCGCAGCCTGCAGAGCGGGACCGTTAATACCGGCCCATACGAGATTTCCACTCAGACTGGGCCGGACAGGTCGGTCGGAGAGAGCGCTCCCACCTCCGTCTCTGTCGGTTGGAGCTCCTCGGCAGGCCTCCCGCCGCTTGCCCAGGTTCATGCACCCACGGCCCCCAGCCGAAAGGCCCGGGAGGCGCATCCTAAGCCGGTTCGGAGCACGGGAAAGGGACGGTGGAGGACGAGAGCCTATAGAACCGCTTAAGACCTAAAGCAAAGAGGATATGGCGGAGGGTGATCAAAGGAAGGGAATCTTGAAAGGCGAGAGCCCACGAAACCGCAGGAGCGAAGAGGGGATGGCGGAGAGCAACAAAGGGGAAGGGGATCTCGAAGAAGGACAACGCGGAAACCCGCATCTTCGCGAAAGGCTCGAAGGTTTGGGTGGCCTTCCTCCCCGTCTCCGGCGTTCAGGCGCTCTCCTCGTCCTTGTACTCGCCGGCCGAGGTCACCAGGGTGGGCTCGGTGCCCCTCTCGATGGTGTCCTTGGTGACCACGCAGCGGATGATGTCGTTGCGCGAGGGCAGCTCGTACATAACGTCCAGCAGGCACTCCTCCAGGATGGCCCGCAATCCCCGCGCCCCGGTGTTGCGCTGCATGGCCTTGCGGGCCACGGCGCGGAGGGCCCCCTCGGTGAAACGCAGCTCCACCCCGTCGAACTCGAAGAACTTCTTGTACTGCTTCACAAGGGCGTTCTTGGGCTCGGTGAGGATACGGATGAGGTCGTCCTCGGAGAGGCCGTGGAAAGCGGCGATCACCGGGAGGCGCCCCACGAACTCGGGGATGAGGCCGAACTTGAGGAGGTCTTCGGGCATGACCTGCTCCAGTATCTCGCCGATGTCCCTCTCCTCCCGCTTGCGCAGGTCGGCCCCGAAGCCGATGCCCTTCTTCCCGATGCGGTTCTCCACGATCTTCTCCAGCCCGGCGAAGGCGCCCCCGCAGATGAAGAGGATGTTGGTGGTGTCGATCTGGATGAACTCCTGGTGGGGGTGCTTGCGCCCTCCCTGGGGCGGGACGCTGGCCACCGTGCCCTCCAGGATCTTGAGCAGCGCCTGCTGCACGCCCTCCCCGGAGACGTCCCGGGTGATGGAGGGGTTCTCCGACTTGCGGGCGATCTTGTCTATCTCGTCTATGTATATGATGCCCGTCTCCGCCCGCTTGACGTCGTAATCCGCGGCCTGGATGAGCTTGAGGAGGATGTTCTCCACGTCCTCCCCCACATATCCCGCCTCGGTCAGGGTAGTGGCATCGGCGATGCAGA
>MU158587.1:1217-12756 GCA_015711895.1 Candidatus Solincola tengchongensis | reverse complement strand
GCCATGGGGCTGGGATTACCCGACTTCGCCTGCTCGGCGAACATGATCGAAGTGGGGTCCTGCCTCACGGAATCGGACTTCGCCCCCGACGCGGTCATCAACGACTGCTTCGCCTCCTGCGACATCAACTCCAAGACCCACGAGTTCTTGGCCCGTTATCTCGGCATCCCCCTCTTCTTCCTGGAGAAGACGGTGGACAACACGGAACGCGGGATCCGTCAGTATTACCGATATTTCGAAGCCCTCATACGGGACCTGGAGGAGTTCCTGGAGGAGAAGCTGGACGAGGAGCGCATGCGCTGGGTGATCGGGAACGCCAACCTGGCCTCGGAGCTCTACTGGGAGCTGTGGGACCTGCACAAGTTCGCCCCCTGCCCGGTGCCCAACGTCTTCTCCCTCATGACCTACGGGGTCCGCTACACCATGTGGGGCACGGAGGAGGCGGTGAAGGTCATGCGGTCCATGGTGGAGACCTCCAAAGAGAGGCTGGAGAAGGGCGAGTACCCCGCTCCGGAGGAGGTGGCCCGCAGCCTCTGGACCTACACCAGCTATTATTTCGACATGGCCGGCCTCTTCAACTGGATGGAAGAAAATGGAATCACCCACCTGGGAGACGGACTGGACCTCCTCTTCCCGCAGGCCATCGACACCCGTTCCCGGGAGTCCATGCTGGAGGGGATGGCGGAAATCGCCCGCAACATGCCCATGACCCGGCAGATGGGAGCCCCTTCCATGTCCGTACAGTGGCTGGAGGACATCACCTGGGCGGCCAGGGAACTGAACGCCGATTGCTGCATCTACTGCGGGCACCACAGCTGCAAGCAGACCTGGAGCTCGGTGACCATCGTCCGAAACGAGCTCATGAAGAGGGCGGGGATCCCCACCCTCGTCCTGCAGGGCGATTCCTGGATAAGGCGCATGACCCCCATCGAGACCCTCCAGGAGCTCATCGAGGAGTTCGTGGGCAACGTGGTGAGGAGGAAGGGGAGAAGGGCCGCGCGGGCGCGGTGACAAGGCCCCCGGCGGCCAGGCTCCCCATTCCGTCCCCGGCATCCGCCGCGATCCCAGGGGAGAGCGGTCGGAAGGCGCCGTCTACCCAATCCCATCTGCCCTATAATGGTCTTGGGGCCGCGCAAAGCGGCTCGGGCCTCCGGAGGCGGGCACGGCGAGTGAAGCGGGGATCGCAGCTCGGTTTTGGGATGGGCGCCCTCTGACTCCCTCGAGTGTGGCGCGGGCTTTCATCGAGTTGAGCGTGGCGCGGAAGACGGGCCCGGGAGCCGCGGAGAACGCGGGCGCCGTTCCCTAAAAGAAAGCGATGGAAGGAAATGCCAATGGGAGATAGGGCCGCACGGGTGATCGGACCCGCGATCTTTGCGGGAAGATGAACGGGGAAGCGCAGAGGCTGCTGGAGGACCTGGCGGAGCGGCTTTTCGTGAGCACGGAAAGCCCCATTCGTGCCGCCGTGGAGGCCCTGAAGGACGGGGCCTCCATAAAGGTCTGCGCCCCAGGAGGCTGCGCCGCGGGGGTTAAGAGGGAGGGGAGGGTCTACCTCGTTGATCCCACCCTGGTCAAGCCCTTCATGGAGCTTCACTTCCTGGACCTCTCCGACGTGCGCACCTTCGGTGAGGTGAGGACGGCCCGCGAGTTCGGGGAGACCTTCCTTTCCCTGGTGAGGGCTGGGAGGTTGAGGCTGGAGATACTGGGTCCCTTCATGGAGCTCTGGAACCTGGGAGTAGGGCGGTTCCTTATGGGCGCCCAATTGCTCTCGCCGCCTGAGGAGTACCGCAGGCTCATAGAGCCCCTCCGCCTGCGGGACATAGCCTTCACGGAGATACTGGACGTGGGTTACCTTCAGGAGCTGGTGGACGAGCTGGCGCGCATCACCGGGGTGCGCCTCTGGGTGCTGGACATGGACTGCATGCCGGTGGTGGTGAGCTCCACCGGAGGGGAGCACTGCCAGTTGATAATCGATTCCCTGGAGGGGGTCATGCGCTGTTACGGCTCGGCCGTCGGCGGCCTGGCCGAGCTGAGGAGGTCCATGGCTCCCCGGGTGCGCGTCTGCCATGCCGGCTTCATCTGTTTCGACGCCCCCCTCGTCCTGGGCGGGGAGATGGTGGGCATGATCAGCGGCGACGCCTCCCTTGCCGACCCCCCCGACGCTGAGAAGTACCGGAAGCTGGCGGAAGAGCTGGGCATCGACCCCGTTCCCCTCCTGGACTCGCTGAAGAAGGTGCGCACGGTGAGGCTGGAGGAGGTGGAGTTCCTCCTCTCCGTGGTCAACGCCCTGGCCCGTTCGGTCACCGAGATGAGCTACAAGCAGTTCGTGAACAAGCGGCTGAACCGCGAGCTGGAACAGAAGAACTTCGAGCTGCGCTCCCTCTTTCAGGCGGTCACCGAGATACAGGAGAGGGAGAGGGCGGCGGTGGCCCGTGACCTCCACGACGACACTGGCCAGCACCTCACCAACGCCCTGCTCAACCTGGAGATGGCCATGGGCGAGGAGGGGGTCCCGGAGGAGGCGCTCCGCCGCCTGCGCTCCGCGGCGGAGTCCATATCCCAGGTCATGGAGAAACTTCACGACCTGTCCGCCTCCCTGCACCCCCACATGCTGGACGACCTGGGGCTCCTGGAGGCCCTGCGCAACCTGGTGCGGAGGCTGAACGCCGACCACCCCATAGATTTCAGCCTGGTGGTCAGGGGCGAGGAGGGGGAGCTGCCCGCCGAGGTGAGGATAAACCTCTACCGCATCGCCCAGGAGGCCTTGGCCAACGTGGTAAAGCACTCCGGTGCCACCCGCGCCACGGTGTATTTCGGGAGGGACGGGGAGGGCGTCGACCTCCTGGTGACGGACAACGGGAAAGGTTTCTCAGACCACGCGGAGGACGGCAAGGTCCACCTGGGGCTGGTGAACATGAGGGAGAGGGCCTCCCAGGTGGGCGGGAGCCTGCGCATCTTCTCCGAGGAGAAGGGGGCCACGGTGGCCGTGCACATACCCCTCGAAGACTGAGGCCTCCGGCCGGTGTCAGGCGGGTGACCCTGGCGGCGAGAGAGATCCCGACGGGGGAGAGTCCGAGGAGCTTTCCCGGGGCCGGATGGAGGAGGCGCAGAAGATGGCCGGGAGGCCTCGGGGGCGTGATGGAAGCGAGGAAGCAAGTGTGCGGCATGGGCCGGGAGGCGATGCGGGGGCAGTGACCGGCGCGGAAAAGGGAGGCGAGCTTCGGAGCGAGGAAGGGATGAAGGACGTGGAAGGAGGAGGGGCCCGGGAGGCGGGAGCGGGAGGAAAAGAGAAGGCGGGCGTAAGGATCCTCCTGGCCGACGACCACGCCATACTCCGCGAGGGTCTGGCTTCCCTCATGGAGAAACAGCAGGACATGGCGGTGGTGGGGGAGGCGGCTTGCGGGGAGGAATGCCTGGAGAAGGCGGACCTGCTGCGGCCGGACCTGGTGGTCATGGACATCAAACTCCCCGGCATGTCGGGCATCGAGGCCTGCCGGCTCCTCAAAGCCCGTTTCCCGGAACTGAAGGTCGTCATGCTCTCCATGTACGAGGACTTCGAGTACGTCCACCGTGCCCTGCAAGCCGGCGCCGACGGTTACATCCTGAAGAGGGCGGCAGGCTCGGAGCTGGTCAACGCGGTGCGAAGGGCGGCGCGCGGAGAGAAGGCCTTCAGCCCCCAGGTTCTGGAAATGATCGTGGCCTCCCTGCGCGAGGAGGGGCGCGCCCCGGGGGCGGGGCCCCTGGATTCCCTAACCTCCCGGGAATACGACGTCCTGGCCCTGATGAGCGAGGGGATGAGCAACAAGGACATCGCCGCCAAGCTGTTCATCTCCCCCAAGACGGTAGAGAAGATAATCTCCGGCATATACAGGAAACTGGGGGTGAGTTCCCGCACCGCGGCGGTCAAGGTCTTCTTGAGCGCGCAGTGAGGTTCGCCGGCAAACGGCGAGAGGAGGCCGGCTCGCGCGCTTGGAGGAGGGGAGATACTATCCGTCCGCGTCGCGACGGCCTGTCCGCGCGCTCTCCGCGTTCCCTTGCCCGGTCATGCGGCAAGGGTGAGGTCAGGCTCCGGTCCTGGTGGAGGATGGTGGTCGCCCGCTCACAGGCGGTAGGCGGAAAGGAGCTTGGCGTGCATCGACTTCTGGGTGAACTCACGGGAGACCTTGGCGAGTGCCCTCTCGGCGTATCTCCGCGCCGCCTCGGGGGTCTCCAGCAGGAAGGATATGGCATCGGCCAGCTCTTCCGGGTCCCCGTCCCTCACCAGGATGCCGTCCAGCCCATCGTCGATTATCTCCCGGGGTCCCCGCACCCGGCAGGCGATGACCGGCGTTCCCGAGGCCATGGCCTCGATGAGCGTCACCCCGAAACCCTCGCGGCTGGAGGGGAAGACATAAAGGTCGAAGAGGCGGTGGAGCCTCTCGGGGTCCGTGCGGTGGCCGGTTAGGATGAGCCGGTCCCCGAGGCCCAGGCGGGAGGCCGTCTTCGCCAGCCGCGCCGGCTCCCGGGGTTCGCGGGAAGCGTCGCCCGCCAGCACCAGGTAGATGTCCGGATGTGAAGGGATGACCCTCCCCGCCGCTTGCAGCAGCACCTCGAGGTTTTTCTCCCTGCGTATCTCCCCCAGGTACCCGATCACCACCGCGTTGGAAGGTATTCCCAGTTCCTCGCGCAGCCTGGTCTCCGCGCCGGGATGGAAGCGTGCCGTGTCCACGCCGTTGTGTATGAGCTTCGCCTGGTTCGGCGCCACGACCTTCCTCGCCGCCGCCAGAGCCAGGTCTTCGGAGTTGACGAAGATGACCAGATGGCAGCGGCGGGCGGCGAAGCGCTCCGCGGCGATTACCAGGTTTTTCCGTAAAGCGGTGGAGCGGTGGGAGAAGTAGAGGCCGTTGCAGGTGTGGATTATCCTCGGGACGCCAGCCTTCCAGGCCGCCAGCCGCCCCAGGACCCCGTCCTTCGGGTTGTGGGTGTGCACGATGTCGAAACCCTCGCGGCGTATGAGGGACTTCAGCTCCCGGTAGCACCGCAGGTCGCGCAGGGGGGTCACGCGCCTGGTGAAGGGGAGGTCGTGGACCGTCAACCCCGCCTCCTGCAGCGTCTCCGCGAATCCGGTAACCCGGCAGGCCACGTGTACGCTGTGGCCCCTATCCACCAGTTTTTGGAAAAAAGGGAGCAGATAGGGCGAGGCCGCGAAGCGGTCCAGGTTGCACACCTCCAGTATCTTCAGCTTCCGGGACACGGTCAGAGCTCGCAGTAAGGCGGCATGCGCCGCTTGAAGGTGGAGGCCTCGACCATAGATTTCACCTTGCGAACAGCCTGGGGGTCGAACCCCTCGCGCACCACCCTTTCCTCCGGGTACCCGAGGTCGTAGAGGTGATAGAGTATGAGGTCCGCCTCCTCGTAGGTTATGCCCATCTCTCCCTCGTCCGTCTGGCCTTCCCAGAGGTCGGCGGTGGGGGTCTTGTCTATTATCCGTGCCGGGACGCCGAGGAAGGCGGCCAGCTGCCTTACCTGGGTCTTGTACAGGCCTCCCAGGGGGGTGAAGGCGCAGGCCATGTCCCCCCAGAGCGTCGTGTAGCCCAGGAGGGCCTCGGTGCGGTTACCGGTTCCCAGCACCAGGGCGTCCAGGGCCGCGGACTGGTCGTAGAGCACGGCCATGCGGCAGCGGGCCATGAAGTTTCCGCGACGCTTGGGGTCCGCATCAGGAAATAACTGGAAATAAGCGTCCACCATGGGGGTGATGTCTATGCGGCGATGTTCGACGCCCAGTTCCCGGGCCACGAGCTCCGCGTCCTCCAGGGATTCGGGCCGCGTGGTGCGGTAGGGGAGGAGGAAGGCGGTGAGGTTCTCCCTCCCTAGGGCCCGCACGCCCAGGTAAGCGGAGACCGCGGAGTCGATACCCCCGGAGAGGCCCACCACCAGCCGGGTCTTTCCCGCCGCCGCCGTGCGTTCGCGGATGAAGTTGAGCAGACGGGGCAGGGCTTTTTGCGCCTCCAGTTCGGGCAGCTTCTTCATTCCGGACCTCCCTAGCTCGCCAACGCCTCACCCGTCGAGGGCGGCCGTAAAGTGCGGCCGCCGACAAGCCGGTTCCCCACCTCGGGTCATTCGCCTGAATCATATCATAAGGCCGAGTGGCTGGAGGTATGGGGATCGTATTGGAGCCGAGCCCGGGAGCGGAAAACGCTTCATGCCGCGCAACGCGAATGGGAGACGGATGGGGCATGGCGCGCGGCGGCGGGAGGAAACTTCGGGATGGAAGCGTCGGGTTCGCCGGGAGGCTCTTTCCGTTTGCCTCGCTGGAAGAAAATGGGTCATGCCCACTTCGGGTGTTTGTGTCTCACGGACAGGGAGGAGGCGGTAAAGGGCCCGGGACTCCAGGCGGCCTTGCGGTAGGCGGCGCGCGGCGGTTAAGCTTTCACCGGGCGGCATATTCATAGCTTCGGGACGGCAGGTAGAGAACGGCTTGGAGGCCGACACAGGACGGAGGTTCTCATGGGGATCCTCGAATCCATCGTAGGCCGCCGGGCACGCGTGGGGGTGATCGGCCTGGGATATGTGGGCCTTCCCCTGGCCATGGAGGCGGCGGCCGCCGGCTACAAAGTACTTGGGCTGGAGAAGGAGGGGGAGAGGAGGGCGCGGATCGCGGAGGGCCAGGCGCCCTGCGAGGGCACGGACGGGGAGCGCCTGCGCCTCCTCTTGGAGGAGGGCAGGCTGGAGGTCAGCGGCGACCCGGAGGGGCTGCGGGACTGTGAGGTGCTGTGCATCTGCGTGCCCACCCCGCTGAGCAGGACGCGGGACCCCGACCTGCGGTATGTGGAGGAGGCTTCCCGGATGGCGGGCGAGGCGGTGCGGGACGGGAAACGGCCCAAGCTGGTGGTGCTGGAGTCCACCTCCTACCCGGGCACCAGCCGCCAGGTGGTCCTCCCCATCCTCGAGGGGATGGGCCAGCGGGCCTGCTCGGATTTCCACCTCGCCTTCTCCCCGGAGAGGGTGGACCCGGGAAACGCCCGCTGGAGGCTGGACAATACCCCCAAGTTGCTGGGAGGCCTCAGCGATTGCTGCGCCGACCTGGCGGAGAGGTTCTACGGCTCCTTCGTGGGGAGGACGGTAAGGGTGAGCTCCCTGGAGGTGGCGGAGATGGCCAAGCTCCTGGAGAACATCTTTCGCGGCGTGAACATAGCCCTGGTGAACGAGCTCTGGATGCTCTGCGACCGCATGGGGCTGGACGTGTGGGAGGTCATCGAGGCCGCCTCCACCAAGCCCTTCGGTTTCATGCCCTTCTGGCCCGGGCCCGGGCTGGGCGGGCACTGCATTCCCGTCGATCCCTTCTACCTCTCCTGGAAGGCCAGGGAGTACGATTTCCAGACCGAATTCATCGAGCTGGCCGGCAAGGTCAACGTGAACATGCCCTATTTCGTGGCCGGACTTGTGGCCAGGGCCCTCAACGGCGCAGGCATGACGGTGAGCGGCTCGCGGATCCTGGTCCTGGGAGTGGCCTACAAACCCGACGTCTCCGACACGCGGGAGACCCCGGCGGCCAAGCTCATAGCCCTGCTACGACGCGATGGAGCCGAGGTCGTATATCACGACCCCCATGTGCCGGAGTTCGCGGTGGGCGGCGAGGTCCTGAGGAGCGTCGAGCTCACCCCGGAGACGCTGCGCTCCTGCCACTGCGCGGTGATCGTCACCGACCACAGCGGCGTGGACTACGCGCTGGTCGCCGGGAGCGGAATACCGGTGGTGGACACCAGGAACGCCCTGCGCAAGCACCTGAAGCCCGCAGAGGGCAGGACATGACCGGCCCTGTGGCCAGGGGGGTCACGCCCCTCGGGGGAAGCACGACGAAGGCAGCCGACTCGGCATCACGGTCCAGGAGGGAGGGGCCAAAAGGAGGGGAGGAAGCGGGAAGGAGAAGGGAGCAGGGCGCAGGGCGCAGGGCGCAAGGAGTAAGGGGGTAAGGAACGGGGAACGGGGAAGGAGGGACAGGGAACAGGAACTGGGAACAGGGAGCAGCCAGTAAGAGGGCAAGCAACAGAGAACATAGAACCGGGAATAAAGAACCAAGGGGACAAGAAAACAAGCGACAAGCTAAACGGGACAGGATAAAGGGACAAGAGGCAAGAGGCAACGGACTGGGGACTGGGGGAAAGGAACAAGAAAAAGCGCAAGTCATTTTCAGCGCGGCGGTCGCCGGGCTCAGGTCAGCCTCTCGTAGGAGGGCAGGGCGGGAAAATCCTCGGGCCGTCGGCGCGCCTCCTCACGGAGCCTCTCCACGTAGCGCAGCGCGCGCATCTGCTGCACGAACCATTTGAAGGAGGTGTTGGCCCGCACCGCCTCCCGGGCCGCTTTGGCCTCTGCCTTCCTCTTCCTTTCCCCGAGTTCCAGGGCATTGCGGATGGTGCGGGCGGTCTCCGCCACGTCCAGGGGGTTCACGGGAAGCACACTCCCCCTCAGCTCGTGGTAGGCACCGGCGCCCACGGAGAGGATGATCACCCCATCGCGGACGTTGAGCACCGCCCCTTCCTTGGAGACCAGGTTCATCCCGTCGATGACTGGGTTGACCAGCAGGACGTCGAATTCACGCAGGGCGGCCACCGACCGCGGGTAGTTGTCCTCTATCTCCAGGTACACCGGATCCCATTCCAGGGTGCCGAATTCCCGGTTTATGGAATGGGAGAGCTCCTCTATCTCCCTCTTGAGGTCCCGGTAAAGGGGCAGGTCCAGACGTGAGGGGTAAAGGAGGTTGGCGAAGATCACTCTCTCGCGCCACTGGGGGTTCTGGCGGAGGAAGAGTTCGTAGGCCTGTAGCCCGCGCAGGATGTTCTTGGAGGGTTCCACCCGGTCCACGCGCACCAGCAGTTTGCGGTCCCCGGCCAGGGAACGCAGGCGCTCCCGGTGGTGGAGGACGTCGGGCCTCCCGGCGGTCTTTTCCAGGGCCTCGTGGTCGATGGAGATCGGGTAATGGCGCACGAGGGTCTCCCGCTCGCCGAGGCGCACCGTCCTCCTCTTGAGGTCCACCGAGGCCCGCACCGCCTCCGCCTCGCGGCAGCATTGCAGGAAGTTGTTGACGTAGTGGTGGGTGTGGAACCCGAGGACGTCGTTGGCCAACATCCCCTGCAGGAGCTCCCTACGCATGGGCTGGGGCAGGAAGCGGAGATAATCGGGCTGGACCCAGGGACAATGGGTGAAATGGTGGATGAGGACATCCGGCTCCCTCCTCCTTATGTACGCCGCGCAGAGGAAGAGGTGATAGTCCTGGAGGAAGATAAGGGGCTTTTTGTCCGTGGACCGTATCTCCCTGATTATCTCCTCGGCGAAGAGCCGGTTGACCCTCCGGTATCCGTTCTTCCAGGCCTCGTAGACCGTTTCGTCGATGGAGGGGCGGCGGGTGATGTCGAAGAGGTAATGCTGCAGGGGCCAGAGGAGGGAATTGCTGATCACGTTGTAGTACTGATGGAAGTCCTCGCGGTCGGGGACCACGAACTTCACCCAGTACTGCGGCCTTTCGGGGGGCATGTGCAGCCGTCTCCCGGTAGCGCCGCCGGCCACCAGGGCGTCCTCCCGCGTGCGGGCCGCCGAGATCCACACCGCCTCGGTGGCGGTGAGCGCGGTGGACATGGCGGTCACCACGCCGCCGGCGCCCCGGTAAGGCCGTATGCTTCCGTCGGGGTCGCGGCGGAACTCCACCGGCCCCCGGTTGGAGGCCACGATGACGTACTTATCCCTCAGGTACTGCCGGACCTGGCGCGGCGTGACCGTCTCCAGGTCCAGCTCGTCCCATTCCATAGCCACCTCACTCTTTTGATTATAACCTTCCTGCGTCCTTCCGGGGCAGGTTACCATTTTATGGAAACACGGCCTTTTCCCTTTATAAGACGGGCTTTCGCCGTGGACCGTCCCTTGCAGGTTCTTCAGGGCGCAGCGCACCCCACGGGTTCATCAACGGTACCCTATAGGAGGTACAGGGTCCGCCCTCACCACCTCTCATAGCGCACCATCTCCTCCAGGGGCTTGCGCCCCCTGGCCTCCGGGTAGACGGCCGGGTACCCGAGAGGGGTCATGGCCACGATGCGGATGTTCTCCGGGACGCCCAGGATGGAGCGCACGCGGTCCTCGTCGAACCATCCTATCCAGCAGGTCCCCAGTCCCTGGTTGCAGGCCTCCAGGCACAGGTGCTCGAGGCTGATGCCTATGTCCACCAGGTAGTAATGCTGGTCCTTGACCTTTCCGGACCTCTCCGGGTCGGCGCAGGCCACGATGAGCACCGGGGCCGTGGCCACCGCCCTCTGTGCCGGGTTCTTCTCCAGGGTAGCGGCTATGGCTTCCCGGGTCGACGGGTCGCGTACCACGATGTAGGTCCAACACTGCATGTTGGCCCACGAGGGCGCCAGGCGGGCGGCCTCCAGGACAGCCTGCAGCTTCTCCTCCTCCACCGGGCGGTCGCCGTACCTGCGGATGCTCCTCCTCTCCTCGAAGACCCTCATCACCATGTCCCTTCTCCTCCCTTTCCCATCCTTTCCCGTCCAGGCGGACAAAGAGCATCAGCTATGAATCTACCATACAAAGGGCAGCAAGACCGGCCATGAGAGGCGGTCCTGCTGTCCTCAACTGCCCAAAAAGGCCGTGAGCGCCAGCTATGAATCTACCATATGAAGGGTTCGGGCAACGGGACATTCTTAAAGACCGGCCGTCTCCCTTACCCGCGACGCGCGTCGGCCGCTCGCCCCGACGTCTTTCCCGGCCGGGAGGCCCGGAGGGTGGCGGAGGTTTGCGCGGCCCGAGGACCTCTGCGCTGGCGCGGGGAGTATTCCGCCACGGGTGGTATACAATTACACTTGTTTTGCGAAGGACGGTCGTTTTCCGGAGGACGGTCCTCGGGAGGCGGGTAGACCTCCGTGATCGGCCCGCGGGGTGGGCGACGCGGCGGTCCCGCGGGCCGGGTTGGAGGACACGAGAGGAGGAGGAGATGCTGCCCAGGGTTCCGGTGCAACCCCGGCATATCGAGCAGTACCGGGGCATCGCCGACCAGGAGGTGCTGGACGAGATCCGGACCCTGGCCCGCTCCTTGAAGGGGGCGCGGGTGGTACACGTCAACAGCACCGCTCACGGTGGAGGGGTGGCGGAGATGCTCTACACCCTGGTCCCCCTGATGGAGAGCGTGGGCCTGGAGGCGGAATGGAGGCTGATCCAGGGAGACCCCGATTTCTTCACTATTACCAAATTATTCCATAACGCTCTTCAGGGCATGGATATCCCCATCACCGACGAGATGAAGATGAAATATCTGGAGGTCAACGAGGAGAACGCCTCCCGGTTCGAGGGGGAATACGATTTCGTCATCGTGCATGACCCCCAGCCCTGCGCCATGATCGCCGCCCTGGAGGGAACCGTCTACCGCAAGGCCAAATGGATATGGAGGTGCCATATCGACTCCACATACGCCAGGGAGGACGCTTGGGAATTCCTCAAGAACTACATCGACCGCTACGACGCCGCCGTCTTCACCATGAAGGACTACGTGAAGTCCCCGCTGGCCGTGCCCCACATG
>MU158587.1:0-1207 GCA_015711895.1 Candidatus Solincola tengchongensis | reverse complement strand
CGGCGCTACGGGGTGGACGAGAATCGGCCCATCATGCTCCAGGTCTCCCGCTTCGACCCCTGGAAGGACCCCCTCGGGCTCGTGGACTGCTACCGCGAGGTCAAGAGAAAGCATCCCGACGTGCAGCTCGTCTACCTGGCCTCCATGGCCGACGACGACCCGGAGGGATGGCATTACTATCAGAAGACCTACGAGTACAGCGCCGGCGACCCGGACATATTCCTCCTCTCCAACCAGCAGGGGGTGGGGAATGTGGAGGTCAGCGCCTTCCAGGCCATGGCCACCGTGGTGCTCCAGAAATCGCTGCGGGAGGGCTTCGGGCTCACGGTCACCGAGGCCATGTGGAAGCGCAAGCCGGTGGTGGCCGGCCGCGTGGGAGGCATACTCCTCCAGGTGGAGGACGGTGTGAACGGCTTCCTGGTGGACCGCATAGAGGAGGCTGCGGAGAAGGTGTGCCTGCTCCTGGAGAGCCCGGATACGGCTCGGCGCATGGGCGATGCCGGGCACGAGAAGGTGAGGCGCAATTTCCTGTGCACCCGGAACCTCCTGGACTACCTGAGGCTCTTCCGCCGCCTGATCTCCTGAAAGTGGCTCGCGCCGGATGGCCGCGGGGCGACGTACACCGGGGACCGGGGGAGAGGTGAGGAATGGCCGGCGGGCCGGAAGGGGGCGAGGACCGCGGGTCGATATGGTCGATATATTAGATGATAAGGGGATATATTGTTGGGGAACGGGGAAAGGGGGAACGAGCCGAGAGGGGCTCGGTATGAGGAGGGCACCGCGCGAGACGACCGGTGTGGGCCCTTAGGGGGGCCGGAGCTGGGCGGGGGAGAGGGAAGAGGAGGGGTGAAGAGAGGGTGTGGCCGGTGAACAGCGAGATTGGCGATGCCCGGGAGGCCAGAAAGGGAGCGGCGTTGCACCCGGAGATGAACGGCAGGGAGATCATAGTCTTCGAGAAGGTGAACAAGGTCTATCCCCTGGGGGAGACGGAGGTCAAAGCCCTCCAGGACGTGGACCTGGTCATCCGGGAGGGGGAGTTCGTGGTCATCCTGGGCCCCAGCGGCTCCGGCAAGACCACCCTCCTCAACCTCATCGGGGGGATGGACACGGTGAGCAGCGGTCGCCTGGTGGTCAACGGGCAGGACATATCCGGGCTGGACGTGAAGAGCCTGACCGACTATCGCCGGACGCAGATCGGTTTCATCTT
>JACVJH010000068.1 GCA_015711895.1 Candidatus Solincola tengchongensis | reverse complement strand
AGTAAATCCCTGGGGTTTCTCACCAAGTTGCCCCTCCGGCACCCCGCTATATCTAGTGGCTTCAGAATCCGCATCACCTCCTTTCTTCGCGGATTGGCGCCATCGGGAACACACTCTGCCTCTGGTATGTTTGAGTGCCATGTCCTCAAACTCAACTAGCCAATCACCCCTCCAACGAATGGGCTTAAAGAATAGGTATTTATGTTTTAAAGGTGCCTATGAAATGGCTTCTACCCCTTAGGACCCTCACTGTTTATAATGAATGCAGGGTGCACAAAGGCCTGGCAGAGGCTCGGCGTGTACCTCAGGGGGCAGTGGCGGCTGCCCCCATTCTATTGCCATGCACACCTACTCTTTCTCATCCACCTCCCGTGGGAAACGATTCCTGAAACAGGACAACATTATTCGGACACAGCTTATCATTTATTATTGGTCTACTGAAAAATTCGCCCTTTTTACCCCTTTTACCCAAAGATTATATATACATAAACCCGTTTCCCGTCAACAACTTTTCCCCGCCAACTCTCACATACTAAGCCCTGACCACACCTGAAAAGAACCGTCAGAGCAATGCAATCCCGCTTACCACCGATCGCCAGCCGCCTTCAAATTCGTGCTTCTACTTAGCCTTCACAGGAAACAAACATTTTTCGCCTTCCGGATATACGCCCCTTACGAAATAAAACCCGATCTGTTTGATCGGGCCGGTTTCACCACTCGCTCCCCGCATCGCAGGTGACCACATCAACGCGATGCGTTTCACAGCTTCCCCATCGTCCCAATTCGTATGATTTATCTATATAAGTTATAGCTTCTTTTCATCATTTGTAAACCTTATCCACACTGATCGAGTAATTAGAAACCCACTTAATAACCGAAAGAAAAGGGATGTACGGAATACGGGTATATGCCAAAACGCCTTTGGTTTTCCCCAGTGTAGAACATCCGTCAATCCCTCAATCCCGCTTTTTCCCTCTTGAGCTCCCCTACAGCTTTAACCAGGTCTTTCCCAAAAAGCACCATAAGAATCAGAGCCGGCGCGCAGATGAATACAAGAAATGCCAGTTTGCTCTGCATAAAACTGGAAAAGAACCCTAGATAAGGTATATGAAACACTACCTTGTCCACCTTTTCCGAGGAGATGGAGACCAGGTCCGGGTCGGGGTCCTCGTTGGCGTCGCCCTTGGTCTGGAACCAGCGCTTGCCGTCTTCCTCAACAATATCGATTACGCGGTGGGTCACTTTTCTGCCGTCGGGGGCGTTGAAGCCGATTATGTCCCCCACCTTGACATCGCTCACGTGGACATCGCGGCAGATTATCATCCCCCCCACTTTGAGAGCCGGTTCCATGGAACCGGAGAGGACTGGGTGGGCGCTCATCCCGAAGCGCGGGGCCACCATGAGGAAGGCGGCCAGGAGGATGAAGATGGCAAGGACGATGATGGTCGACCATTCCAGGACTCGAAGCGCCGCCCTCGCTATAGCCCGGCCTTTCCGGCTCTCGGCAACCTTTGAGGCCCCTTTCCCCGATCCCACCTCGATAGCGCCATTCGGGCTGCGCTCCACCATCAGGTCACGCTCACCCTGCAGAGCAATCTCGCCCTCACCGGTCCTACAATTTTCCTGACCCGTGTCAGGCGTTGTCCCCTCCACATCAGGCATGACGTCCTTCTCGCTTCCCGCGCCTCTAAGCACCTCCGCCACAAAGCCTTCCAGCACCGATCTTGGTGTGGTAGGCAACCGGGCGAACCATTCAGCCCTTCTGCCCTCATCCGCCTCCAGCATCTCTCTCAGGGCGCATTTCACGAATTCCCTGGCCGGTTTCACCAGATTCCAGTAGGCGTCCCAATCGTCCTCATCGAACGAATCGGGGGGATTCCGCAAGACCCGGACGGTCCTGTCGGAGAGGGTCCTCCCCCGCGCGGCGAAATAGGCCGTCAGTTGCTGGAGGAAATAGTCATCCGCCCTATCCATCTCGATTTCCCTGTCGCCCTGCTAAAACATGCGCCTGATCCATGTATATTCTACCATAACGCCAACACGCAACTTTTCGGCCGGGCATGAGGGCAAGGGTCGCGAAGGGAGTTGATCTCCGGCGAGAAGCGCCGTCAAGATCGGCAATCCCACTCTATCGCGCAAGCAGGGTCTAAGACGTTTGGCCCGTTCAGCGGCGAAGCCGCAAATCCTTTAGCGGACATCTAACGCCTGGATGCCGCCAAATCACGTGAAAAGCCAGAAATCGCCCTCCTTGCGCAGCTCCCCGGACTTCACCCGCTGGATGTGCCTGCGGCGCTTCCCCTCGAAGGTCCCGTCGTCCAGGACAACCACGCCCTCCTCGAGGACGTCCCAGACAAGCGCCCCTTCCGCAGCGGCGAACTCCTCGGGGGTCATGGCCAACGGCTCGAGCGGCAACAGTCCAGGCCACGCATCGAGCAAGAGCTCCATGCGCTCGAAGCGGTTGTATTTCTCGAAATCGGGAGAGAGGACGAGTATATCGTAGTCGCTCTCCTCCAGGTTCTCCCCTGTGGCCCGGGAGCCGAAGACAACCAAGGAGGAAAGGCTCAGCCTCTCCCGGAGGGAGCCGAGGAAGGATTCCAGAAGCGCGTGGTCTATATCCGGCTGCGCACGAACTCCTCTATCCTCTTTTGGCATTCGCGAAGCTCCTCCACAATCTCCGCGCCGTAGAAGTCCTTGGGGGGACCTCCTACCCCGTTCGGGTAGCGGGACATGATATAGTGGCCGTCCAGTTTCTTGCACTCTCTCGAAATCTCCGAGGTATCGATGCCCCTGGTGCTCAGCATCTTCTCCATGTGCACGCAGGAATGGGTGCGTGACTCCAGCCCCAGGCGGAGGAGGAGGGCCTTCAAAGCTTTTTCCGCCGACTGCTGGAGGTGAAAGGCAGCTCCTTCATAAAGGCCTTCCCTGTAGAGGCTATCCGCCATATCGCGGTCTCTATCAGCCGCTTCCAGCCACCAACTAACTTCAGGGCGCATCATCTCACCCCGCGTCCTTGCTTCGTTCCGGCCCACCCGCTGTTCCACCATTATATCAAGTGCAAAGAAGAAGTTTTCTCGCGCGATATCGCTGCCAGCCAGGCGACTGGGAAGGGTCCCGCGCGCAAGCCCCTCACTCCAGGTCGTAGTCGTCGGGGAGGACCTTCATGCGCACCAGCTCGGGGTCGTGCCCGGGGATGACCACGTCGGCCATCATGTCCAGCTTGGCCAGGGAGCGCATTATCTCCCCCGGGTTGAGCACCGAGGGCCCGAAGTAGCCCCCGTAGCGGGAGCCCCACACCTTGGCGATGGTCTCCTGCACCTCGGGGTCCTCGAGGTCCACCTTCTGGCCGGCCACACCCCCCAGGGCCACCACCTCGGCGAACTTGGCCGGGAAGCGCTTGGCCAGGCCGGCGTACATGTAGGCGGCGTCCCCGAAGATCACGGCCCTGCCCCGTGAGGTGTTCACTCCCACCGCCTGGTGTCCGGCGGTGTGCCCGGGGGCGAAGATGAGCTCGATGCCCTCCCGCAGCTTGAAGTCCCCGTTCACCAGTTTGAAACGGGGTACCAGGTCTATCCAGTCCTCCTGGCAGCAGCCCACCGCCTGGTAGCCCATGGGGAAGTAGGACTCCACCATCTCCACCTCCTGCACGTAGAAGGAGGCGTTCTCGAAGAGGTGGAGGTAGCCGGTGTGGTCGTGGTGCAGGTGGGTTATGATGACCGTCTCTATCTCCTTGGGGTCCACGCCGTTCCGCCTGAGCACCTCGGGGACCTCCAGGTCGGGGGTGCGCGGCTTGGGCCCGAATATCCACTTGGGGACGTGGTCGTGCACGTAGCTCCCGTCCACGATGATCTTCTCCCCGTCCTCCCCCTCGATGAGGAACATGAAGACGGGGAGGTCTGCGACGTAACCGGCGGCGAGCGGGCTCATGATCAGTCCCCAGTTCATGTGGAACCACCCGGTGAGCAAGGGCTTAATCCTGTACTCCTTCATGGCGCAGCCTCCTTTCTCTCCCTCCGATATCCGATTTATCAATGTCAACCCACCTTATCTTCAGGATAACCCACCTGAAGAAACTGAGTACGTTGGAAATGCTCCGGCAAAGGAGACGCTGCGCAGGAGTCATGATCATCACTATCGCATACCCTTAGGGGTATCAAAATTCAAGATCTGACCCCTTCAGGTTTCGAGCGTGGAAGAAAGGGGAAAATAGGAATGGGGCTGCGAATCTATTACCGACAACCTCGGGCGCGATAACGGGCACGGATCAACAGGGCATTTACGTTTACGGGCATAAACATTCAAAACCACAAACCATCGTTGCTGTCACGAGAACGGCCTTTGAGGGCAAGACCGTGGGTGGAGGCGTCCGCATGCACGAGAGGGGCAAAGGAGGTGATGCCTTTCAGGAGAGGGAAATCCCCAAAGCCGAAGCCGGATCACCGGTCATAAGAAGCGCATATGCCAATAATGCCTACAGGCCACACAACACACCGGACAAACCCTACGAAACATACAAGGTTCGCCGCAAACTCCATGCTTACCATCAAACCTATAAAGCACGAGACGCACCTGCCAAAACCTGCCTCCAGCCCCGGTGATCCGGGGAGACGCAGCTTCATGAAAGACGCATACAATCGGAGGTAAGACCA
>JACVJH010000067.1 GCA_015711895.1 Candidatus Solincola tengchongensis | reverse complement strand
GGGACCCTTCAGAGGATGGATTCCATGGAGGCCAACCACAAGGCCAACGAGCTCTGCAACCGCTACGGCATGGACGTCATCTCCTGCGGGAGCGTGATAGCCTACGCCACCGAGGCCTTCGAGGCCGGCCTGATTAAGGAGTCCGACACCGGCGGGCTCAGGTTGGGCTGGAACCAGCCGGATACCGTGCTCGAGCTCATCAAGAGGATCGCTTTCCGGGAGGGCATCGGGGACGAGATGGCGGAAGGGGTACGCTCCATGTCCCGAAAGTACGGGGGGGAGGAATTCGCCATCCACGTCAAGGGGCTGGAATGTCCCATGCACGACCCGAGGGCCCTGTGGGGCATGGCCCTCACCTACGCCACCTCTATCCGCGGCGCCTGCCACTGCGCGGACGCCAACCTCTACGTGGAACTGGGGCTGCTCAACCACAACGAGCTCGGAGTGAAGAGGAGTTGGCCTTACCGGGCCAAGGGCAAGGCGGCCCAGACGGTGGCTTCCCAGAAGAAGGGGGTCATCGCCAACTCGGCGGTCATCTGCGAGTACGCCTGGAACGCGGCGGGAGGTTCACTGGCGGAGATGGCGGAGGCGCTCCGCACCCTCACCGGTTTCCCCTACACGGTGGAGGAGCTGGCCAGGGTGGGAGACCGCATCTGGTACATCAAGAGAGCCATCGGCAACCTCTGCGGGGCCACGCGGGAGGACGACCGCCTGCCGCGGCGCATCCTTGAGCCCCACCTGGAGGGGGTGACCTCCAGCCTCCATCTGGCCGTCTTCCCCCAGTTCATGTCCATGGTGCCCATGGGCAAGCTCAGGGTGGAGAGGGTCAAGGAGACCACGGCGAGCCTGATGAAGAAATATCTCTTCCCCAACATGGACAAGATACTCACCTCGCTGAACAAGCTGCCCGTGTTCTCCGCGCGGGGCAAGAGGCTGGAGAGGAAAGACCCCGAGGAGATAAGGCGCAAGACGGTGGCCTTCGAGGAAATGCTGGAGGAGTACTACCGGCTGCGGGATATAGACGAGAAGGGGAGGCCCAGCCGCCGGAGGTTGGAGGAACTGGGCCTCAAGGACGTGGCCGACGCACTCCACGGTTGAGCGGGGCTTGCGTCCGAGCGGGGATGAGGAGATGCCTCTGGTAAAGCTCTACGCCACCCTGCGCAAAGCTGCGGGAGAGAAGGAGTACCGAAGCCAGGCGCGCGACGTGGGCCAGGTGCTCAAGGAACTGCGGGAGCGTTACGGCGAGGGAGTGTCCCGTTACCTGCGCGATTGCATCGTCCTTGTTAACGGGCAGAACGTGGGATACCTGAAGGGCAAGAGGACCAGGCTGGAGGCGGACGACGAGGTCTCCGTCTTCCCTCCCCTGGCCGGGGGATAGCCGGGACCGGGGGCCGGGGGAATGCGTTAGCCGGCGTCCGCGGCCCCCGGCGGGCGGCCTGCGCCGCTCCGCACGTGCCGGGTTCAGAGGGGGGTGACGGTGAACCCGCCTCCGCCGGGGGTGGTGCCGCCAACCTGCAGGGCGGCGAGTTCGCTCACACAAGCCGACAGCAGCTCCCGGCCGGCCGCGACCTGCTCCAGAGCGCCGGTTATTTTCTTGGAAACATCTACCAGATTGGCGTTGGAGGCCAGGGCGGCCCACTGGCGCAGGTGATCCGCTTCCCGCTCCAGGCGTTCCGACCCGTGTTTGAGGGCCACCTTAAGGCTGACCAGGTCGATACCTTCACGGCACATGGCATTCAGCTCCAGTGCCTCGCCGGCGGGATTTTCGATCGGTTCTCCGGTCCGGCTTTCAGGCCCCTCTCACTTAACGATTCCACAATCCGACGATCTGAAAGTCAACCTTTGGGCGGCAAGGCGAAAGATCCCAACCCCACAGACGGCGGCTCGACGCCTTCCTGGATTGGGCCTCGATTCGAAGACGGCACGGCCTTCGATTCCGTTGCGCGTCGGGTGCCTGATCACCTGCAGGCCTCCGGCGCCGCCTTGCCCAGTTCCACCAGGGCCCGGCGCAGGGTCTCCTTTCCCTTCTCCGTCATGCCGCTCAAGGGGAGCCTCACACCGCCCACCTCCACGCCCATCCAGTTGAGAGCCTGTTTGATGGCCGTGGGGTTGGGTTCGCAGAACAGGGCGCGAACCAGGGGGAGCACTCGGTAGTGCAGCTCGCGGGCCTCCTCCAGCCTGCCCTCCCATACCAGGCGGCACATGCGGCTGAATTCCTTGCCCAGCACGTGCCCCACGGCGGCGATGCATCCCTGCCCGCCCAAGCAGAGGACCAGGAAGGTCACCGCATCCTCGCCGGAGTAGACCGCGAAGTCCAGGCCGGCTCTGCGGGTCTCCTCGATGATGGAGCTCACCTGCAGGATGTCGCCCGAGGCCTCCTTGATCCCCACGATGTTCTCCAGCTCGGCCAGGCGGAGCACGGTCTCCACCTCCACGTTGCGGCCCGTCCGGAAGGGGATATTGTAGAGGATGAGGGGCAACGAGGTGCTCTCGGCGATGGCCTTGAAGTGGCGGTAGATCCCTTCCTGGCTGGGGCGGTTGTAATAGGGGCTGACCTGGAGGCTCCCGTCCACGCCGATCTTCTCCGCGGCCATGGTCATCTGGATGGCCTCCTCCGTGCTGTTGCTCCCGGTGCCGGCGATGACCGGCACCCGGCCCGCCGTCTCCTGGTATACGATGTCTATAACCCTCATGTGCTCTTCATGGCTCAGGGTGGGAGACTCACCGGTCGTGCCGCAGGGTATGAGGGCGTCAGCCGCCTGCTCCTCGATGAGGAAGTTGACCAACCTACGCAGCGCCGGTTCGTCTACCCGGCCTCTTTCGTCGAAGGGGGTGACCAGGGGAATAAGACAGCCCTTGACGTTCCAGTCCACCTTCCCGACCTCCTCTCTCGATTCACCGTGCTCAAAACGGCTGGAGAGCACTCATCGGATGACCCTCCCGCGGTTCCGCCGGGGAACCGCCTGCCCTTCAGGCGGCGCTTGACCGCCTTACATATTGGCGAGCGGGTCGCCCCCGATGACCTCCCACGCGAGACACGTTCAGCGGGCTTTCGGGCGCGGAGAATCCGGAGATCGTGTTTCCCGCGTGCCGATCACCGGCATGGCCCGCCTTTACCACAACCTTCCCCTCCCTACGGCGGCGGTATAGGTGTAATGATAACAGAATGAGTGCCGAAAAAATGTTACTGACGAAGAGTCGCTTTTTCCTTTATATGGAATATTGCTCTCGGGGACCGGAAATTACCCCCCACCCTATTGACAGGCGATAAAGCGGTGATAATATGAAAGCGTTCCGGCTGAGCTCGGGGGAAAACCGAATCCAAACGCCTATAATCTTGTGCGTCCGGAACGTTGGTAGGAACCCAGGATGCCGAGTAGAAAACGTCGCGGCCTCAAGCCCGGCGGTCCCAAAGGTATCTTGGGTTTCTACTTTTTATTCGTGCCCGCGCTTGCCTGCAGGTGCGGGCCGGTGAGCCAGGGAGGTGCTTCATGTCCGACGGGCTGGCGGGAAAGAGAGTCGTGGTCATCGGGACGGGCATCGGAGGTTCCGGGGTTTCCGCCCTCCTGGCCAGGGAAGGGGCCAAGGTTCTGGTCCTGGAGAGAAACTCCTTTCCGGGGGGGAAGGCGGCCAGTTTCGAGCGCGAGGGGTTCGTTTACGACACCGGAGTCCATTGGCTCTCACGGGGCGGCAAGGGCCCCCTGGGGGAGATCGCCGACCTTGTGGGGGCGGAGGGGAGCTACCGCTCTCTGGAACCGGCCATGCAGTTCACCGCGGGTGGCCGGACGGCCATCCTCCATCAGGAAATGGACGATCCGGAAGCCCTCGAGCGCCTCTTCGAGGAGATCGGGGTGCTCCCCGAGAACCGGCCGGGAGCGCGAGCGCTCTTCGAGGACCTGGCGCGTGAGCGCTCACCGCGGGAACTGGAGGAACTGGACGAGGTGTCCTTTTCCGATTACTGCTCGAGGTTCGTGGACGACGAGCAGCTGAACCGCTTGCTGGACGGCTTCATCGGCATGTACATGTGTATCTCCAGGAAGGCCGCCTCGGCGGCGGAGTTCATCCTATGCTTCTCCAGCCAGGTGAAGGAGAGGAGCCTTTGTTACCCGGTGGGTGGGATGCGTGCCGTTCCCACCGCTTACCTGAAGGCCCTGGAATCCATGGGAGGGGAAGTGCGGTACTCCACCCCTGTGGAGCGCATCGTCGTGGAATCGGGAAAGGCGCGCGGCGTGGAGGCGGGAGGGTTCATACCCGCCGACCTCGTGATCAGCAACACCGGCCTGAAGGAGACGGTGGCCCTTGCCGGAAGGCATAATTTTCCAGACAACTACCTGGCTTGGGTGGATTCACTCCGCCTCTCCTTCGGTGCGGTGAGCGTGAAGTACGCCCTGGACGCCGAGGTGGTGAAGCCCCACCTTTTCTGCTATTTCCCCGATTTCCGGGACCCGGAGCTCGTGGAGAGGCAGGCGGCGATATTCGTGCCCGTGCCCTCCGCAGCCGACCCTTCCCTCGCACCTCCCGGTTGCCAGTTGGTCCTGGCCGGATCCCTTGCCCCTCCCGGCTTGGAGGACAGGGAGCAGGCGGCGGCCGTCTGCGAGGAGATACTGAACCGCATCGAGAACACCATGCGCGACCTCTTCCCGGACATCGAGGACCACGTCATCTGGAAGATAAGGACGGACACCAGCTACATCGCCCGCATTTCCGGCAGGCGGACGGGAGAGGTGATCGGGCTTGCCCAGAACCGCCACCAGGTGGGGAAGAACCGCCCCTCCCACGTAACCCCCGTGGAAGGGCTATACTTGGTGGGAGCCGATGCGGGGGGACGCGGTGTGGGCACGGAGATGGCCGCGGACAGCGCCCTCAACCTGTGGAGGATGCTGCTCCATTCCTGAGCGGTGGACTCCTGAGCCTCGTCCTCGGGGATGAGGATCAGCCGGCCTTGGCCAGGACGCAGGACCATTCGCCTTCCATCACCCCGTATTCCGACCACAGGACGAGGATCTCCTGCAGGAAGGTTTGCGCGTCCGGTGTTCTTCGGTAGGCCTCCTCCATGCGTTCGCGTATCAGGTCGTAATCCATTCCCTTCACCTCCAGGGGCATGATACCCCGGAGGGGTGACAAGTAGGCCGGGGTGAGGGGAGGCCCTTATGCTCGCGTTTCCGGAAGCGTAACAGGTTCCTCACTCCCGGAAACGCACCAGGTTGCGCCCGGATTCCTTGGCTTCGTAGAGGGCGGCATCGGCCTTGGCCACGATGTCCGAGCGGTCTTGCACGCCGGGGGAAGGGAAGGAGGTCACGCCCTGGCTGACGGTGACCCGTACCGGCTTCCCCCCGGGCGCCGTGAAATCGTGGTTCTCCACAGCCATGCGGATGCGCTCCGCGGTCTGCACGGCGCTCTCCAGGTCCGTCTCCGGGAGGAGGATGGCGAACTCCTCCCCGCCGTAGCGGGCGAGGATGTCCATACTGCGCAGGCATCCCTTGATCAGGGAGGCGGTCTCCTTGAGGATCTCGTCGCCGAAGAGATGGCCGTAGGTGTCGTTTATCCTCTTGAAGAAATCGATGTCCAGCATGATGAAGGAGAAGACGGTGTTGTAGCGGAGGGATCTCTTGTACTCCTTCTCGAAGAGCTCCTGGAAGAAACGGTGGTTGTAGATGCGTGTGAGGCCGTCGGTGATGGCCATGCGTTTGGCCCCCTCGTAGAGGCGGGAGTTGTCCACGATCATCACCAGCTGGTTGCTCACCAGGTTGAGGATGCTGGGAGCATCGCGGCGGAAAGCAGGGGTGGAGGGGCCGGCCAGGAGCAGCAGCCCGATGGGCATCTGGTGGGCGATGAGGGGGATATGGATATAGGAGGCACCCGCCGGTTTTTCCTGAGCCGTGGTGACCAAGTTGTCCTCCTGGAGGACCGTCCGCCCCACGGATTGCTCGTCCCCGGGCTGCCAGGCATACCCGGTGGCGGTCCCCATGGTCTGGGAGATGACGTTCTCCAGCGTTTCCGGGGTCACGGGGCGGTTGAGGTAGAGATACAGTTCCCTCTCCTCGAAGAGCAGAAGGGCCCCCACGTAGTAATTGAAGAGTTTATCCAGTATCTGGAAGATGGAGGACACCGTCTCCGTGAAATCCTGCATGGACCCGGCCAAGGAGGCGATGTCGTTGAGGATGGTGGTCTCGAAGAGTTTGCGGTCCAGGAGGTCGGTGATCTTGTTTATCACGTAGTCCTCGCTGACCTCCTTGCGCCGCCGGCGGGCGAGGTCCCGGGCCTCGCGGTTCTTTTCCGATGCCGAGAGCAGGGTCTCCACCTCCTGAAGGAGGTGTTCCGGCTTGAACCCCTTGGTGATGTAAGCGTCGGCCCCGGTCTTCAGGCCCCAGAACATGTCGGTCTGGTGTTCGCGCCCGGTGAGCATGATGATGGGCATCCAGGAGGTCATGGGGTCCTCCTTGAGCAGGCGGCAGACCTGGTAGCCCTTGATCTTGGGCATCTCTATGTCCAGGATCATGAGGTCGGGGAGGAGGGAGAAGGCCTTCATGGCCGCCTCAATCCCGTCCCAAGCCACGTCCACGCGGTAGCCCGCCTTCTCCAGTATGGACCCGGTTACCTTGACCACCAGCTTGTTGTCGTCCGCCAGGAGCAGATGCTTTCCGTCTTCCATAAACAAGGCCCCCTCGCCGTTCCGCCCTTGATTTATCGGCGGGCGGAACGGGGAAATTAAATCCTTGGGCCGGTCAGAGCCTCATGCCGCTCGCCCTGCAGGGTGGTAAGGGGTTTTCGTGGCCGTGGAGGCGATGGCCTCACGGGATCCGGACTTGTGCTCACCTCTGTGGATGGAGGGAGCCCCTCGAGCCTCCTCCACCGGCGGGATGCGCCGTCCATTGCGGCGCCACAAGCCCCTCCGGGGAAGGATGAGCTCTCCTTACACAACGGAGGCTCCGGCGCTTCAGCGACTTGGTTAGAGATTCACTCCTTTCTCGGACGCAGAAGCACCTCCACCCGCCCTCCCTTCAGGGCGGCGGCCAGCCGGCAGGCCTCCTCGGGGGTGACCTCGAGGAGGAGGCAATCGGGGGGCGAGGTACCCTGTTCGTTGGAGGATTGCCACGTGGAGGCGAGATTTTCCGCGGCGATCGTCCCCAGTACCTTCACGTCCTCCAGCCCCAGGCGGGCGGAGTCGCCCTCCAAGAATACGAGGTCCACCCGCTCTTCCGGGACAAGGGAAGAGAAAGGGAGGTTCGCCGCTTCCTGGGGTAGAGGAAAGGCGCGGAAACCCGGGGCGAGGGACTCGCGCGCCTCCGCGCCGC
>JACVJH010000066.1 GCA_015711895.1 Candidatus Solincola tengchongensis | reverse complement strand
CGGTGGGGCCAGCACTCCGTAAAGGTCCACCACGGACACCCGGCCGGGATGTTCCGAAGCCAGCCGCTCCAGAAACCTGTTGTACTGGCGATGGTTCCATACCAGCCAGTATTCGGTGTGCTCGGCTACCATGGGCAGGGCGTTTCCCAGCAGGACGGGAAGGCCTTTTCTTGACGCCGCTCCGACGACGGTCTCGATAATCCTCTGGTTCCTCTCCAGGTTGGAGCGCGCCGTCGCCTCGTCTCCTCCCTCAAAATCCTCGAAGCATAGCTTGAAGAAGAGGAGATCTCCTCTTCCCGCCCCTTCTATCACTCCAAGGGCGGAGCCGGTTATGCGCGGCGGGCTCTCCATCTCGTGGTAGAGGAGCGCGTAGCCGCGGAAAAGTGCCGGGATGGCCGGGTCCGGGCTCCCTCCCCAGTGCTCGAACCATGCGCCGAGAACGGAACGGCCGCACATATGGACGAGGGCCCCGTTTTCCTCTGGGACCGCCGTTTCCTCGACGGGTTCCTGCTGGTCCGACGGGGCTTCCTTCGTCTCTTGTGGCCGCCCGTTCAATCCGGTCTCTACCCTGCCGCATCCGGGGATGGAAAACGCGAGAAAGAGAGCGAGAAACGCAGTGCAGGTTCTTATTGCTCCCGTACTCCCCCTTGCCTTCATCCCCGTCACCCCCGGCTTTTGCCCCGAACCCTATGCGGGAGGGGTCACAAGGACCGGCGGTTCACCTCTTCCGTGGCCACTGGCGCTCGCCTGAAGTCCTGAAAGCGTTCTCTTCCTCCCGGCGCCTTCATGATAACACGGGAGGTCATGGTTCACCGTGCCCTGGGCCCCGGCATCGGTTCGCACGTAATAAAGGGTGGCTTGATGCGGGGTATGCGGATCTGGCCGGAGTCCCTGCCGCCTTTTCCTTCTTTGACCCCGCGGTGGATATGCATGGAGGCGAAAATATAATAGGGATGGTCAATAGAGAGGCGCGGGATCAGGGTTGTTCGGTGAACATGTGCGGGGATGCCTTTCGTCGTGGCTCCTCTTCTTAACGGAAACGAATTTGGGAGTGGGCGGGGGGACCTGATGGGAACTGAAGGCTCCATCCCTCCTCTGCCGCACGGGTTGGCGGAGGAGGGATGCCGCAAGGCGCTTTTCATGGGGGGCACGGATACCGGGAAGACCTACCTGGTGCGACGCTGGGCGGATTCGCTTGCGCGGTCCGGGAAGAGGGTGGGGGTGCTGGACTTCGACCTGGGCCAGTCCACGGTGGGCCCTCCAGGATGCCTGGGTTTGCAGCTTCCCTGGGGGGAGAGCGGTGACCCTCTCTTCCCCGCGGCCATGGTCTTCCTGGGCTTCCTCTCTCCGGCCTTCGACGTGGGCTCGGTGGTCGAGGCCGGGCTGCGGCTCGAAAAGCGGGCCGAAGAAATGGGATACGACATCCTTCTTGTGGACACCTCGGGCATGGTGGAGGGCGGTCTGGCCGCACTCCTCAAGCGCAGCAAGATACGCACCCTGTGCCCCGACCTCCTCGTGGTCCTGGAACGGGAGGGGGAGACGGAACATATCTTCCGCGGTTTGGAACGTGACGCCTACGGCGAAATCCTGAGAATCCCCCCTTCCCCGCAGGCTAGGCGGCGGAGCCGCGAGGAAAGGGCCGCTTACCGGAGGGGGCTCTTCCACCGTTATTTCGAAGCCGGTAAGGAGATGGCCCTCGACTTGAGAGGGTTGGAGGTGGCCTCAACCTCCCCGCGGCTCGCGGCCTCCACAGAGGCCCTGAGCGAGGGCCGGCTCGTGGGGCTCAACGATGCAGCGGGGATCACAAGGGCGCTGGCCCGGGTTCTGCGTTCAGACGGGGACAGCGTGGTACTTCAGAGTCCTTTCAAGGGAGATAAAGAGGAGATAAAGGTCCTTTCCGTGGGCCCCGCCGTCCTTGAGGAGGACGGTTCCCTTCGCTTCCGACCCTGACCAACCAGGGATGCATTTCTACGGATCCGGCTCCGTTTCCCTGAGCCGTGTGATTGTGGAAGCACCAGCCCGAGTTCGGGAATGCATTCCCCCAACGGATTTACATTGACATAGGCTCTCAGGATACTCCCTGGGTGACTGAATCCGACGGTCTCCGAGTCAGATTGTTGTTAAAGGGATGAAAATGAAGCCGGGCAGAACGCCGCAATTCGGTGAGGTCGGGAAGCGAGACGACACATCCCTAGGCCGGTATACTGCTGCGGGAAAGAGCGGGGGATGCGAGAGACTCTTTAGTACGGTCATATTTCTGGTGAGGGTTAAAATCGCGGGTTTCGGCGGGCCCGGCTTCCGTTGATAAGTTCACCCTGAAACGCAGTAGCAGGTAAGAAGAGCGGTCTAAAGACGCCGTGGTGGGATGGGTTGATGGCCGTTATGCGAGAGGAGAAGCGGATGGTATACACTTTAAAGTATGAATATACGCTGTCTTGCGGGTGATGGGACCACGTGAAAGTCGTTTTTCCGCCCATCCCGGACCGGCCCTCGCGTTGCCTCAGGAGGTCGGCAGGCGCAGGTATGTTTGGGAGGCGGAGCGTCAGGAAGAGGAGGGTGGCGATGAAGATCGACAGTCCCGAGGCCTATGTGGAGAGCCTTCGCGCACTGGAGAGGCGCATCTACCTCTTGGGGGAGAGGGTGGAGAACCCGGTGGACCATCCCATGATCCGCCCCTCCATGAACGCCATGGCCGAGACCTACAACCGGGGCGACGAGCCGGAGGCGGAAGAGCTCCTCTTCGCCAGCTCACACTTGACGGGCGGGCGCATCAGCCGCTTCACCCACATCCATCAGAACCCCGATGACCTGGTGAAGAAGGTCCTCATGCAGCGCCTGCTGGGCAGGCGCACGGCGACCTGCTTCCAGCGCTGCGTGGGCATGGACGGCTTCAACGCCCTCTACTCCGTGACCTACGAGTGCGACCAGGAACACGGCACCGAGTACCACGAGCGGCTAAAGGAATACCTCCGCTTCGTGCAGGAGGAGAACCTGGTGGTGGACGGGGCAATGACCGACGTCAAAGGCGACCGGGGCCTCCGCCCCGCGGAGCAACACGACCCCGACCTCTTCGTGCACGTGGTGGAAAGAAGGGCGGACGGGATCGTGGTCCGGGGGGCCAAGGCACACCAGACAGGGGCCCTTAACTCTCACCATATACTGGTCATGCCCACCACGGCCATGCGCAAAGAGGAAGCCGATTACGCCGTCTCCTTCGCCGTACCCGCCGATGCGGAGGGTATAACCTTCGTGCTGGGGCGCCAGCCCTCGGATACCCGGAAGCTGGAGGGCAGTCCTCTGGATGTAGGAAACCCGAAGTACGGAAGCCAGGAAGCGCTCATCATATTCGACGACGTCTTCGTGCCCTGGGAGCGGGTCTTCATGTGCGGTGAGTACGACCAGAGCGGGAAGGTGGTGGAACGCTTCGCCGCTTACCACCGCCAGAGCTACGGGGGCTGCAAGGTGGGCGTGGGGGACGTCCTGGTGGGAGCCGCCCAGCTGGCCGCCTTGTACCAGGGGGTGGAGGGAGCCAGCCACGTGCGGGACAAGATAACGGAGATGATCCACCTCAACGAGACCCTTTTCTCCTGCGGCATCGCCTGCAGCGCACGTGGTGTGCCCACCCCGTCCGGTTGTTACCTCGTGGATGTCCTATTGGCCAACGTGTGCAAGCAGAACGTCACCCGCTTTCCCTTCGAGATCGCCCGCCTCCTGCAGGACATAGCCGGCGGCCTTGTGGTGACCATGCCCTCCCAGAAGGACTTCGAGAACCCGGAGATCGCGCCCTATCTAGAGAAATATCTTCGGGGCTCCGCGGACATCCCCACCATGGACCGCATCAAGGTCCTCAAGTTCATAGAGAACATGACCGTGGGATGCGGTGCCGCCGCTTACCTCACCGAGAGCATCCACGGGGCCGGTTCGCCCCAGGCCCAGCGGATCATGATAAGGCGCTTGGCGGACCTCGAGGACAAGGTGAGGCTGGTGAAGCGCCTGGTGGACCTGGATTGATCGGGGACACTCCAGCTCGATCAGGGGGTAAAGGACTATTGACATCGAGGAGATACCTGCCTCTGGCCCTGGTGGCACTGGCGGCATGCGCCGCGGTCGTCGTCTTCCTGCTGGCGGGAAAGCCGGGAGGAAGGGAGGGGGAGTCGCGAAGCGGCGAAACGCCGCCCGAGGCGCAGGAGGAGCCGAGACCGCCGGAGGCGCAGGCCGAATGTTCAGGGCCTGGAGAGACGGCGGGAGGGGGAGGTACCTTCACCGTGGTCCCGGGCACGGGAGAGGGCGGTCCGGCGATGATCATCAACTTTCCGGACCCTTTGAGCTGGGGTGAAGCCGCTCCCGGGGAGGAGATGCCGGGCGTCTGCGGCCGATGGGTCCTGGAGATGGAAGGAGCGCCCTTCGCCCTCAAGAACTGCCATCTCCTACTCGATGAGCGCGGAAACCTCGCCCTGCCACCGGATTACGGCAGCGTGCTGGAGATGAGGGAAGGGTTTTATACCTGGGACGTCTCAAGCGGGAGTTTCCAGGCCCACGCTGACCTCGTGGTCAAGGCCGGCTCCGGGGCAGGGCAGGCAGAGGTGCCGTTGCGGATAAGCCTGGAGGGGAGGACAACCTCATCCCTGCTGGAGATAACCGGGAGCTACCTTGCGATCCCGGGAGGGGAGGTCTACACCCCTTATACCCAACAGGGAGGGTTCATCATGCGGCGGCATCCTGTCGGGGCGCCTTAAGATGCAGGATGCGATTGAACGGGGGAAGGATTTTCATCTGCTCCGCTGAATTAATAAGCGAAACATGCTATACTTTCAACCGTGCAAGGGGATGGCTTACGGCGCAACCTTCCCGTGTGGGGAGAGAGGGGGGGTGATGTGGAACCCACGATTTTCCGCACTGCAGGCTGACTGAAGAGTCCGGGGACGGGTCGGGGCGGGAATCAAAGCATGGACGCGGAAAACTCCCCCAAGAGGTTCAAAGCGGTACGGAATTGTTTTCGCGTGGCCTGAAAAAGGCCGGTTGCCGTCGAGAGGACGGCATGGTGGCGGCGATTCCGGGAATGCCCCGAGGAGAGCGTTTTCGGAAGAGACGGCAGGAAAAACAGAGATGTAGAGAGCGGGCGGATTCCGATAGGGATGCAAACGGCTTGGGCCGGTGCAGTTTAAAGGAGTATAAAATCGGATGAGCGAAAAGGGGGGTTGATGGGAATGCGGTGGAAAGCGGCACTGGGTCTTGTGCTGGCCGTGCTCCTGGCGCTCATGGGTTTCGCGGGCTGCGGGGGCAAAGCGGAAGGGGAGAAAGTGGTGGTCAAGATCGGCCTCACCGCTCCCCTGAGCGGCATCGGGGCTGGTTACGGGCAAGACATCAAGTCGGGCCTGGATATGGCCATAGCGGAGATCAACTCCAAAGGAGGGATAAAGATCGGGGACACCACCTACGTCTTCGAGCTGGTGGCGGCAGACGACGAGATGGTCCCCGAGAAGGCGTTGAGCAACGCCCAGCGCTTCGTGCTCGAGGAAGACATCAAGGTGGTGTGGGATCCCACCGCCAACACCATCCAGTCCCTAATGGGGATCAATGAGACGGCGGGCGAGGAGTTCCTGATTATGGCCTACACCAGCGTGCCCCTCTACGCCCAAAAGCCCAATAAGTACATGGTGACCCTTCCCCCGCCGTTCTCCGTCTATGTCAAGGACTGGATAACCAGGGCCCTGACCAAGGGATGGAAGAAGTTGGGAATGCTCCAGACCACCGGGGCCTACGGTGAGCTGTGGGGCAAGACCTTCAAGGACGCCTGGACCAAGGCGGGAGGCACGGTGGTGGCCGAGGCGCCGGCCAGCTACTACACGGAGACCGACTTCACCCCCTACCTGACCACGGTGCTGGCCCAGAACCCCGACGTAATCTTCTGTGGCGGGCCTTCCGAGCCCACGGCACTGGTCATCGACCAGGCGCGCAGCCTGGGCTTCAAGGGCGGGTTCATCGTCATCGACCAGGCCAAGCTGGACATCATCGAGGAGACCACGGGCATGGAGAAGCTGGAGGGCTGCATCGGCGTTCTCCCCGTGGACCAGTCCCTATGGCCGGCCACCCTCCAGGTCATGGAAAAGTTCGAGAAGGAGTACAACCGGCGCTTCACTTGGGAGGCAGCCATCTGCTACACCGGTTTCCACATCCTGGCCAAGGCCATGCAGGAGGCCGGGAGCGTTGACGACGTGGCCGCCATCCGCGCCGCCTTCGCCAAGGGCAACGTATCGGTGACCTCGGGCGAGGAACTCCCCGTGGAGTTCTCGGGGATCAACGACCAGACGGGGGCCCTGTTCATGCCCGGGACCTCGGTGATCGTGGAGAAGGGTGCCTTCCAGGCCGGTGAGCCCGTGGAGTGGTGGAAGCAGTAATAGCGGCAAAGCACAGGAGACCTAAAAAGGGGGAAGCCCCGCGGGGCTTCCCCCTGTTCATATCCTCGGCGGACTCGGGAAAAACGAGTTGTGCCCCATCCCTTGAGACGGCAAGGGCGCCACAGCCCGTCGAGGACTTCAGGTAAAGTACCGGGTTCCTTTTTCCGAGAAAGAGATAAAATCTCCGGAACGGAGCAGGCTGTTTCGCATAGGCCCGTCCTGCGAGGGCCTTACAGGCAAGCGAAAAAGGTCGAAGAGGGACTCTGTGTGGATGGATGACCTTATTCGCGAGAGCTTATTAAGCTTTCTCCATGGGTGGAGAGACCCCGGGATGCCGGGTACCGGAAACCGGGCCGAAGCCCTCTTAAGCGGATACATGGGAAGAGAGACTCAGGCTCAAGCGGTTTTAGGCAGCGGAAAGGGGAGATCGGGTTGTCCTTTTTCCTGAACCAGCTGATCATCGGCATCCAGCTCGGAAGCCAGTACGTGATGGTGGCCCTGGGGCTGACCCTCATCTTCGGGATCCTGGACATCTCCCACTTCGCCCACGGCCACCTGTACATGCTGGGTGCCTACCTCCTATACATCCTCATGGTGCTGGCCAAGGTGAACTACTGGCTGGCCCTTCCGCTGTGCATGATCGCCCTAGCCTTGGGGGGGATCGTCGTTGAAAGGCTGGTCTACCGCCCCCTTCGTGACCAGCCGCACATCAACACCTTCATCGCCGCCATAGGGCTCATACTTTTCCTGGAGACCATGGTCAGGGCGATCCAGCCCAAGTCCCTGAGCGTCCCCAAGCCCGTGGACAAGGTTTTCGCCGTTGGCGGGGTGAGCATGGAGGCGCAGAGGCTCATCGTCATCGTGGGGGCCGCCCTGCTAGTGCTCCTCCTCCACCTGTTCATCAAGAGGACCAGGCTGGGAACGGCCATCGAGGCCGTGGCCCAGAACCGCGAGGGCGCCGCCCTGGTGGGGATAAACGTCAACCGTATCTCCCTGCTCACCTTCGCCATCGCCACCTCCCTGGCCGCCGCCGCGGCGGTGCTCATGGCCCCCCTGGCCTTCATCGCCCCGGAGATGGGGAGCGTCCTCATCCTCAAGGCCTTCGTCATCGTGGTATTGGGCGGCCTGGGGAGCATGCAGGGAGCCATCGTGGGCGGGTATCTGCTGGGGATCCTGGAAGCCATGGCCATCGCTTATGTGTCCTCCGCCTACAAGGACGTCTTCGCCTTCGCGGTGCTGATCATCATCCTGGCTGTGCGGCCCACGGGGCTCTTCCGGGGCAGGGATTGAGGGGGGACGTAGATGATGGAAAGGGTAAAGAAGATCGCCAAACCGCTGCTCCTCCTCATCGTCCTGGGTCTGGCCGTGGCTCTGCCCTGGCTGGGCCTGGAGAAGTATCAGCTCCGGGTGCTCACACTGGCCCTGGCCTGGGCAGTGGCCGCCGTGAGCCTCAACCTCATCCTCGGCTACACGGGACAGGCTTCCCTGGCCCACGGGGCCTTCCTGGGCATCGGTGCCTATGCCTTCGGCATCTTCACCGGCAGGATGGGTTGGAATTTCTGGCCCTCCCTCCTGGTGGCCGGTCTGGTCCCCGCTTTCCTGGGGTTGCTGGTCGGGCTGCCTTCCCTGCGCACGCGCGGCCCCTATTTCGCCATCGTGACCCTGTGTTTCAACGTCATCGTCTTCAAGGTCTTCGAGAACTGGACCTGGCTCTCGGGTGGATACCAGGGACAGGCGGTACCCAAGCCGGGGTTCCTGGTGCAGCGGTGGGCCCGCTATTACTTCGTGCTCGCCGCCCTGGTCCTGGTCCTTTTGGTGGTGCGCATGATCGTCAAGTCCCTTCTGGGCGTGACCTTCATGTCCATAAGGAGCAACGAGGGCCTGGCGGAGGCGGTGGGCATCAACGCCTTCCGCTACAAGCTCCTCTCCTTCACCGCGAGCTGTTTCCTGGTGGGACTGGCCGGCGCGCTGCTGGCCCTGGAGAATGGGCACCTGGACTACACGATCACCAGCTACACCTACTCCTTCAACCTGCTGGTATATGTGCTCATCGGCGGGGCGGCCACCCTCTCCGGGCCGGTGATAGGAGCCATGGGGCTCTATTATCTTCTGGAGCACATTGAGAAGGCAGTGGGTGAATACCGGTATGCCATCTTCGGGCTGCTCCTCATCCTGGTCATCATCTTCTTCCCCCGCGGCGTGGCCGGGGGGGTCGAGCGGCTGTGGAAATGGTTGAAGGAGAATCGAGCACGCCGTAAGGCGGGGGAGGAGGTGGTGGAGGGATGACCCTGCTCCGCGTGGAGGGTCTCACCAAGATGTTCGGCGGCCTGGTGGCGGTGAACAAGGTTGATTTCGAGGTCCAGACGGGTTCCATCCTGGGGATCATCGGACCCAACGGGGCCGGGAAGTCCACCCTGTTCAACCTCATAAGCGGCCTTCTCCCTCCGGACCAGGGGCGTATCATCTTCGACGGGCGGGATATAACGGGATGGAGGCCTTACCGGGTGGCCCAGGCGGGCATAGCCCGCACCTTCCAAACCACCGCCCTCTTCGAGGAGCTGCCGGTCTACGTGAACCTGATCATCGGGAGGAGGATGCGCACCAGTTCCGGCCTCTGGGACGTGATCCTCCAGACGCCTCGGGCCAGGAGGGAGAAGAGGGAGACCGCGGAGAAGGTCATGGAGGTACTGGCCTTCACCGGACTGGGGGAATACGCCGACCAGCCGGCGGGTTCCATCCCCCAGGAGGCTCAGAAAAGGCTGGCCATCGGGGTGGCCCTCATGGGTGAGCCCAAGCTCCTCCTGCTGGACGAGCCCACGGGCGGCGTGGGCATGGGGGAGACGGAAGCCATCATCGACCTCATCGCCCGTATCCGCGATAGGGGCGTGACGGTATGCGTCATAGAGCACAAGATGCGCATGATAATGAAACTGGCGGACCGCCTGGTGGTCCTGAACTTCGGGGTGAAGATAGCCGACGGGCTCCCGCAGGAGGTCTGCGAGAACCCGGAGGTCATCGAGGCATACCTGGGTGAGTGCCATGTTTGAGATGGACGACGTCTACTGTTACATCGGCAAACATGAGGTCATAAGCGGGGTCTCCCTGCGCATCGAAGAGGGGGAGCTGGTCACCCTGCTGGGGGCCAACGGCGCCGGGAAGTCCACCCTCTTCAAGACCATATGCGGCCTCATCAGGCCCACGCGGGGAAGCATAACCTTCCAGGGTGAGGTCATCAGCAGGAGCAGGCCGGACCAGATAGTGAGGATGGGGATCTCTCTGTGCCCGGAGGGCCGCAAGCTCTTCCCCCGTCTCTCGGTGAGGAAGAACCTCATGATGGGAGCCTATACCAGGTACAAGGAGAAGGAAGAGGTGGCCGCCGCGCTGCGGGAGGTCTTTGAGCTCTTTCCCATCCTCGAGGAGCGCAGCGAGCAGGATGCCGGCACCCTGAGCGGCGGTGAGCAGCAGATGCTGGCCATCGCCAGAGCCCTCATGTCCCGGCCGCGCCTCCTGCTGCTCGACGAGCCTTCCCTGGGTCTGGCCCCCCTGGTGGTGACGCGGATAATGGAGACCATCGCGGACATCAACCGCCGTGGGGTGACCATCTTTTTGTCCGAGCAGAACGCCGGCATGGCCCTCTCCATCTCCAGCCGGGGTTACGTTTTGGAGAACGGACGCATCGTCCTCCAGGGAAGCGCCGGTGAACTGGCCGGCAACGAGGAGGTCAAGAAAGCCTACATCGGGGCCTGAGCGGCCTTGCGGGACGGGGGGTGAAGATGAAAGCCATCAGGACCTGTTCGGGATGCGGGGTGCCGCTGGGCATCTCGCGCAACATGCGCTGGAACGGCAACGGGACCATAACCCAGGTGAGGGATCCGGCGCACCGTTTGATCTTCTTCGAATCCGATAACCTGGACCGCATGTGGAAAGCGCTTTCCGAGGCCCTGGGGGTCACCGAGGAGCATGTCTGGGAGCTGGTGATAGCCTCCAAGAGCCGGGCCACCAGGGCGTTCCTGCACCGCACCCTGCCCTGGTACGTCAACCTCGCCGCACGCCTTGTAGGTTACCGGGCGCTGATGTCCGCCATCGAGGCTCAGGGGCTGGTGATGGGTTACGGGAAGATAACCCTCGGAGGGCAGTACCCCCGTCGGGGAAGGCCGGAGAGGGTGACCGTGTTCATCGAGGACCCCTATTCGCTCCCCCTCTTCTGCGGGGACTTCAAGGGCGCGGCGGAGGTCCTGGAGAGGAGGTGGGCCTCCCTCACCTACCAGGCACTCGACGAGCGCCGCCACCAGATCGACGTCACCGTGAGCGACGAGAAGCTGGAGGAAGAGTACTTCCATGTCCAGGACGGTCCGCCGCGCAGGGAGGGAGACCTCGCCTATACACCCTGTCCGGAATGCGGAGCGCCGAGGGAATTGGTCCGTTTCTCCTGGGACCTCTCCCGGGGCATCATCCGGGATACGGAGAGCGGCAGGAGGTTGGCCTTCTTCGGCACTGCGGCCCTGCGCGCCGTATTCGACGAACTGAGGCACGAGCTCGGGGAGCGGGTCACCCCCACGGTCATCGACGCGGAGCGCAGGAACACCCTGGAGGCCATGGGCGTGGAGGAGGCGCGAAGTGGGTTCGAGGGGTTGCGGGTGCGGGCCGCCATACGAGGCCTGGGGCTGCTCACCGCTCTCTCGCTGTCCCCGGAGAGGATGGAGGCGGTGGTGGCCAATCCCGCCCTGCCCGAATACCTGGTGGGGCTGGCGCTGGGGATATTCGAGTTGGCCACCGGCAGAAAGGGCGAATCCTCGTGGGAGCTGGTGGATGGCGGCGACCTGCGCATAGAGGTGATCCCCGCCAGCTGAACCCATCCCGGTGGGGCCTCCGGTGTGTGAATCGGCGAGCCTTCCGGCATCCGGGACTTTCAGCTCTCAGGGATTACCCCGCTGGACAAGAAGCATGTGTTCCAGAAGCGGTAAGCACTCCTGCTCTCCGCTATCAGCTTTCAGAGATTACTCCGCTGGACAAGAAGCCTCGAGATTAAAGCCGCATTGGCTCATGCGGGCCGTCCTTCAGGATGGCGCCTTCGTTTGGGGGGTCGAAAGGCTCTTCCCCGCACTCGCATTGTCCCCGCAATCCGTCAAACTGCCGTAATGGATGCCGGATCGCACGTCATGGGCCCACCCGCTTCTTGCCCCAAGTGCTTCTCCGGACGGTCGTCCCGTGCGAGGACGTCTCGGTTTTTCTCACACCTGTCGAATTCGAGAAGAGCCGCGCTGAGGTTCAAATTGCTTCGTGGTGCGGGCAGGACTTCCGGCGCCCCTAAATCATCCTCCGGAGGGATACGCGTTGTCTTCCTCGTCTCCGATTGAGAAAGCACCGGTGGATACAGAGGAAGGGGGCTCGAGATGGAAGAGCGGAAGAAGATACTCATCGTGGACGACGACGAGGAGCTGGTGCGCATCCTGAGCATAAACTTCATGGCCGAGGGTTATCAGGTATGCGCGGCCTTCGACGGCGTTTCCGCGGTCATGCGCGCCCACAAGGAGCACCCGGACCTCATCGTCCTGGACGTGCGCATGCCTGCCGGAGACGGCCTCAACGTGGTGGAGAAGCTTCGCTCATCCACCAAGACCTTCAACATCCCGGTGCTTTTCCTGAGCGCCCTCCCCTACGACGAGCTCAAGGAAAAAGCCGCCCAGGCTGGTGTCGTCCACTACCTCACCAAACCATTCGAGCTGGACATGCTGTTGGGCATGGTGAGGAACATATTGGGGATAGAAGACCGCAAGCCTGTCTTAAAGGTCATGGGAGCATGACGTTTGGAGAGATCTTTAACGGAGCCCCCCTTACCGGTTGAAGGCTCGAGGGACACATGGGACGCCGGCAAAAACCCTCGAGCTTTCAACTTCTTCGGTGAGGATTTCCTCGAACCCATATGCTGCCATTCGCCGTGGAGAGTCGATGCCCGGGACCCGCGTGTGGGGCCCCGGGCGCCTGTCGACTTTTACCTCATTCAGGGAAGCGCGGACTCTATGGCCGCCTCCAGCTGGCCGACCACCGCCTCGTAGCTGGAGATGAGAGAGGCGGCGGCGGAGCTCAGCTGCCCCTCGATGTCGGCTATGGTGGAGGTTATCTCGTCGGCCAGGGACTGGATGGCCGAGGTGTTGCCGCCGGCGAGTGACTGTGCGGTCTTCTGGGCAAGGGATTGCAGCTCCTCGAAGAGAGCGGTCAGTTCCTCCCCGGAAGCGCCCATAGAGGCAGGCGGTTTGGCCGACTGGACACCGGAGAGCGCCTGTTGGGCGTATTTCGTCAGCTGGGTGGAGAGTTCGCCGAGCTTGCCACCTTTGGGCAGGTTTTCCAGGCGCTTGACGGTCTCCTCCAGCCCTTGGATCTGGTCCAGGGAGGGGACCAAAGCCAGGAGGTAGTCTATCTCCTGGGCCGCTTGCTCTGTCAGGTCGTAGAGGTAATCGTAATAATCCCAGATGTAGTCGTACAGCTCCATATATTCCTCGCCGAGCTCCACCGTATAGTCCGTGGCCTGCTCGAGTTCCCTGTAGAGCTCGTCGAAGGCCTCCTCCGCCTCCTGCAGATCCTGCTCGTAAGTTTCAGGATGGGAAGTGGCCTCCTCTGTGGAAAGGTCTTCCATCTCCTGCATGGCCTTCTCCGCCTGCTCCTTGACCTCCTCGTAGGTCTCCATGATCTCTTCCTGGGAATCACCTTCGGGTTTTTCCGCCTTTTCTCCGTGGCCCACCCCGAGAGCTATCGCCAGGACCACCGCGAGCGCCGCCGTCCCGAGGATGGAAGCGGTGATGACCAACGCCTTGACCCTGCGCCTCTTTCTCCCCCTCCCTTCCACAGGTTGGTCTTTCATGGCCTTTCCTCCTTCGTATCCTCGGCACCTTTGACTTATATCGTGATTGAATGGTATTTTCTGTAACCGTCTTTGGCCTCACCTCCATCCGGATCCTCGCCCTCGGGGGAGGGCCTCCGTGCCACTTCCGTCCCGCAAGAAACGGGAGCGACCCCTTTAATCAGGCCTCCCTCCGCCACTGCCGGCGCTCCGCCCCAGTATTCGCCTCGCCTGTTTAACAATCTCCACCACTGCCGTTAAGTCCCTCTTAGGCAAGGGTTAGGATTCGGTTAAGGTGAAATCGGGAGGGTTTGAGAAATGCCGTATCGGTATCGTTTCGGTGGGCGCTTTTCGGGTTGAAAAGGCCGATAGACCACTCTGTAAGCCTGGCAGGACAGGAGAAAGGTAGACAGGACGAAGCGAGCTATCTCTCGATGTTCAGGCATGAGGTGGCGCGTTTATCGTTGTCTCCGTTTGTGGTTATATTAATCGCATCGGAGCGACCCGGCCGGTTGCGCGGCGGGACGGCAGGGGATGCGGAGAGGGGGCGTCGCGTCGGTCCGGGGCGGCCAAAGCCCCAGAACGGTTGGAAGTGAGGCGACGATGGCCAGGCGTCTGATCGACCTGAGCATCGACATAGAGAACGATCTACCCTCCGACCCTCCCATGATGATTCCCCGGATCACCTATGTCGATCACGCCACGGGGGCGGCGTCCATGGCCGATTTCTTTCCGGGAATAGACCCCGGCAGTGATCTGCCGGGGGGACTGGGATGGGCAGTGGAGTTCGTCTCCCTGTCCACCCATTCCGGCACTCACCTGGACGCCCCCTGGCATTACCATCCCACCATGGACAGGGGGGAGCCGGCCCTGACCATCGACGAGGTGCCACTGGAGTGGTGCATGGGTCCCGGCGTGGTGCTCGACTTCCGCCACTTCCCGGACGGATACCGGGTGACGGCGGCGGACGTGGAGGAAACCCTGCAGAAGATGGGTTACCGCCTTAAGGAGGGGGATATAGTACTGGTCATGACCGGCGCGGACAAGTACTGGGGCAAGCCCGAGTACCTGGTCAAGGGCTGCGGCATGAGCCGGGAAGCCACCCTCTGGATACTGGAGCACGGGGTAAGGGTGACGGGGACCGATGCCTGGTCCTGGGACCGCCCTCTTCCCATCATAGCCAAAGATTTCCAGGAGACCGGGGACTCCTCCCTCATCTGGGAAGGCCATTTCGCCTCCATCGATAAGGGTTACTGCCACATCGAGAAACTCGCGAACCTCGACCAGCTCCCGCCCTACGGCTTCACCTTCTTCTGTTTCCCTATAAAGATAAAGAGGGCCAGCGCGGGGTGGATAAGGGCGGTGGCCCTGGTGGAGGAGTGACTTCGTGATAGCGGGGAAAGGCAGGCCCTGGAAGGGCATGGAGGGAGTTTCCGGAGGCGATGAAACGCCGGCAGGTCATCTCCAAGGGGATGGAGGGAGAAGGCCAGCAAGGAATTTTATTCCGGGAAGGCTTGGTCCAGCGCTTCCGGGGAGGTGTTGGTTCTCGGGGGGCGCCGGCGAGCGAGAAACGGGTGATGGTTGCCAGATCGATCGTTCTCCGTGCTCTGCATGGGTTCCAGATCTCATGTTGGGGTCGCGGGAAGGCCGCCAGGGCCGCACGCACAAGATGACACCTTTGGGATGACGCGATGGGAAGCGTGTTGGGGTCGCGGGAAGGCCACCAGGGCCGCATGAGGAGGGACGCTTCATGGAGAGGGCGAAGATGGACGAACAGCTGGCGGGGATGCTGCACAAGCTGGAAGAGATATGGAATGAACACCCCGCAGCCGTATACCTGCCCTGCTTCTACCGCTCGAGCCCTCCCCGCATTTTCGTCTATCCGGAAAGCGTGCGGGTGGTGCTGAAGGGCGAGACGGTCCTGAATTACGAGATCGTCCCCTACGATCTCGCAGGCGCCGGGTACCGTGAGAAAGAGAGGGGAGTTTACCGTGTGGTCTATGAGTTCGCCCCCGGCAAGGGCTTCCAGGTGGAGCTGGAGGGAAGCCTCCTGGTGAAGGAACTGTCCGGGGAGGGGCTGGTGGAGGAGTTGCGGGCGCTGCGGGAACGCCTGGGGATATACGACCTCGTCCCCCTGTTGGAATGGGAGAGGGTCAGCGACCGGGTCACGGGGACCGTTCCCTTGCGCATCAAGCGGCTTCGCCCGGACGTGGAATTGCCCTCCTACGCCCATCCCGGGGACGCCGGGCTGGATATCCGCAGCGCCGAGGAGGTGGTGCTGCAGCCCGGCGAGAGGGCGCTCGTAAGCACCGGTTTCGCCATGGCCCTGCCCGAAGGGTACGCCGCCTTCGTACAGCCGCGGAGCGGGCTTGCCTCCAAGCACGGCATAAGCATCGTCAACACCCCCGGCCTCATCGACTGCCATTACCGGGGGGAGGTCAAGGTCATCCTGGTCAACCTGGGAGGGGAACCCTTCCGGGTGAGAAAGGGGGACCGCATCGCCCAGATGGTCATCCAGAGGGTGGAAAGGGCCGAGGTCCTGGAGGTGGAGGAGCTTGAGGACACGGCCCGCGGCGAGGGCGGGTTCGGCTCCACCGGCATATAAGGGGTCGCCGCCAACGTGCCCGCTCGAGGCTTGGTTAATGCCGTGTGAACCCTATGTTTTGCGCAGGGTGAGCTAAAAAACTATAATTACAGCGTGGGCCGTAGGGGAAAAGGGATCGTGACGGCCGGAAAAAGCTCGAAGAGGACGTCGTTCTTGTTCAGACGAGGGAGCGTGGACGCGAGGAGGGAGGTGAGCGGAAGCGCGTAAATCCGCGATTCGAATCCGCCTGCCGCATTTGACTTGCGGCCGGATGCCGCGAAGGTGATCCGAAAAGGGGGTGAGAGAGGGGATTGAACGAGTGGTAAGCCGCCGTTTTAACTCCCGTGGTGCGGGAGCTGATTTTCCAAGGAGGTCCTGCATGAAAAAGAGCGGTTTTATCCTCATCGCGGTTCTGATCACGGCCCTTCTCGTGGGGCTGGTCATGACCATAGGGGGCTGCGGAAAGGAAGAGAAGAAGGCGGTCGAGGAGATAGAGGAGGGAGGGACCTTCAATTACTGCCTCACTGCCGACCCCGTATCCCTGGACCCGGCACAACTCCAGGAATCCCAGGGTATCGAGGTGGGAAAGCAGATCTTCGACGGCCTTATGGACAACGACCCCAAGACCATGGAGTTGGTCCCGGCCATGGCCGAATCCTACGAGGTGAACGATGATGCCACCGTTTTCACCTTTCACCTCAAGAAAGGGGTCAAGTTCCACAACGGCCGGGAATGCACGGCCCAGGACTTCGTCTATTCCTGGAACCGCGTCTGCGACCCGGCCACAGCCAGCGAGGTAGCCTATCACATGTCCCCGATCAAGGGCTTCAAGGAGTTCAATGAGGACAAGACAGCCACTTCGCTCGCCGGGGTGAAGGCCCTCGACGACTACACCCTGGAGGTGACCCTCGAGTACCCCTACGCGGACTTCGTCTATCACACCGCGCACCCCGTCTTCTCGCCCATCCCCAAGGAAGTGGTGGAGCAGTACGGGAGCGAGAACTTCAGCGAACACCCCGTAGGGACCGGCCCCTTCAAGTTCGTGAGCTGGACCCACGAACAGCAGATCGTGGTGGAGAAGTTCGCCGACTACTACGGGGCGAACAAGCCCCACCTGGACAAGGTGGTCTTCAAGATCTACCAGGACGACGAGACAGCCTACCAGGACTTCAAGGCGGGGACCCTCCACGACGCCCAGATACCGCAGGGGCAGTTCGAGGCCGCAGCGGCGGAGTACGGGGAGAGGGCCATCTTCAAGCCCATGCTGGGTATTTACTACTACGGTTTCAACATGAACGTGGCCCCGTGGAAGGACAACAAGGCCCTGCGCCAGGCTTTCAACTACGCCGTGGACCGCGAGACCCTGTGCAGTGTGGTCATGGAGGGCCAGCGCGTGCCGGCCACGGGAATCGTGCCTCCGGGCATCCCTGGCTACCAGGCCGGGGCCATGGAGTACACCTATGATCCCGAGAAGGCCAAGGCGCTCCTGGAGGAGGCCGGCTACCCCAACGGCCAGGGACTGCCCGAGCTCACCCTGGGTTACAACACCGGCGTGGGCCATGACACCATCGCTCAGTTCATCCAGTCCAACCTCAAGGACGTGGGTGTCTCCTTCAAGATCGAGGGGTACGAATGGGGCACCTACCTGGACCTCATCCAGGGAGAGCAGATAACCTTCTTCCGCCTCGGCTGGCTGGCCGACTACCCGATCATGGACAACTTCCTCTACCCGCTCTTCTACTCGGAGAACGCGGGCGTGGACAATATGACCCAGTACAAGAACCCCGAGGTGGACGAGCTTCTGCTCAAGGCCCGCAGCACCCCCGACGAGGACGAGAGGATCGAGCTCTATCGCAAGGCGGAAAAGCTCATCCTGGAGGACGCGCCAATCATCCCTCTGATGTTCTACAAGACCTCTCGCGTGTACTCCGACAAGGTCGGGGGGTACATCAGAACGCCCGACGACCTCACGCCGTTGGAGTTGGTGTACTTTAAGAAGGCGGCCACGACCGAGTAATCGACGATGGTTTGGGGGGCCTGCGGGGTTTCCTTGCGGGCCCCCTTCACTTATGCTAAATTTTATCGGTGCCCGGAAGGGCGGGAAGGAGAGACAGCGAGATAGGATGCTTCTTTTTATTCTGCGAAGGTTCTACCAGACGGTGATCGTGGTCATCGGAGTCATTCTGGTCATCTCCCTCCTCATGGCCTCACTCCCCGGTGACGTGGCCCGCATGCGCGCACCCAAGGGCGCCTCGGAGGAGACCCTGGAGAACATACGGCAGAAGTTCAACCTGGACAAGCCCTGGCTCACGCGACTCTGGATATATCTCAAGGGCCTGCCGCGACTGGAGCTCGGCGACTCCTTCACCTACAAGAGGCCGGTGATGGAGATCATCGGGGAGAGCCTGCCCTGGTCGGTGAAGCTGGCCATCGCCGCGGAGATCATCATCGTCGTCTTCGGCATCCTGGCCGGGGTCATCTCCGCCGTTTTCCGCTACTCTTTCCTGGACGTGCTGGTGACCATCAGCACCTCGGTGTTGGTGGCCATGCCCATCTACTGGATTGGTCGCCTCATGCAGCTTTTCTTTTCCCAGTGGCTGCACTGGTTCCCTCCCTCGGGGGCCCCGCCCCCGGGCACCGGTCTTCTGGGCTCCATACCCTATTACGTGATGCCCGCAACGGCGCTGGCCGCGATTTCCACCGCCTATGTAGCCCGCCTGGCACGTTCTTCCATGCTCGAGGTGCTGCGCCAGGACTACATCGTCACCGCCCGCGCCAAGGGGCTATCGGAGCGCAAGGTGATCTACAAGCACGCCCTGAAGAACGGCCTCATCCCCGTGGTCACCTACTTGGGCATAGACTTCGGGGTGCTCATCGGGGCGGCCGTGCTCACGGAGATGATCTTCAACTGGCCGGGAGTGGGCCATAAGCTGTATTTCGCCGTCATCCAGCGTGACCACACTATGGTCATCGGCCTGGTATTCATCCTGGTGCTCATCTTCGTGGCCATCAACCTGCTCGTGGACATCTCTTACGCTTTCCTCGACCCCCGCATCCGCCTCGGGGAGGCCCCGGAGGTGACCTGATTTGACGGACAGGAAGAGACCTGAGGATTACCTCCCCGGCAAGGAACAGCCGGAGTTCCTGGGCCCTGAGGTCGAGGAGTTCGAGGCCGAGCTGGAGAAGGAGAGGGTGCATGGGCGCACGGCGTTGTGGAGGGACGTGTGGTACCGGCTGCGTCACAACAAGATGGCCATGGCAGGGCTGGCCATCATCGTCTTCCTCGTCTTGGTGGCCCTCTTCGCGCCCTTTCTGGCCCCTTACGATCCCATCGAGCAGGTGGAGATAAGGACCCCCGGCGGCGTGAAGCAGCCTCCCTCGGGGAAGCACTGGCTGGGAACGGACGATCTGGGGCGGGATATACTCTCACGACTCATATACGGGAGCCGCATATCGGTGGAAGTGGGCATCGTCGCCGTGGCCATCTCCCTTGTGCTCGGCCTATTCTTCGGGGCCTTGGCCGGCTATTTCGGGGGCTGGGCGGACTCCGTGATCATGCGCTCCGCCGACGTCTTTTTCGCTTTCCCCACCGTGCTGGGAGCCATAGCCATCATGACCGTGCTGGGGCCGGGGCTGATAAACGTCTTCATCGCCATAGGGGTCCTTGGCTGGGCGACCATCGCCAGGATCTTCCGGGGTTCCATCCTCTCCGTGAAGGAGAACGAATACGTGGAGGCGGCCAGGGCCCTGGGGGCCACCCATTCCCGCATCATCTGGAGGCACATCATGCCCAACGCCATCCAGCCCATAATCGTCTACGCCACCATGAGCGTGGGCGGCGCTATCCTGGCCGAGGCCTGGCTGGCCTTCCTGGGCCTGGGGCAGCAGCCTCCCACGCCGAGTTGGGGGAACATGCTCGCCGAGTACCTGCCCTTCTACAACACCCATCCCTGGATGATGTTCATCCCGGGGACGGCCATCGTGCTGAGCGTGCTGGCCTTCATCCTGCTGGGCGATGGGCTTCGCGACGCCCTGGACCCGCGCCTGAGGGGGAGTATCTGAGATGGACGGCGCACGCGATGTCCTCCTCGAAGTACGCAACCTGCGCACTTATTTCCACACCCCGGCCGGAGTGGTCAAGGCCGTGGACGACGTCTCTTTTCGGGTCCACCGAGGAGAAGCCCTGGCCCTGGTGGGCGAATCGGGTTGCGGCAAGACGGTCACCGCCCTCTCGGTGATGCGGCTGGTTCCCGATCCCCCGGGGAAGATCGAGGGCGGCGAGGCGGTCTTCGAGGGGCGCGATTTGCTCCGATTGAGCGATGCGGAGATGCGCCAGGTCCGGGGCAACCATATTGGCATGATCTTCCAGGACCCCATGACCTCCCTCAACCCCGTCTTCCGCGTGGGGGACCAGATACGGGAGGCGGTGCAGCTCCACCTGGGGCTCTCGCGTAAGGAGGCCAAGGAAAGGGCCATCGAGCTCATGGAGATGGCGGAGATACCCCAAGCCCGGGAACGCTACCGTATGTATCCCCACGAGTTCTCCGGGGGCATGCGCCAGCGAGCCATGATCGCCATGGCCCTCTCCTGCGAGCCCAAGCTGCTCATCGCCGACGAGCCCTCCACCGCCCGGGACGTCACCATCCAGGCCCAGATCATGGAGCTACTCGGCCGCCTGAGGAAGGAAATAGGTCTTTCCGTGATGCTCATCACCCACGACCTGGGGGTGGTCGCGGGGGTTGCGGAGACGGTGCTGGTCATGTACGCCGGCAGAGTTGTGGAGTACGCGGCCGTTGACGAGGTCTATTACCGGTCCAAGCACCCATATGCTTGGAGCCTCATGCGTTCCGTCCCTCGCCTGGACGAGAGGAAGGAGAGGCTGCTGACCATCGGCGGTGCTCCCCCCAGCCTGATAAACCTCCCGCCCGGATGCTACTTCTCCCCCCGCTGCCCCTTCGCTCAGGATATCTGCCGCGAACAGGAACCACCGCTGGTGGAGGTAGAGGAAGGCCACCTCTCCGCCT
>JACVJH010000065.1 GCA_015711895.1 Candidatus Solincola tengchongensis | reverse complement strand
ACCTCTCCCTGCCCATGATGCTCATGGCCGGCGCCCTGGGCATGCCCTTCATCCCGGTGAAGGACATGGTGGGATCCGACCTCCTCAACGTCAAGTCCTTCATGGGGGAGGGCAAGTACAAGGTCATCGAGAACCCCTTCGACGGCACCCCCACCCTGGTGGTGCCGGCACTGAAACCGGACGTGGCCATCATCCACGTGCAGCAGGCGGACGAGAACGGCAACGCCCAGGTGTGGGGCATCGAGGGCGACTGCAAGTGGGGGGCCAACGCGGCGGAGAAGGTCATCGTCACCTGCGAGAGGGTCGTCTCCCGCGAGGTCATCGGCAAGGACCCCTCGCGGACCATCGTCCCCGACTTCCGCGTGGTGGCCGTGGTGGAGGAGCCCTTCGGGGCCCATCCCGGCTACACCCCGGGCTTCTACGACGTGGACTTCATGTTCGGGAGCCTTTACCAGCAGGCCTCCAACACGGAGGAGGGCTTCCGGGCCTTCCTCGAGGAGTGGGTCTACGGGGTGGAGGACCGCACCGCCTACATCCAGCACTACATCGATAGGTTCGGGTACGCCCAGTTCCGGGGGCTGTGGGCGGACTTCGACTACAGCTATCCGGTGAGCTACGCCTACTGAGGCCGCGGGAGGTGAGAGGATGAGCGCCGCCGAGCTGGACTACATCAAGCCCGAGCTGATGGCCTGCTGCGGGGCAAGGGAGATACGCGACGGGGACCTGGTCATCGTGGGCACCGGCTTTCCCAGCGTGGCCGCCAACATCGCCAAGTACACCCACGCCCCCAACGCCCGCATGATGCAGGAATCGGGCGTCTACGACGCCCAGCCCAAGCGCCCCGCCCTCTCCGTGGGGGACCCCTGCCTCAACCCGGGGGCGGCCTTCATCGGCTCCCTCATCGACGTCATGGGGATGTTCCTCCAGGGGGGGAAGGTGGACGTGGGCTTCCTCTCCGGGAGCCAGGTGGACAAATACGGGAACATCAACACCACGGTCATAGGGGACTACCATAACCCCAAGAGCCGGCTGCCGGGAAGCGGCGGGGCCAACCCCATAGGACTGCTGGCCAAGCGGGTGCTCATAATCGCCCTGCACGACAAGCGGCGGCTGGCGGAGCGGGTGGACTTCATCACCACCCCGGGATACATCGACGGGCCGGGGGCCCGCGCCAAGTGGGGGCTCCCGGAGGACCAGGGGCCGGAGGTGATCATCACCAACAAGGCGGTGCTGCGTTTCGACAAGGAGACCAAGGAGGCCTACCTGGAGTCCTACCACCCGGGGCACACCGTGGAGGAGATACTGGAGAACACGCCCTGGGACCTGAAGGTGGCCCCCGACGTTCGCGAGACGCCTCCGCCGACGGCGGAGGAGCTGCGGGCCATCCGGGAGATTATCGACCCCATGCGCATGATCACCATCTACCTCAAGCGGGGGTACGTGTGATGGCCCGCGAAGCGCAACCGGGGCCTTCACTGCCGGAAAGGCCGAGGGCGGAGAAGGGGCCAGAAAAGCCTTGGGAGGGACGGGAAAAACGTTCTCGCCGGGCTCCGGAGATGTCCGGCGTGGAGGCGTGGGGAAGCTGACGGTGGTGAAAGCGGGTTTTGTGGATCCCCCCGAAGAGTGGAGGGGATGGCGAGCAGAGTGAATTGCCCGCGGGGGAATAGAGGCGAGGGGGTGAGAGGGTTGGAGGAGACGCGGAGGCTGGCCGGGTTCTGCCGGAGCCTGAGGTGGGAGGACCTGCCGGAGGAGGTGCGAAAGCGGGCCAGGATATGCGCACTGGATTTCATAGCCAACGTCTATGGGTCCCTGGAGCTCGCCGAGGTCAGGGCGGTGGCGGAGTTCGTCCGCTCCCTGCGCGCCGCCCCGGAGGCCGCGGCGCTGGCCTGCGGTTACCGCACGGCGGCTCCTCTCGCCGCCCTGGTCAACGGCACACTGGCGGAGTCCATCGAGGCCCAGGACGGGCTGCGCTACGGCGGCAACCATCCGGTCTCGGCGGTCATGCCCGCCGCCCTGGCGGTGGCCGAGGCGGAGGGGAGAAGGGGAAGGGAATTCCTGGAAGCGATGGTCGCCGGCTATGAGGTGGCCAACCGCGTGGCCAGCGCGGTACATCCCCTGCACACCCTGTCCGGGTTCCTTCCCACCGGGACATGCGGGACCTTCGGGGCCGCGGCCGCCGCGGCCCGGCTGCTGGACCTGGATGAGGAGGGGACGCTGCACGCCCTGGGTATCGCCGGCTACCTGGCGCCCCTCTCCATGGCCGAGGCCCTCATGGGGGGCTTCACGGCGAAGATACTGCAGGGAGGGCAGGGAGCCCTGGCCGGGGTCTCCGCGGCCTACCTGGCCCGGGCGGGCATCACCGGGCCGCCCTACGTGCTGGAGGGTTCGGAGCTCAAGGGCGGCTTCACCCAGATAACCGTGCGGGGGGAGCCCAACCTGGAGAGGATCACCGAAGGGCTGGGGCAGCGTTACACCATCCTGGACATGTATCTCAAGCCCTATTCCGCGTGCCGCCACACCCACGGGGCGGTCCAGGCACTGCTGGAGCTCCTCCAGGAACGGGAGTTGGGACCAGCGGAGGTGGAGAAGGTGGAGGTCTTCACCTACGCCATAGCCGTGGTGGCGGTGGGCAAGGGGCTGGGGGAGAACGAGACCTTCGTCTCCGCCCAGTTCTCCATCCCCTACGTGGTGGCCGCCGCTATCCTGGACCGCGAGCTCGGTCCCCGGCAGCTGACCGCGGAACGGCGCTCCGACCCCGTCCTGCGGGAGCTCATGTCCCGGGTGGGGGTGGAGCTGGACGAAGACCTGCAGAAGGTATACCCGGAAAAGACGGCCAGCCGCGTGGAGCTCTCCCTGCGGGACGGCACGCGCCTGGTCCGCCAGGTGGACATCCCCAAGGGGGACCCCCGCGACCCAATGGGGGAGGAGGACGTGAAGGGAAAGCTCTTCCGTTTCGCCGGGGAGAGGGACAGGCGGCGCCTGGAGGAGCTGGCGGAACTGATAATGTGCCTGGATGAATTGGAAGATCTAGGCAAGATGACCGACCTGGTCTGAGGCAGCCGAGACGGAGCAGGAAAGGAGTGAAGATGGACTTCAACCTGAACGAGGAGCAGAAGCTGCTGGTCGAGACCATCCGGTCCATGGGTGAGCGGGAGAACTTCAAGCAGTTGGCCATGGAGATTGACGCCAAGGCCGAGTTCCCCCACCACCTGATGAAGAAGTTCGCGGACATGGACCTCCTGGGGATGACGCTTTCCCCGGAGTACGGGGGCGGAGGGGCTCCGGCGATAAACGCCATCCTGGCCATCGAGGAGCTGGCCAAGTTCAGCCCCATGATCGCCGCCCCGGTCTTCGAGTCCAACGTGGGAGCGGTACGGGTCATCGACCTCTTCGGGACGGAGGAGCAGAAGCGGGCCATCATCCCCGGGGTCTGCCGGGGGGAGCTTAGCGTCTCGGTGTGCATGACCGAGCCGGAGGCCGGCTCGGACCTCACCTCGCTCAAGACCTTCGTGGTGGAGGACGGGGACGACCTCATCCTCAACGGCCAGAAGGTGTTCGTCACCGGCGGCGGGGAGGCCAGCCACTACCTGGTATACACACGTTTCGGGGACACTCCCGGTTACAAGGGCATCGGGGGGATAATCGTGGAGGCGGGCATGCCCGGCTTCTCCTTCGGAAAACAGGAGGAGTTCATGGGGCTGCGGGGCATGCCCTCCTGCGGCCTCATCTTCGAGGACGTGCGGGTGCCCAAGAAGAACGTGGTCCTTCCGGCCGGCGAGTTCAGCAAGCTCATGCTCACCTTCGACATCGAGCGCTGCGGGAACGCAGCCATGTGCCTGGGGGTGGCGGGTGGCGCGCTGGAGGAGGCCAAGGCCTACGCCATGGAGCGCCGGGCCTTCGGGCGTCCAATCTGCGAGTTCCAGGACGTCCAGTTCATGATCGTGGACATGGCCATGAAGTTGGAGGCGGCGCGCCTGCTGGTTTACCGGGCGGCCTGCGGGGCGGGCCAGGGGCTGCCCTCCGTTTACGAGGCCTCCCTGGCCAAGTGCTTCGCCAACGAGATGGTGGTGGAGGTGACCAACGCGGCCATGCTGGTCTTCGGGGGTTACGGCTACAGCAGGGACTTCCCGGTGGAGAGGATGGCCCGGGACGCCAAGGCTTGGCGGGTGGCCGGCGGCACGGTGCAGATGCTGCGCATCACCCTGGCCAGCTTCCTCTTCGGGAGGCGCTTCGACCAGCGGCCCGGCAGGTGAGGATTCGGGAAGAGACGGCGGACGACAGGGGTGAGAGAAGGGGGGTTGCGCATGGGAAAATATTACAGGGACGCGGAGCAGCTCTATGAGATCTATGGGTACTTCCTGGACAAAGTGCTGCGCGACGAGAAGATCGGGCCCAAGATGGCCAAAGCGGGCATCATCATCAAGTTCATCTACACCGACCCCGACGCGGAGATAACCATTGACCTCAAGAACCCTCCGGCGGAGGAAGGGCTCTACGGCACCTTCTACCTCGGGCCCTGCGACCTCAAGGAAGACGTGTGGTCCAAGCAGGAGGCCGACTTCTCGCACAGCTTCTGGCACGGCAGGGAGAACCCGGTGGCCGCGGTGACCAAGGGGAAGATAAAGCAGGGGGGCAAGATAACCGCCATGCTCAAGCTTTTACCGGTGGTGCGGCCGGCCTTCGACCTCTTTCCCAAGGTCCTGGAGGAGATGGGCTACGGGGACAAGGTCATCCGCGACTGACCCGTGCAGAAGTGAGCGGCTCCCACTCGGAAGCGGTTTACGGAAGGGGCATTTTCGGTCGGAGCGGCCCACGAGGGCGCCTAAGGGATGCGCCGCCGCCGAGCGTCACGCCAGGGGTTAAAGTCGCTCGAGACGATGAGGGCGGCCGAGTTGAAATCAAGGGCCGGAAAGCGATGGAGGTCGGAACGAGAGCCGCTGGACCGTAAAGAGTCCCGTGAGCCAAGCCCCGCGCAGGAACGCCGTAAGATGGCGGGCGGTGGATGGGATGCCGAGAGAGGACCGTGCTGGAAGAATGTTACAGACCGCGGAAGCAGGGCCAGAGGACAACTCCGTAGAGTGAGCGTATAAAGGGGCAGGGCTTAAGAGGTTCACCCGTGTGGTGGAGGTGGTCAAAAGCGTGAGGTGCCTGGCGCCGTTCTCGAGGCGGCCAGCCTCCCGCCGGGCGGGGAGTTGGGCGTGCGCGCCGTTCAGGGGACGGTTCCACACCAATCCTCATGGCCCTTCCGGCCTGTGAATGAGCCGTGAGAAGGGGGTAGGAAGGCGACATGTCCATGTACCCACGGTTCCGGGGACACCCGTTAAGACCGAGCGAGGGGATGCTCCGCGCCGCGGCGGGCCTGTTCCGCCTGCACGGAAGGCTGGGGGAGCTCCTTCCCCTGGAGAGGGTGCTCTGCGCGGTCTTCTTCAAGGAGCCCGACCGGGTTCCCGTGACCCATTTCCTCCTGGGGGCCGCTCGCCGGCTGACTGGAATATCCTACCAGAAGTTCTCACGCCACCCCGAATCGGCGGCCGAGGCTTACCTGGCCGCAAGCGAGATCCTCGGCGGGGACGTCCTGTACACGGCCATCGATCTCTCCGTGGAGGCCGCCGATTTCGGGCAGGAGATGGTGTACCCCGATGACAACACCGCCCACCCCGACTACACCCGTCCACGCATATCAGCGGTAGAGGATTACGAACGCCTGGAGCCCTTCGACCCACGCAGGTCCCCGCGCATGGGGATGTGCATCAGGATGGGGGAACTGCTCTCCAGGAAAGCGCGCCTGCGCTACCCGGTGATCGGTTTCGTCTTCGGGCCCCTGGGGGTGCTGGCCATGATGCGGGGCGCACAGCGGCTGTTCATGGACTGCCTGAGATACCCGGAGAAGGTAAAGGCGGCCCTGGATGTGGTGACCGAGGTACTGGTGGACTACGCCCGGGCCTTGTGCGACGCAGGGGTGGACTCGGTGATGCTGGACACCCTTTTCGCCTCCCAGTCCGGGGTGTCCAGGGCGATGTGGGTGGAGATGGAAGGCGTGTACGCGCGGCGTATCGCGGAGGAGGTGAGACGCAGGGGAGCGCTGGTCTCCCTCCACAACTGCGGGACCCGGCCCTACCTGGACCTGCAACTGGAGTACATACGTCCCCACCTGGTCTCCCTGGCCGACCTCCCAGACGACTGTTCCAGCCTGGAGGAGCTCAAGGAAAAGTATGGAAGAAAAACGGCCATAGCCGGAATGATACCCACCGATTCACTGCTGTTGGAAACGCCCCGGGAGATCGTGGAGAAGGCACGACGGCAGATGGAGGTCCTGGCACCGGGAGGGGGGTACGTCCTGGCGCCGGCCTGCGAGTATCCGCCTAACGGGGACCTGGTGAACGCCCTGGCCCTGGTCAAGGCGGCGGAGATGTATGGGAAATATCCCCTGAGGGAGGGATAGCCTGTGGATGGCTCAGGGATGAAGGAATCGCTGGATGCCCTGGCGCGGGCGGTCATGGAGGGCCTGGAAGAAGAGGTCGTGGCGAGGTGCCGGAAATCCCTGGAGGGAGGAGTGGAACCCCGGGAAGTCCTGAGAGAGGGACTCTGCCGCGGGATGCGCCTGGCGGGAGAACTCTACGAGAGGCACGAGTACTTCCTCCCGGAGCTCCTCCTGGCCTCGGAGGCCATGCAGGCGGGGATGCACGCCGTGGCCCCGGCCTTGCGACCTTCCGAGAGCACCGAGGGGGAGGGTGCGACGGTCGTCCTGGGTGTGGTGAAGGGCGACGTGCACGAAATAGGGAAGAACCTGGTAAAAGTGATGCTCGAGGCCGAGGGCTTCCGGGTGGTGGACATGGGAGTCGATGTTCCTCCGGAGAGGTTCGTAGAGGAGCTGCATAAAAGAGGAGCGGCGATACTGGCGCTTTCCACCATGATGACCACAACCCTTCCGGCCATGCGACGGACGGTGGAGCTGGCCCGGGAGACTGAGCCATGCCCCCTGGTGATCGTGGGAGGCGCACCTCTCACTCCTGCCCTGGCCGCCGACCTGGGGGCGGACGGTTACGGCGAGAGCGCCGCCTCGGCCCCCTCCATCATCCGCGCACTTGTGGGGTCGGGTCCCGAATCCTGATTCGCCCTGGTTCTCTACGACCATGGTCCTCCTGAAGCGTCACCTTTCGTCTGAGGATATCGGGATCGGAGAGATGCGGGGCCGGTCCCGTCCGCGGGCATGGAGAAGGGCTGGCAATACGCCTTTTTCGGGGATGCTAGAGGGCCGGTCCAGCCGACCCTCCGAGAAGAGGCCGAAAAAAGGACCCGTCATCTCGCCCGCCGGAAAGAGGGTGATTGGAGCGGGGGTCCGTCTGGGTGAGAACCCCCGGGAGGGAAGGGGGTTATCCCTTATTGCCCGGGGAGGGAGCCGGGCATATCATTGCTGTACGGATGACCGCTGTTTGTATGTAGGGGTAGATTTTCCGCCCGCACCGGCTGCTCGACAAAGAAGAAGGACTGAGCTCTATCGTTTATCTGGACGGTTCGGGAATAGGAGGTTCTCATGGGAAACAGCTACTCTTTCCCCTTCCTCTGCGAGTGGGCGACGGAGATGGACCTCTCTCTGGCCGAAAACCTTAGGGAGTGGGCGGAGAACGAGGTCATGGCCAGGCGCCTGGAGCTCAAGGAGGACTATGAGGGACTGCTGGAGCCGGCCATACGCAAGCTCTTCCTGGAGATAGGCCTGCAGCGGCTCTTCTGGCCGGAGGAATACGGCGGGGACGGGCACAACCTTCCCTCGGCCGCCGTCACCGCGACCGCCGCCCTGGAACAGGTGGCGCGGGGGGACGTGGGCATCGCCTTCCTCCTCTCCTGCCTCCTCGCTCTGCAGAGCGCGGTGGCCATGGAAGGAGAGGTCAAGGAGGAGATCTGCTCCGCCCTTCAGGAAATAATTACCAGCAAAGATGATCCGGCCCTGGTCTCGCTGGTGCTTCCCCTGTACCGCGACGAGCCGCAGGCCACGGCCCGGGCGGCCAAGGGAGGCTGGACGGTGGAGGCCGCTTCCGCCCGGCCCCTGGCCTGCGGGGCGAGCGCCAGCTTCTTCGGGGTCCTGTGCGCGCTTGAGGGTTCGGAGGACGGGGTGGGTCTGTTGGTCCTACCCGGAGGGACAAAGGGCCTAAAGCGGGGGGAGGCTATCAAGCGTACCGGTTTGGCCGTCGACCGCCATGCGGAAGTGACGCTGGAGAAGGTGAAGGTCTCGGAAGGGATGTGCGCCGCTAGGGGGCCGGAAGCCTGCCGCGCCTTTCTGGCCTGGCTCTATATGGGAATATCTGCCAGCAATGTAGGGGCGCTCTTCGCCTCTTACGAGATACTCCGCGAGTGGGGCGACAACCGGGTCATCAAAGGGAGAGGCAACATCTTCAAGGAGAACCCGCTCACCGCCTCGGTGATGGCCGAGGTGGCCCAGGACACGGCGCTCTCCCGCATGCTCACCTGGAACCTGGCCCGCATGCTCTCCGAGCCCGGCGTGTACGGTCCGGCGGGCGCGGAGGACAACTACGTGACCGCGCTGATGGTGGCACACCACGTCTCCCAGGCTGCGGAGAGGGCCATCAACCGCTCCATGGAGATGATGGCCTCGGCGGGATACGCCAAGGAGTGGAACCTGGAGCGCTACTGGCGGGACGTCAAGACCATGCAGCTCTGCCTGGGGCCCTATGAGCTGGCGAAGATGGATGTGTCCCGCTTCTTCTACCACGCGAGCGGCCTGTGAGGCCGTTCTCGAAAACGGAGCGGACACGGTGGCGAAGCGGATGCGGAAGGGCGCCGGACCGGCGGAGGGTATGGGTCCATGGAGCCCGGAAGAGCCGGTACCGGGCCGTCAAGAGAAGATTGGGAGGAACTGGAAATGAGGACCATAGACGATTTCACCCGGCCGCTGGAATACCTCTCTCCCCTTGACGATCCCCTGGGGATGATCGTCCGCGAATGGGCGGAGACCTGGGTCATCCCCCACCGCCGGCGCTTCGACGAGGACTGGAAGGAGCACCGGCTCATCGAGCCCGCCTTCAAGCGGCTCATGGGGGAGCTGGGACTTCAGAGGGTTCTCTTCCCCGAGGACCTGGGGGGATGGGGCCTGGGCCGCTCCAATTACGCCGGGACTTCCTCCTACCGCCTCTTCGAGGAGGTGGCCCGCGCCGATTCGGGGATGGCCGTGGCCTTCGGGGTGGTCTTCTGGCCCCTGGTGATGATCTGCATGGAACCCCACGTCAACCGGCAGCTGTGCGAGGAGTTCGCCCCCATCTTCTGCTCCACCACCGAGCCGCGTTTCGCGGCCAACGCCATGACCGAGCCCCAGGGCGGAGCGGACATAGAGAACATGGAGATCGTCAAGGGCTCCACCATCCAGACCACGGCGGTCCTGGACGGGGACGAATGGGTGATAAACGGCCACAAGCTGTGGCCCACCAACTCCGGCGGGGTCTGCGACCTCTTCGGGGTGGTGTGCACCACTAATCCGGGGTCCGAGGACCCCAACGACTTCGCCTTCATCTTCGTCCCTGCGGACACCCCCGGGGTGACGCAGGGCCCTCCATACGAGAAAGCGGGAATGGCGGCGGACAAGAACGGGGACATATGGTTCGAGAACGTGCGGGTCCCCAAGCACTACCGTGCGCACGGCCCCGGTCTTGACCTCCTCTACTTCAAGGAGGTCATCACCTTCGGGAACCTGGGGAGCATCGCCTTCGTGGGGGGCTCCATGATGAACGTCTACGAGAGGCTCTACCAGTTCGTGAGCGAGGAGACCTACAGGGGGAAGCCCCTGAAGGAACACGACGCGGTGGCCGGAGCCCTGGCGGACATCGCCAGGGACATCGAGATAATCCGTATCGTGGGTTACCAATACGCGCGCATGGTGGACCGGCCGGACCTCTACGGGCCGCGTTGGAGCGAGGAGATGGTGGCCAAGGGGAGGGCCTACAAATACTGGGCCTGTGACCGGGCCGTGGAGGACGTGGGCCGGGCCATGAACATCATGAGCCTCTACGGGGCGGACCGGGACTGGGACGTGGAGAAACACTGGCGGGACCTGAAGATCGTGCAGCTCTGGATGGGAGGAAAGCAGCTCTGCCAGGCGGAGGTGGCCCGCTGGTTCTTCGATTGCCGGACCCTGTGAGAGCGGAGGCGGGTGAGGGAAGATGAAGGAGACTGTCTCGCCGAGGCCGGCTCCGGCGCGGGGCATCCCCGAGGCTTCAAGGGCTACAGAGGGGCTGGGGGAAAGGCTTTTGCGGCGCCTTATAAAGAGTCCCAAGTTCAAGTCAAGCTTGAAGATCCTGGTCAACGCCATCGATGCGGAGAACGCCCCCGGGCTGGTGAGGGCCCTGATGTGGGAGGACGTGGAGACCTTCATGGGGGCGGCCAGCGCCCTGCCCAGAGCGGTCAACTTTGCCGTCCGCGCCGTGGAGGAGATGGTTGCGCAGCTCAACGCCTTCCCCCCGGAGATGCTCCTGGCCTTCCTCTCCAGGCTGGCGGCGGAAGTGGACTTCGAGGCCCTGGAAAGGACGGCGGAAGAGGCCAGGCTGCTCCTGGAAAAGCTCGCCCCCATCTTGGAGGGATTGCGCGGGCGGATGGCGAGCGCGGTAGGTGCGGGGTCCCCGGGGAGGGAGGAGGAAGGGGTATGAGTCGGCTCCCGCATCTTGCAGGGGCATGATTGGCCCGGTGGGTGCGTCAATAAAACAATAAACCTTTACTATAAGTTGATTATAAATGGGTATTAGGAGTTCTCATGTGGAGGACAGTGGAGAAAAATCTCGACCTAGCTAAAAGGAAACGGGGCAGCGGGAGCGGCGCTTTCTTGGATGGTGGAGGAGGGTGAGGGGTAATGGAAGATATTAAAGGTAAAGTAGAGGTAAATATAAATGAAGAAGGCAGCTCCTCGGAGTCCGTCTTGGCAGGAATGATACGGGAGCTCATCCGCTCGCCCGGCTTCAAGGAGCTGGTGAACATCCACCTGCGGGACATGGATCCCGCCTCCGCCAGGGAGGCGATCAGGGCCTTCCTTTGGGAGGATGTGGGTTTCTCCATGGGGCTGCTGGGGAGTGCCCCCAAGGTGGCCAACTGGCTGGCCGAAGCCCTGGTGGAGCTGGGAGTACAGCTCAACAACTTCACCCGGGATATCCTCCGCGACTTTCTGGTCCGCATGGGAGGGGAGCTGGATCTGGAGACGGTGAAGGCCATCCCCGGCGCCTATGCCCCGTTGTTGAACGATCTGCTCCTGGAGGACCGGGAGGCTCTGGACGCCCTGCTGGCGGGGCTGGGCTCCCTCGCGGAATCGGTGCTCGAGGCGGTGGGCCCAGCCCTGAAGAAGGTGGGGAACACGGCGGATTTCGGAAAGGTGCGCGTGGGCCTGACGGGCCACTTCGAGAGACGCCGGCGGGAACTCTCCGGGGAGCCGCCCCCCTTCAATCCCGTGACCCTCTCCAATCTCCTGGGGGTGGTCCCGCCCCTGGTCAACTACCTGCTAAGGGTGCTGACCCGGGTCCTGGAGGGCATGAAGCTCCCCGCGGAGATACTGGCCAACGCCGTCTTCCAGCTCCTGGAGGACATAGACCAGGTCGAGGTGGGCGGGCTGGTCAACGCCCTCTCCGATTTCGTGGTCACCCTGCACCGGGGCAACCTGGTGCTGGGGAGGGACGAGCCGCGCTTCAAGGAAGTGCTGCGGCGCGTGAGCCGGCGGACGGTGGATGCCGTGGACGGCGAGAAACTCCGCGAGGCCCTGGCGGCCCTGGGCGACGACGGAAGGGTGGTGAGTGAGGTTCTCTCCGAGTACCTTTACGCCGATCCGGAGGCCACGGCGCGGGTGGCCGGCGTCCTCTACGCCGCGGTCAACGCCGCCCTCCGCGGCACGGCGGAGTTCCTGCGCCGCTTCGCCGAGCTCTCCCCGGAGGGGGTGGAGCGCATGGTCGCGCATTACCGGGAGGCATTCCGGCCCCGGGAGGCAGCTCGGGTGGTCAACTACAACGCGGCCATCCTCAACAAGGCCTTCCAAGCGGCCCCGGACCTCGCGGGCGAGACCCTCGGAGAGTTCCTCGCCGCGCTGGACCGGGAGCAGGCGTCCGCCGCGGGGAAGGCCCTGTTATTCCAGGCCCGCGAAGCGCTGCTATCCGATCCAGGGGTGCAGGCCGCACTGCAGCCGGAGGCCCTGGGTGAGAAGATCAACGCAGCCCTGGTCTCCTTCAACCGGTGGCTCGGCGATGATCCGGGAGCCTTGGCGGAGAAGGCGGTCCGTGTTCTCAAGGCCGTTGACGCCAGGGAGCTGAGGCGGGCGGCGGCCGGATTACTCTACCCCCTGTTCGGGGCGCTGATGCGGGAAACGGATCTCGGAAAGAGGGCGAGGAAAGCGGCAATGGTCTCCGGCGGCGCCGTGGTGGGACTTATGACCCTGCGATGGTTGGGTAAGCGGAGGAGGGGAGGGTGAGGGCCATGGAGGAACTGCAGCGGAAGCCCTCGGATGTTCATACCGACTACGTGCGGCGGTGGAAGGAGGGTGGAGGGAAGGTCCTGGGATACGCCTGCACGGCGACCCCCGTGGAGATGATCGAGGCCGCCGGGATCCTGCCCTACCGCATCAAGGCCTTCGGGCATCCGGAGACCGAGCTTGGAGACAGCTATCTGGCGCGTTTCAACTGCCGTTTTTGCCGCTCCTGCCTGCATCTTGGTTTGGACGGCACCTACGATTTCCTGGACGGCCTCATCGAGACCAACGGCTGCGACCACCTGCGGGGGATGTTCGAGAACTGGCAGTATGCCAGGAAGTATGACTTCTTCCACTACCTTAAGGTGCCCCACTTCGTGCGCCGGGATTCGCTGGAATATTTCACGGAGGAGTTGAGCCTCCTCCGCCTGGCCCTGGAGGAGCACTTCGGGGTGGAGATAACCGACGATGCCCTCCGGGAGGCCATCGGCACCATGAACCAGGTCCAGGCCGGGCTGAGGGAACTTTATGCCCTGCGGGAAGGGGGGGAGCCGCGCCTGAGCGGGGCGGAGGCGCTGCAGGTGATCTGCACCGGGTCCTCCATGCGCGCCGCCGACTTCCTCTCCCTCCTGGACCGCCTGGTGGAGGAGAGGTCGAGGGGGCCGGCGATCGGCGGGCGGGCTCGGCTGATCCTCCTGGGGAGTGCCACCGACGAGGTGGACCTGGTAGCGGAGATAGAGGACCAGGGAGCGCTGGTGGTGACCGACGCTCTGTGCTACGGTTCCCGTTCCATCTGGGGCCGGGAGGGGGAGAACGTGGAGGAACCCCTGCTCTACCTGGCCGAGAAATACCTGGGGAACCTCTTCTGCCCGCGCATGTTCACGGAGTATGAGCGGCGCCGGGACTTCGTCCTGGAGCGCGCGAGGCAGGCCGGGGTGGACGGTGCCATCATCACCTACAACAAGTTCTGCGACCTGCACGGAGTGGAATCCGTGTCCTTGCGCCATGACCTGGAGAAGAACGGCATCCCGGTCCTGGTCCTGGAGAAGGATTACGGTTCTCCGGCGGATGCCGGGCGCATCCGCACGAGGGTACAGGCTTTCCTGGAGAGGATCGGGAGCGGAGCGGTGGAGAGGGCGGAGGCGGTCCGGTGAGGCTTCCGTTCGGTGGGCTTTTCGGGCCTTCGCCGGAGGGCATGGAGGGGGGATGTGATATGGCGGTGAGGCAGTTCAAACCCTACGAGGGGCTCATCAACCGGGTATACGAGATCTTCTCCATCGTGGACATGTTGCCCGGCGAGATGAGCGACGATGAGGTGGAGGGTATTGCCCATCTCCTCCCCACGGAACTGCCGAAGACCATGCGCGCCTTTCTGGTGCCCCGCGTGCGCGGGACCAGTCTGGAGTTCCTGAAGCTGATGAAGACCTGGCTGGAAGGGGCACACCGCGCCAAACAGGAGGGAAAGAAGGTGCTCCTGGTCCCCTTCAACTTCCCGCCGGAGATCGTCCACTGCTTCGAGAACGCCTGGCCCATAACCAGCGAGGTCCTCTCCACCCTGGGGGTGGCCGCCTTGGAGGGGCAGGGGGAGAGGTACTGGGACTATGCCATGGGG
>JACVJH010000064.1 GCA_015711895.1 Candidatus Solincola tengchongensis | reverse complement strand
ACCCCTGCACCAGGTCGTGGGGCCTCTCCAGCATCAGGCGATGGTCGCAGGTGAGGAAAGGCTCGCACTCGCAGGCGTTGATGATCACCGTGTCTACGGGCTTTTCCTTGGGCGGGGTGAGCTTGACGTGCGTTGGGAAGGCCGCTCCTCCCATGCCCACCAGCCCCGCATCGCGGGCGATGTCCCTTATCTCCTGGTCGGAGAGGGCGGTGACGTCCCGGTCCTGCTTGGCGAACTCCGGCTGCTCGGCATCCGGGACGATGACCACGCATTTCACTTTGGCACCGGTGAAGCCGGTGATCTCCGTGATGTCCTTCACCGTCCCGGCCACCGAGGAGTGCACCGGGGCGGACACGAAGGCCTCGCTCGCACCTATCTTCTGCCCCAGCTCCACCCGGTCGCCGGCCTTTACCAGGGGCTCGTTGGGCGCCCCGATGTGCTGCTGCAGGGGGATGAACACCTCCGCTGGCACCGGCGCCTGGCGGACGGACTTGCCCGATGCCAGCTCCTTGTTATAGGGGGGGTGGATGCCTCCCTTGAAGGTCTTGTAAGTGGCCTTTCCGGACATCACTTCACCCCCTCTCCGCTCGCAGCCCGCAGGCGGGGGAAGCGCTCCGACTTGGCCCAGCGGGCGTAGAGATAGATGACGTTCAAGAGGAGCACTACCCACAGGAAGATGGAATAGACCTTCCAGGTGCCCGCGATCCCACCCAGCCAGGCCACCAGGCCACGCAGCCAGCCGTTGGGGTCGTATACGGCAAAGCTTACCAGAAAATACCAGATGGCGAGCAGTGCCAGCAGGGCACGGAAGATCCCCAGCGGCTCGTTCCATCCCTTGGGCCGGCCCAGGGTGGAGTAGTAGAGAAAAACCCCTGCCGTCAGGGCTACCACCCATACGGAGGCCAAGCCCAGGTTCTTGGCCACGATCATCTGCCAGGGGTACCTCCACCCGGAGAGGAAGAGGTGAAAGTTGTTGAACCCGGCGTAAAGGGAGACCGCCAGCGCGCTCAGGTAGGTGGCGTACATGACCTTCGCCGGGCCGGGTACCTTGATCTTTTCTTTCATAGGTACCCCTCCTTCCTCAGACCACGCGGAATTCCCTGACGCCGTTGTGTTCGGGGTGGATTACGTGGATGGCGCAGGCCAGGCAGGGGTCGAAGGACCTCACGCACCGTACCACATTGATGGGGTTCTCCGGGTCGGGCACCGGGAGGCCTATGAGGGCGGTCTCTATGGGGCCCCGGTTTCCGTCCTTGTCCCGCGGTGCCGCGTTCCAGGTGGTGGGCACGATGCACTGGTAATTCTCGATGACCTTGTTCTTGATGTGAATCCAGTGCCCCAGGGCGCCGCGCGGCCCCTCCACCAGGCCCCGGCCGTAGGACTCGCTGGGAATGCTCCTCTTATCCCAGATCTTCTCGCCCGGCTTGAGCTCGTCCAGCCACTTGTCCATCTCGTCGGCCAGGAGCTTGCACTCCAGGGCGCGCATGGCGTGCCGCGGCAGGATGCCGAACTTGCCCGCCTTGACGCAGGCGTCCACCGCGGAGCCGAGGCCCAGCTTCTCCACCAGGGGCAGGAGTTTCTTCTCCTTCCTCTTCCCGGAGAGCTCCAGGCCGGCCAGCACCAGCATGCGGGCCATGGGGCCCACCTCCATGGGTTTGCCGTCATAGCGCGGAGCCTTGAGGAAGGAGTAGGCGCCCTCCTTGTGCACGTCGGGCTCCGTCTTTCCCTCCTTGGGGTGCAGCCACTCGCATTCGTCCTTGTACCAGGAGTATCTCACCGATTCGGTCAGCTTGTTCTCGTCGAAGGTCCCCACGGAGGAGACATTGTTTCCGGTGATGTAACCCCGGGGCAGGAACTTCTCCTCACCCCTGGAGTCCTGGTCGAAACCGCCGTAGGCCAGGTAGTTGCCGCCGGAATCCCCTGCGGTGAGGAAAGGCGCATAGGCGGAGACGCCGGCCACGGTGAGGATGTCCTGGACGTAGACGTTGTCGATCCAGGCCCGCAGCTCGGTGAGGCGGGCACGGAAGGCGGCGATGTTGGACACCGTGGGATGCACGGTCACCCCGCCGGGCACCGTCCCCACGAAGCTGGGCATGCGGCCATAGAAGATGGTGAGCATCTCCTGCGCCTTCTTGCGCATCTCCAGAGCCTGCACGTAGTGGCTGACCAGAACGGTGGCCAGCTCCGGGTCGCTCACGTAGTCGTCGGACTCGTAACGGGGCAGGAAGGGATAGACGTCCCCCGCCTTGGCCAGGGCGGCCACCTTGTCGCGCAGGGCCGCGAGCGCGGGGTCGTTCCCGGAGTACTTGGCCACCGCGGTGACGTCCACGTAGTCCAGGGCCGCGAGGTGGTAGAAATGCAGGATGTGGGACTGGATGAAGTTGGCCCCCAGGCACAGGTTGCGGATGAGGCGCGCGTTGTCCGGGAGCTCCACGCCCAGGGCGTCGTCAAGGTTGTAGGAGGCCGCGGTCCCGTGCACCAGCGGGCACACGCCGCAGATGCGCTCCGTGACCTGCTGAGCATCGAAGGGGTGCTTCCCTTTGAGGAGCATCTCGATGCCCCGGAACATGGTCCCCGAGGACCAGGCGTCCTTGACCACGCCGTTCTCCACCTCCACGTCGATGCGGAGGTGCCCCTCGATGCGGGTTACCGGGTCTATGCTGATGAGCTGGGCCATCAGGACTCACCTCCCTCGGGTTCCTTCTTGCCCAGTTGCTTGTACAGGTAATGTGCTCCAATGCCCGCCGCCGTTGCCGCGGCACCGATCCAGCCCAGGGTGTCCACCATGGGAGTGAGGCCGGCGAAGTGCACCTCCGGCAGGGGCTCGTAGAGAGGCGAGAGGTCCTTATAGAAGGAAGGCTCTGCGCACCCGTGGCAGGGAGCGTTGGCCCCCACGCACCAGTTGACCCCGGAGTTCCAGCGGCGGGTGGGGCAGTCGGCGTAAGTCACCGGCCCCTTGCACCCCAACTTGAAGAGGCAGAGCTTCATGTCCGGGTTGTCGTCGTTCCAGTCCTCCAGGAACAGCCCGGCGTCGAAGGCCGCACGCCGCTCGCAGTTCTCGTGGATGAGCTTCCCGAAGAACATCTTGGGCCGGTTGTGCCTGTCCAGCTCGGGGACCCGCTTGTTGATGAGGTAGTCCAGGACCGTGCCGATGAACCAGTCGGGATGGGCGGGGCAGCCGCCGATGTTGATCACCGGCTTGTCCTTGGCGATCTCCTTGACTATCTCCTGTACCGGCTTGGTCCCGGTCACCGAGGCGTTGGCCGCGGGTATGCCGCCGAAGGAGGCGCAGTTGCCCAGGGCCACCACCGCCGCGGCGCCGGGGACCAGCTCCTCCATCCAGGCGGTCATGGGCTTGTCCTTGCGGCGCTGATAACCGTGGAATGAAGCCGTTTCCTTCTCCAGCCCGAAGGTGCAGTACTCGCCGCCCTCCGCGGTGGGCACGGGGCCCTCCACCACCAGCACGTACTTCCCGGCCAGCTCCTTGGCCGTCTCCTCCAGCACGCCGAAAGCCTTGTCCCCCGCCGCGGCCATCACCGTGGGATGATAACGCACGGAGAGCTTGTCCAGCACGATCTCCGCGGCCATGGGGTAATTGGTGTTCAGGAACGAGATGGAGCACCCCGTGCAGTTCTGTCCCTGTATCCAGAGCACGGGCGGCTTCCCGGAGGAGAGCTCCTCCAGGGCGCGCGCGATCTCCGGGATGAGGGACTCGCTCAACCCAAGGAGAGCCGCGGTGGCGCCGGCGTACTTCAGGAACTGGCGCCTGGTCACACCCTTCTTCTCCACCAACCTTTCCCCTCCTGCAGGATCACATTGGCTCGACCAAGAGGCTCTAACCTCAACCGACCCGTATATGAAAAATGCCCGGAGGGACGGGATCGACCTAGGAAAGTGGGGTTTCCTCAAGCCGCGCGGATGGACACCGCTCCCGCCTCACTCCGGGCATGAAAAAACACGGTGGCAAACGCTTCGTGCGTCGTTCCAAAACTTTCATGCGTGTTTCTGCGAATCAGTCCTCGATCACCGCTAAACGTCCGGCAATCCGCATGCCGGTTGCTTCCATGCGCAATAGACTCGGCAAGGCCTCTCAAGCTTCAAGGGCCACTTTCTTTCATCCCGATGAGTTATACGGCGACTTCCACCGTTTCCTTCGAGAATCACGATCTTCCATGCCCACGAGATCCTCCTCATGCCTTGAGAATCACCCGATGATTCCTCCCAATGTTCGCCTAATTTATCCCCTTCTTGTTTTTCTTGAACATGATCATTCTCTAAGCTAGCAAATCTACCTCTTTTCCGAGAACGAAAAAATCTTGCACTATTACTTGAATTTTGCCTCACCATTGGGGCTTGCTTTTTGAGGCTTCCCTTTGAAACCCAGTCACTCTCAATTGCCCTTGATTGTAAAATTTATAACAAAGCAATTATATCCTGTCAATACATCTCCCGCTCGAGAGCTTATCCTGGTTTCCATATCCACGGACCATATTGAGAATATTTATATATTATATTAAATTTTTTAATAATTATTTTTAATTTACAGCAAAGGTGGTGATGCCGATCAACTTTAGGTCTACACGATAGGGGATATGTTACCCAAGGAAATTCCCGCTTGTCTCGTCACGGAATCGGCTTCAGGCTGGATCGGGAGGATTCGGAGGTAGAATTGGAAAGGGTCAACAGGTTCTTTCAGTCACGCTGGGGCATTATCCTTGTCGGGCTCTGCATCGGCGCTTTGGCTTCCACCCTGCAGAAGCTGGGCAACCCCAAGAACATGGGGATATGCGTGGCCTGCTTCGAGCGGGATATAGCGGGCTCTTTGGGACTGCACAGGGCCGCGCCTGTGCAGTACATCCGGCCGGAGATAATCGGTTTCGTCTTCGGAGCCATGATCGCCGCCCTCATCTTCGGCGAATACCGTGCCAGGGCAGGCTCGGCTCCCGTCATCCGCTTCATGCTCGGCTTCTTCGCCATGGTGGGCGCCCTGGTGTTCCTGGGTTGTCCCTGGAGGGCCCTGCTCCGCCTGGCGGGGGGCGACGGGAACGCCATCCTCGCCCTGGTGGGCCTGGCCTGCGGCGTGGGGATCGGGGTCCTCTTCATCAAACGAGGCTATAACCTGGGGCGAAGCCAGAAGGGCAGCCCCGTCGCGGGTGCCGTCCTGCCCCTCATCATGCTCGGGCTCTTGCTGCTTCTCATCGTGAAGCCGGTGCTCTCCACGGGAGCTCCCTTCTTCAGCACCGAGGGTCCGGGCTCGCAGCACGCCAACTATCTGGTGGCCCTGGGGATAGCGGTGGTCATCGGCTTCATCGCCCAGAGGACCAGGTTCTGCACCATGGGGGCCATCCGCGACGTCATCCTCATGCGGGACTTCCACCTGATGAGCGGTGTGGTGGCCCTCCTGGCGGGGGCTTTCATCATGAACCTCATCTACGGCCAGGCGCACTGGGGCTTCGCCGGACAGCCGGTGGCGCACACCAACCAGCTCCTCAACTTCGGCGGGATGCTCCTCGCGGGGCTTTCCTTCGCCCTGGCCGGGGGATGTCCCGGGAGGCAGCTCTTCCTCTCCGGCGAGGGGGACGGCGACGCAGCGGTCTTCGTCCTGGGTATGATCGTCGGGGCCGCCTTCGCCCACAACTTCGGGACCGCGGGAACGCCTTATCCCAACAACCCCGCCAACTGGGGCTGGGGACCGGCTGCCGTCCTCGTGGGGCTCGTCTTCTGCGTGGTGATCGGGCTGACCATGCGGAGCACGGCGACCGCCAAGGCCTGAGATAAGCACTTAAGCGAATCCGCGCGTCGATTGGAGGTGTAAGGGCATGGAGCGCATCGATTGCCGTGGACTTTCCTGCCCCCTGCCGGTGGTGGAGACCCGCAAGCACCTGGAAAGGCTGTCCAGCGGCGGGAAACTCGAGGTGCTCGTGGACACCGGAACGGCACGGGACAACGTCTCGCGGCTGGCGGCCAGAGAAGGATGCGACGTGGAGGTAAGGGAGACGGAAGACGAGGAATTCATCCTCACCATCACAAAGAAATGACGGTCACCGCCTTTGGGGGGCCGGGACTGATGGAAATCCGTCACCCCAGGCAAGTGCGGGAAGACGATGGTTAAAAAACCCAGAGGCCTCTTCGAGGGGAAGCCGACCCGCGTGGCTCTCTTCTATTCCATGCATTACGCCATCAGGGCGGAAAAGCTGGCTATGGAAAAGGGGCTCCGCGTAAAACTGATACCCATACCCCGCCACCTGAGCTCGGACTGCGGGGTATGCCTTCAACATCTGGCCTCGGAGAGCGAGCGCCTGCGGGAGATCCTGGAATCGGCGGGCGTGGAATACGACCGCTTCGAGGATCTCTGACGCCTTGAGGTAAACGAGAGGGCGAGCGCCTGAGGGCGTCCCCTATTCGTCAAAGGGGTGAATCGCCCAAGTATGGCGTTCTCCTCCTGTACATCGCCGCACTCCAGCCCGCGATTCCATGGGCGAGGACCGTCGATTTCCGGGGATTGCACGGTAGAGCTCGCTCATGAGCTCTGCCGCGACCTCTTTTCACCCTGTGCGGCAGCGAGGGCCCCACGCGGAAGGATGGCGGACTCGTGAGCGTTGGGGCGCTATGGGTAGCCAGGATGCGCACTCGTCTCCAAGCCCGCGCCGACGCCTTTCAATTCATGCAATGCACATGGATCGTCTCAGGGATCGCATCCGGAAATGCCGCCGCAACACGGACTTCGAGGGTCTCCGGTTCCATCGGGAATATCCGGACCTCAATATAAATATCCGGACCTCAATATATATTCCATATATATGAATCCGTTGAGAGGTGCTTCCCCGGTTCGAGATCGAACCGGATGGCGGCACCAAAAAGTGCGGGCTGAAAGGCGGTTGGCGTGTGCCCTGCGGAAACGGACTTCAACCCTCCTCCAGGGGACGGAACTGGTGGAGGACGAGCCCGTCCGGGGAGGTCCAGGTGTCGAAGGCCACACGCTGCCCGATGCGCAGGCTCTCGTAAGGGGCGTCGATGCGGGTGAGGACGTTCCCAACCCCTTCCAGCTCCACCAGCCCCAGGATCTCCGGCTTGCGGCAGCGTATGGCCGCCTCCTGCCAGGTGAAGGCCAGGAGCGTTCCCTCCCGGGGTAGGTCCACCCATTCCATCTCCTCCCCCAGGCAATCCGGGCACACCACGCGGGGTGGGTAATTCAGGACTCCGCAGGATACGCACCGGGTGCTCTGGAACATCCCCTCCGCCAGCCTGGAAAAGAATTCCTCCGCGGCGCGGTCCTGCATGTAAGGCCTGGTGTCCAACTCCGCCTCCCTCAAGGAACCTTCCGGAAACCTTATCCTCTAATAAGGTCACTTGAGCCCCTTCCCCGGAGCCACATCCCTGTCCTTTATGGATCGCGAATGCGCATGGGGGTCGAAAAGCTCCGGTATGGCTGGTATTATACGATTGTGGCTTCCCTCTTCACCGCCCGCCCTCCTCCGTGAAAACTCACACCTCCTTGTCCAGGAGCATCACAATGGATCCATTTATGAACCCCTGTTCCGTGTGCACCAGTCCCACCGCGGCCCCCGGGCGCTGCCGTTCACCGGCCTCGCCTCGCAGCTGTCGCACCACCTCGGTGATCTCCAGCAGGGGCGTGACGTAAGCCGGGTGGCCAAGGGAAAGCCTACCCCCGCTGGGGTTCAGCAACACCTCCCCGCCATGGGTGGTCCTGCCCTCCCCGACCGCGGCGGGGGCCTCCCCGCGGGGGAAGAAGCCCAGCCTCTCGTACATTATGAGCTCCAACCCGGCGAAGGCCCCGTAGACCTCGGCCACGTCCACTTCCTCCACCCGGTAGCCGCTCTCCGCCAGGGCGGCGCGGGCGGCGCGCTCCACGCAGGGGAACTCGTCGATCTCACCCCGGTAGGGGACGAAGTTGGTGGGATCGTGGGCCTCGGCCAGGGCTGCAACCCTGACCGCCCGCTTTCTGTCCCGGAGCAGGTCCTCCGACACCAGCACCACGGCCGCCGCACCGTCGTGCATCTCCGAGCTCTCCAGCCGGTGGATGGGAGGCGACACCAACGGGCTGGAAAGTACTTCCTCCACGGTCAGAGGCTCTTTGTAGGCGGCTTGGGGATGCCGCAGGGCGTGCTCCCGCAAAAGGACGGCCACCCGGGCCACATCCTCTGGGGAGACTCCGTACCTGTGCATATACCTCTGCACGGCCATGGCGTAGAAGGGAAGGGGGCTTATCACACCATAGGCCGCCTGGTAGGAATCGTAGAGGGAATTGGCGGCCTTGATGAGATGAAAGTGGCCCAACACGTCCTTCTGGACCTCTTTCTTGGGCACCTCCCTCTGGGCGGCGTAGACCAGGCATGACTTTATCTTGCCCAGGCGGATGCGGTCGCAGGCGGCCTGCACGGCGGCGGCGCTGGAGTTGCCCCCGCTGTCCACGTCCATCATGAACCCCGCGGTGATGCCCAGGTAGTGGGCCAGCCTCTGACTCGGAAAACGGCGGAATTCGGCCATATAGCCGTGGGGGGTGGTGGCGATGCCCTCCACCTCCCGCGGGAGGAGCCGGGCATCTCTCAGAGCCTCGGCGCATACCCTCGCTCCCAGCTCGTGCGGGTCCAGCACATGCCTCCCCACATCGGCCATGGCCACGCCGGCTATGTAAACCCCTTTCACTCCGCCAAACCTCCATCCGATGCTCGACCCTCTCCGAGAGGGCGCAAAAGCCGCATACCCTCTCCAGACCGCGGAAAGGGGCGCCACAAGGCCCTCTCGCACTGTACCCCGCGGAGACGGGCATCCCCTCGGTCTTTCCCCGTATAATTATCATGGATGGCCCC
>MU158586.1:2956-7236 GCA_015711895.1 Candidatus Solincola tengchongensis | reverse complement strand
AGGGTTTGGGGCGCCGGAAGGACCAACGTGAAGGGCCGCGAGGATAACGGACCTGAGGGTGCCTCCGGCTCAAGGGGCCTTTCCCTCGCCCTGCGCAGCTCCACCGTGATTTACCCGCCTCACGCCACTGTGCTATCATCGAGTAGACGTAATGAAAGGATGAAGAGTTAGGGCGGGCGATTCCCGCCCGAACCTAGGCCTAGGGAGGGTGGTTGCCGCCCCCTGCTTGGGTCTATGGGGATCGAGGAGGTGAAAAGGCATGACCCTCTCCAGCGAGGAGAAGCAGTCCATCATTCAGGAATTCCGTGCCCACGACAAGGACACGGGCTCCGCAGAGGTCCAGATAGCCCTCCTGACCAAGCGTATCGAGGAGCTCACCGAGCACCTCAAGGTACACAAGAAGGACCATCATTCCAGGCGGGGCCTTCTGAAGATGGTCGGAAAGCGGAGGAGGTTGCTCAACTACCTGCGGGAGAAGGACGTGGAGAGGTACCGACAGCTTATCGAACGGCTCGGGCTACGGCGGTAGCCGGCGGGCGGCTGAACGCCGGCCGAATTTTATTTACGAATGGAGATGAGAAGAGAATGACGGACGGAGAAGTGAAGAGGTTCTCGACCGACCTGTTCGGCAAGACCATCAGCTTCGAGGTGGGGAAGCTGGCCAGCCTCGCCGACGGCGCGGTGGTGGTCTCCTGCGGGGGGACGGATATCCTGGTCCCCGCCAGCGGGTCGAAGAACGAGGTGGACCGCGATTTCTTTCCCCTGGTGGTGGACGTGGAGGAGAGGATGTACGCGGCGGGGAAGATCCCCGGCGGGTTCTTCCGCCGGGAGGGCCGTCCCTCCGAGAAATCCATACTCACTGCGCGCCTCATCGACCGTCCCCTGCGGCCGAACTTCCCGGAGGGGATGCGCATCGAGGTACAGGTGATCGCCACCATCCTCAGCGTGGACCAGATAAACCACCCCGACGTGCTGGCGGTCAATGGGGCCTCGGCGGCCCTGTGCATCTCCGACATCCCCTTCAACGGACCGGTGGGCGCGGTGAGGGTGGGCCTCTTCCCGGAAGGGCTGGCCATCAACCCCACCATCCCGGAGATGGAGAGGAGCACGCTGGACCTGGTGGTGGCCGGGGTCCTGGACCCGGAGAGCAACGAGGTGGACATCATCATGGTGGAGGCGGGGGCCTCGCAGGTCGCGGGGGCCGACATGGTGGAGGCCATGGAGTTCTCCAAGCAGGGCATCCGGGAGATGATCCGCATCCAGCAGCAGATGATCGAGGAGGTGGGAAAGCCCAAGCGGGAAGTGAACCTGCGCAAATACGACTTCGAGGCGGTGGAGAACCGCTTTCCGGAGTTGAGGTCCAAGGTGGAGGGCCTCCTGCGGGAGATGGCCCGCAACCAGGTGGAGAAACCGGAGCGGGACAAGGCCCTGGAGAACCTGCTGAACGAGTTCGTCCTGGCCGCGGAGATAGAGGGGACCACGGAAGAGTTCCTGGCCGCGCTGAAGGAATATTTCGACCAGCAGGTGGGCAGGTGCATGCGCCGCATGATCGTGGAAGACGACCTGCGCGTGGATGGCAGGCGTCCCGAGGAAATACGGCCCATCACCTGCGAGGTGGGACTGGTCTCCCGCACCCACGGCTCGGGCCTCTTCGCCCGCGGTCTCACCCAGGTGCTCACCCTGCTCACCCTGGGGCCCATAAGCGACATGCAGCGCATAGACGACCTCTCCCCGGAGGAGAGCAAGCGCTTCATGCATCACTACAACTTCCCGCCCTTCTGCGTTGGTGAGACGGGCATACTGCGCGGCCCCCGTCGACGGGAGATCGGGCACGGCGCCCTGGCGGAGAGAGCCCTGGTGACCCTCATACCCGACGAGGACGAGTTCCCCTACACCCTACGCCTGGTCTCCGAGGTCCTTTCATCCAACGGCTCGACCTCCATGGCCTCGGTGTGCGCCTCCAGCCTGGCCCTCATGGACGCCGGCGTGCCCCTCAAGGAGAAGAAGGCCGTGGGAGGCATCGCCATGGGGTTGATAAAGGAGGAGGACCGCACGGTGGTGCTCACCGACATCCAGGGGATCGAGGACAAGTACGGGGACATGGACTTCAAGGTCGCCGGCACCGAGGACGGGGTCACCGCCCTGCAGATGGACATGAAGATCCGCGGCATATCCGTGGAGACCCTGGAGAAGGCGTTGGAGCAGGCCCGTGAGGCCCGCATGTACGTTCTGAAGAAGATCCGGGAGACCATCGCCGAGCCGCGGCCCGAGCTCTCGCCTTACGCCCCGCGGGTCATAGCCTTCGAGGTACCGGTGGACAAGATACGTGAGGTCATCGGCCCCGGCGGCAAGGTCATTCACCGCATCATAACCGAGCACGACGTAGAGCTGGACATAGAGGACGACGGGAGGGTCTTCATCACCGCCAAGGACCTGGCCAGCGCGGAGGCGGCCAAGCGGATGGTGGAGCAGATAATCCGAGAGGCCCAGCCGGGTGAGCAGTTCGAGGGTACGGTCACCCGGACCACCAGCTTCGGCGCCTTCGTGGAATACCTGCCCGGAAAGGAAGGCCTCATCCATATCTCCAAGCTCTCCGACCGGCGCGTGGACCGGGTGGAGGACGTGCTCAACGTGGGCGACAAGATACGGGTCGAGGTCATGGAGATAGACAAGCTGGGACGGGTCAACCTGCGCGGTTTAGACCTCAAGGTCCCCGAGGAGAGCGTGGTCGCCGGGGCGCCCCGGGAGGAAGGGAAGGCCAAGGGCTTCAAGGAGGCCCGTCCCCAGCCCCGGCATTCCCCTGGTTCGCAGGGCCGGCCGTCCCCCCGCAACCGCGGCAAGGGGGAGGGTAACCGGTTCAAGCAGGACAGGAGAAACTGGTAAGGGGACCGCAGCCTCCATGAGGGAAACCGGCTACCTGCGGACGGAGAACGCCAATGGCATACGCATCCTCACCGAGAAGATGCCTCACCTGCGGAGCGTCACCACCGGGTTCTGGGTGGGGGTAGGCTCCAGGGACGAGCCGCAGGAGCTGTCCGGCATCAGCCACTTCATCGAGCACCTCCTCTTCAAGGGAACCGAGCGGCGCTCCGCCCGGCGCATAGCCGAGGAGTTCGACGCCATAGGGGGGGAACTGAACGCCTTCTCGGCCAAGGAATACACCTGCTATTACGCCAAGGTGCTGGACGAGAACCTCGGGAAGGCCATGGACATCATGGTGGACATGCTCCTGAACTCGCGACTTTCCCCCAAGGACGTCGACGCGGAGCGCAAGGTCATCCTGGAAGAGATCGCCATGCACGAGGACTCGCCAGACGACATCATCCACGACCTCTTCGTCTCCGCGCTCTGGGAGTCCCATCCGCTGGGGCAGAGCGTGCTGGGAAGCCAGAACGTCATCCGCACCCTGCAGAGCACCGACATAAGGGAGTTCTTCGACAGATACTATTACCCGGAGAACATCGTCGTTGCCGTGGCCGGGAACGTCGAACACGAGGACATCGTGGACATGGTGGAGAGGCTCATGGCCGTGGACGGCGGTCGCGGCCGCCATGTCCGCCACAGTGTGGTCCCGGAGATAAGGCCCCATACCGTGGTCTACGACCGCCCTACGGAGCAGGCCCACATCGTGCTGGGCACCCAGGGACTCCCGCGGCGGCACCCGGCCCGCTTCGCCCTGGCCGTGCTGGACAACATCCTCGGAGGGGGGATGAGTTCCAGGCTTTTCCAGAAGATAAGGGAGGAGAGGTCCCTGGTCTATTCCATCTTCTCCTACCATTCCATGTACGCGGAGACGGGGCTCTGGGCCGTTTATGCGGGGACCAGCCCGGAGAACGCGCCCGCGGTCATGGAGCTCATCAAGCAGGAGATCGACCTCCTTCTGGAAAAGGGTGTGAGCGGGGAGGAACTGGAGCGCGCCAAGGGCCACATCAAAGGGAGCCTGGTGCTCAGTCTGGAGGACAGCGGTAGCCGCATGACCCGCTTGGGCAAGGCGGAGATAAGCGGGGGAGAGATATTGACCCTTGACGAGCTGCTGAAACGGGTGGAAGAGGTGACCCTGGAAGACGTACAGAGGCTGGCTAACGAGATCTTCGGCTCCCGGAGGCTGGTGGCCGTGATCATCGGGCCCTTCGGGGACCGGGAATTCCAGGCCCACCTCTTCTGAATCCTATGGGCAGTGACAGGAGGGAAGCGGGCATGAGAGTCGGCGTCTGCGGAGCGGGTGGCCGCATGGGCAGGGAGGTCTGCCGGGCAGTGGTTGGGGAAGAGGACCTGCAGCT
>MU158586.1:0-2946 GCA_015711895.1 Candidatus Solincola tengchongensis | reverse complement strand
CTGGTCTGCGCGGTGGACCCGGCCTTCGAGGGGCGGAGGCTAGCGGAACTGGTCCCCGGCCTGGAAAGCGACGTGGTGGTCCGCGGAGACGTGGGAGCCATGCCGGAGGCCGGGGTGGAGGTGGCGGTGGATTTCACCGTCGCCGAGGCGGCTCGCGCCAACCTGCCGCGCTTGCTCCGGCAGGGGATCCCCTGCGTGGTGGGCACCACGGGCTTCACGGAGAAGGACCTCGAGGAGCTGGATCGCGCGGCAAGGGAGGGCGGCGTGGGGTGCCTGGTGGCACCCAATTTCGCCGTGGGGGCGGTGCTGATGATGGATTTCGCCAGGCGCGCCGCCCGTTACATGGAGGAATGCGAGATAGTGGAGCTGCACCACCCGGCCAAGCTGGACGCCCCCTCGGGCACGGCTCGGAACACGGCGCGGCTGGTGCTCGAGGCGCGGGGAAAGGAAGAGGCGGAGGAGAGCGAGGAGGGACCGCGCGGGCTCTCCATAGGGGGGATACACATCCATTCCGTGCGCCTTCCCGGGCTGGTGGCCCACCAGGAGGTCATCTTCGGGGGGGAAGGGCAAGTGCTCACCATACGCCACGACTCGCTGGACCGCACCTCCTTCATGCCGGGAGTTCTCCTGGCGGTGCGCCGGGTAGGGGAGGTCTCCGGCCTGGTGCTGGGGCTGGAGAAGGTCATGGATCTTTGAGCGGAATCGGCGATCCCGCCGGAAGCGCCTCCATCATCCTCCTAAAACCGGGGTCCGTGAATCCGGCTTAGCTGACGAACGCCGCTCGCCGACAGGCAAACTGCGCCCCCCTTCGCCGCGGAGCATTTATCCGCGACGCGTGATCGGTCCGCGTTCGGGAAAAACGTCGGCGGTGGGAAAGGGTTCCGACGGATCGCGGTTTGCTCGCCTTAAGCCGCGATAAAAGGGCGTCGAGGCGACATAAAGGTATGAAAGTGTCGTTGGTGGAAGTTAATTTTAAACCGGGATGAGCGAGGAAGCCCGGCGGGGACGGCCGCGGCCGGGCGTACACCTTGGCGGGAGGTGCGGGGTGGCTTCATCACCTGGGAGGAAAAGGAAAAAAGGGACCTCCGGGTCCCGAAGGGCCGCTCCTCCGAGAGGACGGGGCAAAGGCGGGTCACGAGGGGGATTGCCCCGCAACCTGCGGGAGATATACGGTGTTTCCCTCCTGTTGGCCGGAGTTATGCTCCTTCTTGCCTTCCTCTCCGCACTGGGCCCGGTGGGCAGGGGGCTGGAATGGTTCTTCTCCTACCTTCTCGGTTACCTGCGTTTTCCGCTGCCCTTCCTGGTGGCCGGGGTGGGACTCGCCCTTCTGCTCGGAAGGCTGGGGGACATCGGGAAGGCGGGTGAGGGCAGATGGAGGGTCACCTGGGTGGAGCTTGCGGGGGTCTCCGTGCTTCTAATGGGAGCCTGTGCCCTCTTTCACCTCCGAGCGGGTGGGCCGGAGGAGATGTTCCTCCTCGACAACCTCTTTCACGGAGGCGGCTTGGTAGGTGCGGCCCTTTCCTGGCCGCTGGTCAAACTCCTGGGGCGCACGGGCGCTTATGTCCTGGTGGTGGGGATGCTCCTGGTGGGGTTCCTCCTCCTCACCGGCCTGACCCTATCCCAGTACCTGCAGGAGAGGGTGGAGAAAAGGCTCAAGGCCAGGCGGGCGAGAAGGGCCGCTCTGCAGGGGAAGCGGAGGGAGCCGAGGGAGGCGCGCGAACCACTGCCGGCGGAGGAAAGAGCACCGGCACCGCCGCCGGTAAGCACGGCGGAGGAGACGGCCGCCGGGGAGGTAAACCCTCCCCGCCCGCGAACGGAGAGGGTCTCCCATCCGCCCCTGGTGATAGAGGAAGGCGGCCAGGTGGCCCTGGAGGTGAGGGAATCCGGGAAGCCCTACCGGCTACCGCCACTGGAGCTCCTGGTGCGCTCGGAAAGATCTTCCATCTACCACAAGAGCGTCAACGAGAGCATAGCCGTGCTGGAGCGGACCCTCAGGGACTTCGGCGTGGACGCGGCGGTGACCAGGGTGACCCGCGGGCCCACGGTAACCCGCTTCGAGGTGGAGTTGGGTTCCGGCGTCAAGGTGAACCGCGTGCTCAACCTGAGCGACGACATCGCCTACGCCATGGCTTCCCCGGACATACGCATCATAACCCCCATTCCGGGAAAGTCGGCCATCGGAATCGAGATCCCCAACCGGGAAAGGGACCTGGTGACCCTGGGGGACATCCTGTCCGCTCCCCGGGCCAGGAAGCCGGACTCGCCCCTTCGCGTGGGGCTGGGCATGGACGTCTCCGGGCATCCGGTGCTCATCGACCTACGGGACATGCCCCATCTTTTGATGGCCGGGGCCACGGGTACCGGCAAGAGCTGCTGCATCAACGCCATCATCGCCTCCGTGCTCATGACCGCTTCGCCCGATGAGGTCCGCATGCTGCTTGTGGACCCCAAGTACGTCGAGCTCAGCCACTTCAACGGCATCCCCCACCTGCTGGCGCCGGTGATCACCGATCCCAAGAAGGCCTCCAGCGCCCTGGCCTGGGTGGTGAGGGAGATGGAGTACCGCTACCAGGTCCTCTCCAGGGCGGGGGTGAAGAACATCGTGGCCTATCTGGGGGCATTGAAGGAAGGGCTGAGCGAGGAAAGGGACGAGAACGGCGAGCCGCTCTTCCCGCCCATGCCCTACATACTGGTGGTCATAGACGAGCTGGCGGACCTGATGATGGTGGCTCCCGCGGAGGTGGAGGACTCCATCGCCCGCATCGCCCAGATGGCCAGAGCGGTGGGGATCCACCTTGTGGTGGCCACCCAGCGTCCCTCGGTGGACGTCGTGACCGGGCTCATAAAGGCCAACATGCCCTCGCGCATAGCCTTCACCGTGGCCAGCCAGGCGGATTCGAGGGTCATCCTGGCCGTGGGCGGGGCGGAGCAGCTGGTGGGCCACGG
>JACVJH010000061.1 GCA_015711895.1 Candidatus Solincola tengchongensis | reverse complement strand
GGATCGGGATCCAAACAGAGACGTATCGCTCCGAGAGGCGTTCTCGGATTTGAAAAGTGTCTAGAGACCACGGCGCTGTATCGCTTCGAAAGGCGCTTTCGGGTCGAAAAAGGTCGAGAGACTACACGATCATCCTGGCAGAACAGGCAAATCCAACAGGAAGAAAGGGGTGATCTCTCTTGCTGGACGAAACCGCACTACGCCTGGCGGAAGAAGCGAAGCGGGTAGAGGAGATAGAGTGAAGGATGGTCAAACTGATCTTCCTTTCGGTTGCCTGCGGGAAACACTTCTGGTAACATACATCCGAACGTCCGGAGGAGGTCGATATGTCCAGAGTGTGCGAGATATGCGGTAAACGGCCCGGGTTCGGGTTCAACATAAGCCATTCCCACCGCAAGACCAAGCGCCGCTGGAACCCCAACATCCAGAGGATACGCGTGGTGGTGGACGGAAAGCCCGCGCACATGAACGTGTGCACCAAGTGCATGAAGGCGGGCAAAGTCACCCGCCACTGAGCTTAACACCACCGCCGCGCAGGCCAAGATGCGTCAGGCTCCCGTTGTCTTCCTCCCCCGTCAAGGGGACGAGACGACCGCCTTCTCCACTTCGGATAGCATGCCGTCAAGCGCCTCGATAACCATCTCCGCCTCTCCAACCTCCATGATCAGGGGCGGGAGTATCTGGCTCACCGAGGTGTCGTTGTTGGCGTAGATGGTGAGCACCCCGTGCCGGAACCCGGCCAGGGTCATCAGGGGCCCGCAGGTCTCGTTGGCCATCTTCAGCCCCATCATCAGCCCCCTCTGCCTGGCCTCCACCAGCACCTCCGGGTGGGCGGCGCGCAGCTCCTCGAATCCCCTCCCGAAGACCGCGGCCAGCTCCCGCACGTGCTCCAGGAACCCCTCCTCGGTGATCACCTCGAGCACCTCCAGGGCCACGTGGCAGCCCACCTCGGCACCCCCGAAGGTGGAGACGTGGATGAAAGGATTGGCATCCAGGAAGGGGTTGAGACGGTCGGCATAGACGGTGGCGGCTATGGGGTAGATGCCCCCCGAGAGTCCCTTGGCGGTCACCAGTATGTCCGGAGCCACCCCGAAGGTGTCGATGCCCCACACCTCCCCGCACCGGCCCAGCCCCGTCTGGACCTCGTCAATGATCATCACCGCGCCGTAGCGGTCGCAGAGCTCCCTCACCCCGGTGAAGTAGTCCTCGGGCGGGACGACTATCCCCAGGGTGGCGGGGATGGTCTCGAAGATAACCCCGGCGACGCTCTCGTCCATGGCCTCCTCCAGGGCCCGGAGGTCGCCGAAGGGGACCTGCCGGAAACCGGGAGGCAGGGGGCGGAAGGGGTCGCTGTATTTGGGATCCCCGGTGGCCAGGGCGAAGCCAGTGTGCCCGTGATAGCCTCCCCGCGCGGAGATGATGCCCGGCCTACCGGTATGCCCGCGGGCCAACTTTATGGCCGTGTCCACGGCCTCACCGCCCCCCACCCCGAAGACCACCCGGTTGAGGTCCCCCGGCGAGAGCTCCGCCAGGCGCTCGGCCAAAAGAGCACGATGCTCGGATATCAGGTGGTGATTGCCGATGTCCAGCTCCCGCAGGGCCTCCTGGAGCGCGGCCACGATGCGGGGATGACGGTGTCCCAGGTTGAAGACCCCCCCGTTGCAGTGGCAGTTTATCAGCTGGTTGCCGTCCAGGTCCCAGACGTAGATGCCCTCGCGGCGGCCGAAGATGAAGTCTATGCCCACCTCGCGGAAGAAACGGGCCTTGCCGCTGGAGACGTGCCGGGCGAACCTCTCGATCACCCTCTCCTTGTCATCCCTCCCGATAAGGGACATCCCTCCCCACCTCCCCTGTTCTCGATGCCGCGACATGGATCGCGCCGTCACACATCGCCTCTCTCCGCCAAGGCTTGTGATCCGTCCGACCACCATCACTCGGACGCCGCTTTCCTACGGCGGCCTTGCGGGCTGCGTCTCACGAGCCCTCGCGGCCGCTGCCCTCTCTCCTCGCTCCGCGGACGGCGCAGCTCTGTGCCGCCGTTCAGTTCCAGTTTTTTCCACCATCCGTTTTCTCGCCGACCGCGTGGCCTTCTCCCGCCCGACGGCCGGCGGAGCTGTCACCCGGTGGCGCTACCTCCTCTTTATCCTGCCCGGAAGGATATAGGGATAATCCCGCCTTAACAGGCGGGTGCGCAGGAAACGGTCCAGTCGCCTGAGGTTCAGGTAGAGGGACCAGATCAGGGCGTCCTCGCGGTAATAGGAGCTCACGTCCTTGACGCTGATGGGGGCAATCCCCAGGTCGGTGGCTTCTTCAGAAAAGAACCGGTTGGCCGTCTCCACCAGGTGGGGTATGAGCTCCGCCCTCTGCTCCTTGTAGAAATTGGCAATGAGGTCTATGGCCACGGAACGGAAGTCGTAGTAGCGGGTCATGACGTCCTCGAGGAAGAGGAGGCGGATTATCCACACCAGAAAGGAAGGGGCGCTGCGCAGGAAGAGCTCGGGGTCCAGCTGCTCCTTGCCACGTACCCTGTAAAGCGGGGTGCTGGTGTCCAGGTAAAGGAGGCGGGTGTCGGGCCCAAGGCGGGGGTCCCGGGAGTCGAAGCCCACGATGGACCAGTTGGAGATCTGGCCGTCCACGGCCACCTCCAGGTCGTCCCTCCGGCGGTTGAAGTCGTAGACCTTGCGCAGCTCGCGCAGGACCATCCGCACCAGGGCCGTCACCCCTTCCCGGTCCAGGAGATGGATGGCCCGGTTGCCGATGGAATCCGGGGGGCACATCTCCTGCAGGATGTAAAAGACGGGTCGCCTGCCGGAGGTGACCACCTCCGCGTACCCGTAAGGGGGGAGGTTCAAGCCCACATCCTCGCTCAAGAGGCGGTTGTATTCGCGGTATATCTCCCGGTAGGACTCCATCTCTTCCCGGTCCCTGAAGATGGGCATGCGCTTGACGGCCAGTCCCCGCAGCCCCTCCGCCTGGATCTCGAAGACGGTGCTTATCTCCCCGTAACCCAGTATGCGGGCCGGGATGCGCCCCGCCTCCGGCCGCCTCGGGTCCAGCCCCTCTTCGAACTCCTTGAGCAAAGCCGCATCCACCGTGACCTCCATCTCCCACCATCCTCCACAGGCCGCCTCCGATGCCATCGTGTCTTCAATTCTGCCATAAACCGAGAGGCGCCGGAAATCTCAGCTCATGCCCCCGGCTGGCCAAAGGAGAAGATCCAATTCCATGCGGGTGGGGAAAGCACCACGCGGCGCGAAAATACCCTTTTACGAGGGCGGGAGTAACACCAGAGCAGGAGCAGAAACCGGGGCTTCATCTCTCCGGACAACCGGCCCCGCAGTCGTTCGCGGGCGAACCGGTTATGAGGATGCTCCCGACATCGGGCATGAAAGAGGTACCCGGCGTGAAACATGGCAAGACGTACCCAGTGCGGGGCACGAGAAGGAGTGATGCGATGGGAAGGCGATGGAGGCATAGAAGAGGCCGTCAGCGGCAGCGGGGTTTTCCGTTGGTGATACGGTCATCCTACCCTTTAGGAGATAGGCCAGAGCCCCAGCTGGCCAAAGCGCTCATCCGGGTTCTCCCCAACAGAACACAACCGCGCCACATCAGACGCCCCCAAGGGATAAGCCTGCCGCCGTGCGGCCTTGGCGGGCGCAGGACGCCGGAGGCCCGGTTCCCGGTGCCCGGTCCCCCGGTTCATTCCAGGAAAACCCTCCTCTACCTGCCCGTGAGCTCTCTCTCCACGAGCACGGAACCGTCCCGAATGTCCAGCACCCGCACCCATCCCTCCTCCAGCAAACCCACCGTGGGGACACCGTCTCCTTTGGGAAGGGAAGGGCTCCCGGGGTTGCATACCAGGAGTGACCCGTGTTCCCATAAGCCTGGCACGTGGGTATGCCCGCGCACCAGGAGATCCACGCCGTACCCCGCGGCCATCTCCGCCAGCTCCACCTCCCCTATGGCATCCCCGTGGGTG
>JACVJH010000060.1 GCA_015711895.1 Candidatus Solincola tengchongensis | reverse complement strand
TCCCCGTCTTCCAGATGCTCCGTTCCTCGGCGGCCCAGTGGCCGGGCAGGAACGCCCTGGTGTTCGGGGGTATGGAGTTGACCTTCCGGGAGCTCGACCTCCTCTCCGACCGCTTCGCCGCCGCGCTGGCCGACATGGGAGTGCACAAGGGAGACCGGGTGGGCATACACCTTCCCAACTGCCCGCAGTTCGCGGTGGCCTATTACGGCTTGCTGAAGGCCGGCGCGGTCTTCGTGCCCCTCGACCACCTGCTCTCCGAGCGGGAGCTGCTCTTTCAGCTCCGGGATGCGGCGGTGCAGACCTACCTGGGCCTGGACATGACCTTCCGTATGCCCCGCCGGATACTACCCCGCACCCCGGTGCGCCGAGTGATCCTTACCAGCCTGGCGGATTGCTATCCGCGGGTGTCTAGGCCCGTGAAACCACTGCGCCAGACGGCCATTCCTCCGCAGGCCGTGGACTTCTCGGAGCTGCTCTCCTACTATCCCGAGGAGCCCCCGGACATCACCTTCGATGTGAAGAAGGACCTGGCGCACATAGTCTATACCGGGGGAGTGGCGGGAAGGGAACTGGGGGTCATGACCACCCACTACAACGTGGTTTCCAATTGCTGCCAGTTCGCTCAATGGTTCCTGGGCGGAGAGGTGTCCTGGAGGAAAGGGAGGTTGGTGGTTAGACGGTCACCCGGAGGCCGCCCGGAGGACCACGTCATGCGGAGAGGAGCCGAGGTCTCGCTCATCGTCGTCCCCTGGACGCACGTGATGGGCATCGTGGCCTTCTTCAACATCCAGGTCATGAACGGGTGGACGATGATCGTCTCCGCCCGCTTCGATCCCGAACAGTACCTACTGGACATCGGGAAGTACGGCGCAACGGGTTTCGGGGGGCCTCCCCAGCTCTTCGTCCCCCTCATGGAATGCCCCGGGTTCAACAGGAAGAACTTGGAAGGCATCCGGCTGGTGGTCTCCGGCGCCGCGCCACTGGAGCCGCAGCTCCTGCGCCGGCTGATGCGGCGCATCCCAGGCGTGGTCTGCGAGGGTTACGGGCTCACGGAATGCACCATGGGGTGCACCGCAAACCCACCCTCGCGCCAGCGCGTGCGCCCGGGGTCGGTGGGGCTCCCCCTTCCGGACACGGAGATCCGCCTGGTGGACCCGCTGGACGGAAGGACTCCGGTGAAGGAGGGGGAGACGGGGGAGATACTGGTCAGGGGACCTCAGGTCACGCCCGGTTACTGGAGGAAACCGGAGGAGACGGCGCGCGTCTTCCGGGACGGATGGTTATATACCGGCGATCTCGGGAGGATGGACGGGGATGGATACCTCTACCTGGTGGGCCGCAAGAAGGACATGCTCATATGCAAGGGGTTCAACGTGTTCCCGCGAGAGCTCGAGGAGGTGCTCCGCGGCCACCATGCCGTGGCCGGGGCCGTGGTGGTGGGGAAGCGGGACGCCCGTTACGGCGAAGTGCCGGTGGCCTACGTGCAGCTTAAGGCGGGAGAATCGGCGGAGCCGGGGGAGTTGCTGGATTACGCGAACCGGCGCCTGGCGCGCTACAAGAGGATACGCGAACTGCACGTGGTGGAAGAGTTGTCCGGCCACAAGTAGCGCGTGATCGGGAAGAGCCGGATGTGAGCGGCGATGTAGAGATGTTAGACTTTGTGGACCGAGGCCAAAGGAGGAGGACATGCAGCTGCGAGCCTTGAGGGGAGCCATCCTCTGTCGGGAGAACACCAAAGAGGAGATCGTGGAGAGGACGGCGCAGCTACTCCGGGAGATGATCAAGCGCAACGACATACGCCCGGAGGACATCGTGGACGTCATCTTCACCGCCACGGAGGACCTCACCGCCGAGTTTCCGGCCGCCGCGGCCCGCCACATCGGCCTCACCCACGTGCCCCTACTGTGCGCCAGGGAGCTTTCCATAGTCGACGGGACGCCGCGCTGCATCAGGGTTCTCATGCATTTCTACACCCGGAAGCATCCTCACGAGCTCCGCCATCCCTACCTGGAGGGGGCGCGGCAGTTGAGGACCGACCTACCGGAGTGAGAGCAGCTTGGGATCACGGTGACGACGCCCGGTTCAAGAGTCCAAGAAGGGGGATCGAAGACCGTTCCAAGCAACCCATGAGGACGCCGGTCAGGTGACCGAGGTTGTTGCCCGTGCAGTAACGGCCCCCCGCCCCTATAATTGAGGATAAACGCACGAGGACGTCACGCCGGGCGGATGAAGACCCCCCCGAGAAGCCCTTTAAGGTCCACGCTCCACGAGGTTGGGGCGGGGAATCATCTGCCGGAACTCTGGGTTTGGGCGGCCATCGACGCCGCCCGGCGGGAGACTGCTATATGGCAAGAGGGGAGTGATCCGCATGGTCATCGTGATGCGTTCCGGAGCCTCGGAACAGGAGATTCAGGAGATCGTCGACCTCCTGCATGAGAAGGGCCTGGAAGCCCATGTGTCCAAGGGCGAGTTCCGCACGGTCATCGGGGTCATAGGCGACGACGAACTGGTCATGCAGGTCCCCTTCCAGGCTTATAGATCGGTGGAGAGGGTCATACCCATCCTCAAGCCCTACAAGCTGGCCAGCCGTGAGTTCCAGGAGGAACCCACGGTCATCAAGGTGGGAGACGTGCAGATAGGCGGGGGGACCTTCACGGTCATCGCCGGCCCTTGTTCCGTGGAGAGCGAGGAACAGGTGGTGGAGTCGGCGCGCATCGCCAGGGAGGCGGGAGCCAAGCTCTTCCGGGGCGGAGCCTTCAAACCGCGAACCTCCCCCTACAGCTTCCAGGGTTTGGGGGAGGAAGGGCTGCGCCTGCTGGCCCGGGCTCGCGAGGAGACCGGCCTTCCCGTGGTCACCGAGGTGCTGGACGTGAGGGACGTGGAATTGGTCTACCGTTTCGCCGACGTCCTCCAGGTAGGGGCGCGGAACATGCAGAACTTCCTCATGCTCAAGGAGCTGGGCAGGCAGGACAAGCCAGTGCTCCTCAAGCGGGGGATGAGCGCCACGGTGGAGGAGTGGCTGATGGCCGCGGAGTACATCCTCAAGGAGGGGAACTCCAAGGTCATCCTCTGCGAGAGGGGCATCAAGACCTTCGAGACGGGGACCAGGAACACACTGGACATCTCGGCCATCCCCGCGGTGAAGGGGTTTTCCCACCTCCCGGTCTTCGTGGACCCCAGCCACGCCACGGGCATCAGGGACCTGGTGCCTCCCCTCTGCCTGGCGGCACTGGCCGCGGGGGCGGACGGGGTCATGGTGGAGATGCACCCCAGGCCGCGCGAGGCCCTGTGTGACGGCTCGCAGTCCCTGACTCCGGATGGGTTCCGCTCCATGATGGAGGAGGTGACGCGACTGGCGGAATTCCTGGGCAGGGGGTGAAGGCGAGGGAGGCCAGAGGGGTTCCACGCCGTCTTCTACTAGGACACGTTCGGTACCACCGGGCCATGGGCGAGAGGAGCGGACGAGGCAGTGCACGCCCTGATGGCGAGAGTGTGATAGAGCTTTATATGGAAGGATATGGTATTCGATGGCCGGCATCATCTATGAGCGCGTGGGCATAGTGGGCACGGGGCTCATCGGAGGTTCGCTGGGGATGGCCCTCCGGGCCACGGGCGCGGTTGGCGCAGTGCTGGGCAGCGACGCCGATGCCCGCATGCTGAGGAGGGCGCTGGAGGTGGGGGCGGTGCAGGAGGCCGTGGAACGCCCGGAGGAGATGGTCCTCCGATGCGACCTGGTGCTGGTGGCCGTACCGGTGAGGGCCATTCCCGAGGTACTGCAGAGGATAGCCCCCTCCCTGCGTCCCGGGACCACGGTGAGCGACGTGGGCTCGGTCAAGGAAGGAGTGGTGAAAGCGGCGGCGGGGATCCTCCCTTCCGGCTGCCACTTCGTGGGCGGACACCCGCTGGCCGGCTCGGAACAGAGGGGCGTGGAGTTCGCTGACCCCGACCTCTTCCGGGAGGCCTACTACGTCCTCACCCCCACCTCGGATTGCGATGCCAAGGCCTATTCCAGGCTCCATGCCCTCTTGACCTCGCTGGGGGCCAGGGTGATTGCCATGGACCCGCGGCTGCACGACCGCGCGGTCTCCGTGGTCAGCCACGTGCCCCACGTCATGGCCATGGCCCTCATGAACCTGGCCCTGCGCCGGGCGGAGGAATACCCCTTGCTGAAGCTGGCCGCGGGCGGGTTCCGTGACGTGACCCGCATCGCCGCCTCCGATCCAAGGCTCTGGCTGGACATCCTGACCGAGAACCGGACGGCGGTAGGGGAGACACTTGCGGAGGTGATCGCCAACCTCCAGGACATACGAGAGCTCCTCCGGGAGGGCCGCGAGGAGGAGCTGTTGGGCTGGCTGGAGAGGGCGAGCGCCGGACGCCGCAACCTGGCCCCCGCGCTGAAGGAATCCCTTGGCGAGATGTATCTCCTTTCTCTTCCCGTGGAGGACCGGCCCGGCGTGATCAGCGAGGTCACCCTTACCGTGGGGGACATGGGCATCAACATAGACGACCTGGAGTTGGTGCACCCCCTGGAGAACGGCCAGGGCATCCTGCGCCTCTCCATAACCGGGGAGGAGAACGCCCGGAGGGCGGCGGAGGCGCTGCGCGCCCGCGGATACCGGGTGACGTTGGGCAAGGCGATAGGGGAGAGGTAGCGGGAGCGTCCCCGGAAAAGCTGGAGCCTCGGCGAAACAGGAAAGGGTTGCGGGCTGGATTCGGGCGGCGGAGAAGGATATCATCCGGCATGGAGGTAAAATATGGTAATCAGCATAAGCGGCAGTCGTGCCCTGCGTGGGGAGCTGAGGGTACCGCCGGACAAATCCATCTCCCACAGGGCGGCCATCCTGGGGGCCATGGCCAGGGGAACCACCGTGGCCGAGCCCTTCCTCCGCTCCGGGGACTGCTTGAGCACCTTGCGTTGCCTCCGCCAGCTGGGGGTGGAAGTCGACCTGAAGGGAGACACGCTGGTCGTCAAGGGGCGGGGCCCGGAAGGATGGAGGGCTCCCGAGAAGACCCTCGACGCCGGAAACTCGGCAACCACCATGCGGCTCCTGGCCGGCGCTCTGTCCGGCAGGCCCTTTCGTAGCGAGCTCACCGGCGACGAGTCCCTGCGGCGCAGGCCCATGGGACGCATCGTGCGGCCCCTGAGGCTCATGGGCGCGGATATAGAGGCTCTGGGAGAGGGGGAACGCCCGCCACTGGTCATCCGGGGGGGAGAGCTGCGGGGGATTGAGCACCGCATGGAGGTGGACAGCGCCCAGGTGAAGTCGGCACTGCTTTTGGCCGGCCTGCAGGCGGAGGGCGAAACGCGAGTCCTCGGGGGTCGTTCCTCACGGGATCACACGGAGAGGATGCTCCTACTCATGGGGGCGGATCTCTCTTTCGAGGGAGAGGATGTCCTGGTCATTCGGAGGTCGGATCTCGAGCCGGCGGAGATCGACATCCCCGGCGACCTGTCCAGCGCCTCCTTTCTCCTGGCGGCGGCGGCGCTGGTCCCAGGTTCCCGCCTCACCGTCAGGGATGTGGGGCTCAATCCTACGCGGGCAGGCTTCCTCTCCGTTCTCAACTCCATGGGGGCCCTGGTCCTGGAATCCGCTTACCGGGAGGTGTGCAACGAACCGCGCGGCGATCTGGAGGCGGGAAGCGCCTCCCTCAGGGGCGTGGAGGTGGAGGGCTGGCGAATCCCCGCCCTCATCGACGAGGTGCCCCTGTTGGCCGTCCTCGGATGCCGCGCCCGGGGGGAGACGGTAGTCAGGGGGGCCGGCGAGCTGCGAGTAAAGGAGAGCGACCGCATCGCCGCCGTTTGCGGGGAGTTGCGCAAGATGGGCGCCTCCATTGAGGAGCTGCCGGACGGATTCGTGGTCCACGGTCCGGTGAACCTCAGAGGGGCGAACGTCGACTCCCATGGCGACCACCGCATCGCCATGTCCCTGGCCGTTGCCGCCCTCTGCGCCGAGGGGGAGACGGTGATTTCCGGCTGGGAATGCGTGGACATCTCCTTTCCCGGCTTCCTGGATACTCTCCGCCGTCTGACCCGGGGTTGAGGGTTTCACGGCCTTGACTCTCGAGCCTTAAGGGGGCACCACGGTGCAGGGGAGAGGCCGGAAAACGGATTTCTCCTTTTCGCGCCGGGCGCAGGCATCATCACGGATAGCCGGTGGTCAAAGAGGGAGAGCGAAGCGGAATATCGACCCACCGCCTTTTCTTTCCGTGCACCAGATCCTTCCGCCGTGGGCCTGAATTATCTCCCGGGCCAGGTAAAGCCCCAGTCCTATCCCGGGAAGGGAGTGGTGCATTACCTCCTCAACCTGGTAGAACTTCTCGAAGACGAGCAGGCGGTCGTCCAGCGGGATCCCCGGTCCGCGGTCCATGACCGAGACCAGCGCTTCGTCGGCACCGACCTCGGCGGAGAGCTCGATGGGCGAGCCGTCCGGGGAGTATTTGGCCGCATTGTCCAGGAGGATGATGAGTACTTTGAGTATCTTCTCCGGGTCGGCCGGCACAGGGGGCAGCCCTTCGCGCGCGTGTACGTATAGCGGATTGGCGACCCCCTTTGCTTTCATCTCCTCCACGGCACGTTCCATTAAGGTGAGGAGGTCCGCGCTCTCCTTCCGAACGCAAAGCATGCCTTTTTCCAGCTTGGATACCTCAAGGATCTCCATGGTGGTGTGTTCCAATCGTTTGGCGCCGTTCTCGATGCGGGTGAGGATCTCGTCCACCGTTTCCTGGTCTAACCGGTCGCGATGGCTCTTCAGGGTGTTTGCGTAACCCAGGATTATGGATATGGGGTGCCTGAGCTCGTGGGACACGACGTCTATGAGGTCCCGAAGGGAAAGCTCTTTCTGCCGGTGCGCTTCCTCCAGGGAGATGAAACGGGCCACCAGGTTAAGGCTCTCCTTTTCGTCGCGGGTATAGATCCTAGGGTTCTTGTGGTAAAGACAGAGTGCACCTATCGCCTTTCCCGCGTGCATGACCGGCTGGCCGTAGAAGGTTCGTGCCCCCAGGGATAAGGCCACGGGATCGGGAGGGTACTCGGGGCAAGAGGAGAGGTCCGTTATATAGAGCGGTTCTTCCGCCTGTCGCATGAGTATCCGCAGGGCTAAGAAACTGCCGAGATCGCCGTCCCTGTATTCCCCGGGTGGGGTTCCAGGCGACGGGTAGAAATGCAGGCGCTCCTTTTCCCGGTGGAAGTAGCAACAGGAATCCGCGTCGAAGAGCTCACGGACCGAGGAAACGATGGTCTCGAAGTTCTTCTTCGGATCCGGACCCAACCTGCAGAAGAGGCGGTTTATCTCGTCGAGCGTGGTTTTCGCCTTCGCGCATCCCGAGATGTCCAATATCTCCATCACAATGCCGCCGATTTCGGGATGATCCGTCATGTTCCTGAAAAGGGCGGATGTGTTGAAGGCCAGTTCCGTGCCGCATTGGAGCCGGAAGGAGAAGAGCAGCGAATAGCCCGCCCTGCCGCAAAGTTCCCTGAAGAGGGGATACAGCGCGTCTTTTTCCTCCCCGCTCAGGAAATCGAAAAAATTGTCTCCCGCTACGCTCCCCTCCTCGAGCCCCAGTATGCGACCGAAAAAATCGTTACACCTGACCACCGTCCCCTCCGGGTCCAATACGGCCGCGGGACGATAGGACGCCCTCGTCATGCTCAGGTACTCTCTTTTCAGGATCTCGGCATGCCGCTTGAAGGCCGCGTTTGCGGGACTCGACTCGCAGATCGAGACATGATTCAAGATAGATGACCCGGGCGCGGAAATCCCTTTCCCCTCCATGACCCGCCTTCGCCTTTCTTTTTCCCGCAGAACCGTGACCGCTCGCAGTGGCGCAATTATCACCTTAAGGCGTTCCTCGGTATATCATCACCGGGCGAGAGGCTCGGCGTATCGCCCCTTCATCCTTCTTTTTTACGGCAAAAGATTGAATTTACGGGCTTATCGAGGGAACCACAATCCATCTTTTGGCGTACCGCGAACGGACGTAATGGTGTAGAACGAATCGCCCGCCGGTGGTATCAAGATCCCGGCGCCGAAGAAGGGCGCCACCCGGGATCGCCGCTCTCTGGCTTTTCCGTCCGGTTTTACGGCAGCGAGGTGAGGGCATGTCGGAATTGATCCTCGAGGAAGAGGAGGTGGACGTCCTCAGGGAGATCGCCAACATAGGCTCCGGGCACGCCGCCGCTTCCATGGAGAAGTGGCTGGAGCGGGCGATGCTCCTCGATGTGCCCAAGGCTTTCCTGGTTCCCGTGGAGGAAGTGGCGGAACATATAGGGGATCCCCTGCAGACGGTCATCTGCGTCTATTCGAGAGTGAGCGGGGAAATCACGGGGCATCTGCTCTACACCCTAACCCTGGAGGACGCCAAGGTTCTACTGGACATCCTCCTGGATCCGGAGGACAGGAAATGGGGATTTTCCCCGGACAACCTCTCCGCCATCGCCGAGACCGGAAACATCCTCTTCAACGCTTATCTGGCTGCTGTTTCCAGGACCAGCGGCTTGGAACTCTATCCGGGGACCCCCGCCTGTGCGGCGGACATGCTGGAGGCGGTGGTGAACACCGTTCTCCTCGAGATATGCGAGGGAAGCGAGCATACCCTGGTGTTGGAGACGCAATTCTGCGGTGAGGGGATCTCCTCGGTGGGGTATGTGCTCTTTCTGGCCGAGAACGAGGCCCTGAAGAGGATGGTCAAGAAGGCGGAGGAACAGTAAAGGGTCGGGCCGGCGGAAGGTCTCAGGGTTTTCGTGTGGTCACGCTCAAATCTCAGGGAAGGGAAGCGAGGAAAGGAAGGGTAGGGATGCCCAGGCGGATCATCGTCAAGCTAGGGGATCGAGAGGTAAGCGACCAACCGGGGGATGTCCTTACAAGCGTTCTGGGCTCCTGCGTGGGCGTGATAATAATGGACCGCAACGGTCCGCTCACCGGCATGGCCCATATCATGCTACCGGAGCGGACCAAGGGGATGCCCGAGGGCTCCCGCAGGGCTAAGTACGCTGGCCCCGGGGTCTTGGCTCTTGTGAGGGAGATGGTGAACAGGGGTTCACGCAGGGGTGACCTCTACGCAAAGTTGTGCGGCGGAGCCAGGCTTTTCGGCGAGAACAGCCTGCAGAACATCGGGGAACGGAATATAACCGTAACCCGCATGGCCCTCCGCAAGCTGAACATCCCCATCCTGGCCGAGAGCGTTGGCGGAGAAACGGGGAGGAACGTGCTCGTGGAGGTGGGGACGGGAAGGGTGGTCGTGAAGGTATCGGGGGACAGCATGGAGGTCATCTGAGGGGCCAGCCGGTGTTCGCATGCGGAATATCCACCCAATTTCTCTCCGGTGGCGGACATCGGGTGGATGGTCGGGACCGGCGGGATAATAAACTGAGGGGATAGAGGAAAGGAGGAAAGGGGAGTGTCCGCAAAGATAATGATCGTCGACGACGCGGCCTTCATGCGTAAGAGGATACGCAACATCCTCCTCAAGCACGGCTACGAGGTGGTGGCCGAGGGAGAGAACGGCAAGGAGGCGGTCGACTTCTACCAGCAGCATTCCCCCGACCTGGTGACCATGGACATCACCATGCCCGAGATGGACGGGATAGAAGCCCTGCAGAAGATCATGGACATGGACCCCAAGGCCAAGGTGGTGGTGGTCTCCGCCATGGGCCAGCAGTCCATGGTCATCAAGGCCATAAAAAGCGGGGCCAAGGACTTCATCGTCAAACCCTTCGAGCCGGACAGGGTCATACAGACCGTGCGAAGGGCCCTGGAGGCGGGATAAAGCGGTAGCCGGCGGCCGCTCCCGAGGGGAGGGCCGTGGATTTCGGACCCGGAGGATCGGGTTCCCGGCGAGACCGACAAGGAAGAGAAAAAGCGGGGCCTGTGACCGGCCCCGGCCACGGAC
>JACVJH010000059.1 GCA_015711895.1 Candidatus Solincola tengchongensis | reverse complement strand
GGTGGAAAGGGTCATCCGGGAGGCGGGGGGAGAGCTCCTCCGCGAGGCGAGGCTCTTCGACCTATACCGCGGGGAGCAGCTGGGCGAGGGGGAGAAGAGCCTGGCCTACAGCCTGGTTTTCCATGCCCCGGACAGGACGCTCCGGGACGAGGAGGCCCGCACGGCGGTGGAGGACATCGTGAGGGCGCTGGGGGAGAAACTGGGCGCCCGCCTGCGTTGAACCCCAATCCCCGCGGCGGACCGCGCCTGGTGCCGCATCCGCACGACCCCTTCTGCGGGGCGGCGGCACCTGAATCCACGGGGAAGGGAAGTCGCCGTCATACCCGCCACGGACCACGGCGACGTGATGGGCGAAATTGATGGGATGAGCGGGAGGTCGGGTCAGGCACCCGCCTCGCTGAGGAAGGCGCGGTTGAACTTGCGCATGAGGCGCGATTTGCGGTTGGCGGCGTTGTTCTTGTGGATGATGCCGTCGCCTGCCGCCTTGTCCAGGGCCTTCACCGCTTTCTTCAGGTAGGCCTCGCTCTCCTCCCTGTCGCCACGCTGCAGGGCGGCCTCGAACTTGCGGATGTAGGTCTTGATCTCCGACTTGCGCGAACGGTTGCGCATGCGGCGCTTGGCGGCTTGGCGCATGCGCTTCTCCTGCTGCTTGATGTTGGGCAAGAACCTCTCCTCCTTTCCTCAAACAGCGCTCATTTTAACACAACCGGTCGGCACGGCAAAGAGAGGGGATTCCGCCGCGGCGTCTCCGTGCCTCGCGGCTGTTATAATTACCTCGGTGTTTAAGACATGAAAAGGGAGAGAATAAGGAACTTCTGCATAATCGCCCACATCGACCACGGTAAATCCACCCTGGCGGACAGGTTCCTGGAGATCACGGAGACCGTGCCCCGGCAGAAGATGGCCGACCAGTACCTGGACCGCATGGAGCTGGAGCGGGAACGGGGCATAACCATCAAGGCCCAGGCGGTGCGCATGGAGTGGGCTCCCGAAGAGGGGGAGCCCTACCGCTTGAACCTCATCGACACCCCGGGGCACGTGGACTTCTCCTATGAGGTCTCCCGCAGCCTGGCCGCCTGCGAGGGCGCCGTCCTCCTCGTGGACGCTGCCCAGGGGGTGGAGGCCCAGACGGTGGGAAACGCCTACCTGGCCGTGGAGGCGGGGCTCACCCTCATACCCGTGGTGAACAAGATAGACCTGCCAGCGGCGGACGTGGAGGGGACGGCCATGGAGCTGGCCGATCTCCTGGGCATAGACCCCTCGGAGGTACTGGGGGTCTCGGCCAAGACCGGGGAGGGGGTGGAGGAGCTGCTGCAACGCATCGTGAGGGAGGTGCCGCCCCCGGGAGGGGATCCAGGGCTGCCCCTAAGGGCCCTGGTCTTCGACTCTTCCTACGACACCTACCGCGGTGTGGTGGCCTTCATCCGGGTGGTGGAGGGAAGGGTCTCCCAGGGGGACCGGGTCCTCTTCATGGCCTCCGGGACCAGGGCGGAAGTGGACGAGGTGGGATATTTCTCTCCCGATATGACCTCCTGCCGGGAACTGGAGGCCGGGGACGTGGGGTACATAATAACCGGCGTGAAGGACGTAAGCCGCATCAAGGTGGGGGACACGGTCACCGGACACGAACGGCCCGCGCCGGAGCCGCTCCCCGGTTACCGGGAGCCCAAGCCCATGGTCTTCGCCGGCATCTATCCCGTGGATTCCGATGACTTCCAGGAACTGGAAGACGCCCTCCAGAAGCTGAAGCTGAACGACGCCTCGCTGACCTTCGTCCGGGAGAACTCCAAGGCCCTGGGGTTCGGGTTCCGCTGCGGCTTCCTGGGGCTCTTGCACATGGAGATCGTGCAGGAGCGCCTGGAGAGGGAATACGGTCTGGACCTGGTGATCACCGCCCCCAACGTGGTCTACGAGGTGGTGAAGAGGAACGGCGAGGTCATCCACATCCAAAGCCCCTCCGACCTCCCGGACATGGCCGTGGTGCGCGAGATAAGGGAACCCTACGTTCAGGCCACCATACTGGTGCCGCCGGATTATGTGGGCCCGGTGCTCGAGCTGGTCAAGGAGCGCAGGGGCATCTACCAGGACATGACTTACCTCTCCGGCCGCCGTGTGGAGCTGCGCTGCCGCCTCCCCCTGGCGGAGATGGTGGTCGACTTCTACGACCAGCTCAAGTCCCGCAGCCGGGGATACGCCTCCCTGGACTACGAGCACCTGGGGTTCCTCCCCGGAGACCTGGTGAGGCTGGACATCCTCATCCACGGAGAGCCCGTGGACGCCCTCTCTTCCATCGTGGAGAGAGGGCGGGCCCACGAGTACGGAAAGCGCGTGGTGGTCAGGCTGCGCGAGCTCATCCCCCGCCAGCTCTTCGACGTGCCCGTGCAGGCGGCGGTGGGAAGCCGGGTGGTGGCCCGCGAGACCATCAAGGCCCGGCGGAAGGATGTCCTGGCCAAGTGCTACGGGGGGGACGTGACCCGCAAGAAGAAGCTCCTGGAGAAACAGAAAGAAGGCAAGAAGCGCATGAAGATGGTGGGGAAGGTGGAGATCCCCCAGGAGGCCTTCATCTCCGCCCTGCGCATGGGCCGGGAGGAGAGGCCCAGATGAGGCTCTACGTCCACTGGCCGTTCTGTGTGCGTCGCTGCTCCTACTGCGATTTCCTGCTCCGCACGGCGAACCCTCGCCTAATGCGCGATTATGCGACCGCCTTGAGGAAGGAACTGGAATTGCTCGCCCGGGAGGCGCGGGGCATGGGGGGACTGCGTTCCCTGTACCTGGCAGGCGGCACC
>JACVJH010000058.1 GCA_015711895.1 Candidatus Solincola tengchongensis | reverse complement strand
AGGAGGGTTACAGGTTTTCCGTGATCCTCGAATCCGACCCCACCGCCGGATGGCGCTGGGAACTGGCCGAGCCCCTTGACGAGGAGCTGCTCTCCCTGGTGAGCGTGACCTTCGAGGCCAAGGGCGGGAGTCACGTGGAAGGCGAGGAGGAGACGGGTGCCCCCGGCGAGGAGACCTGGACCTTCGAGGCCCTTCGCCCGGGAGAGACGAGTGTGGCTCTCAAATCCAGGGAGGGGGAGAAGAGTGGCGAAACGCTGGTGTTCAAGGTGGAGATAGAGGGGGTCGGAAGCGGAGAGTCCTCCGCTCACTGAACGGCGAGAGTCAACGATTGGTAAAGATTGGCAACAAGGCCCGCACGGAGCGGGCCTTTTTCTTACATTTTAGTGCGGGTTGTTCAGGCGATCCCGCTTACGATGCTCTCGCATTTTTTGCCATATCAAGTTTACAAACATTGAACGGGTGAAATAGAATAAATGACGTAGCCGACTGGGGAGAAAAGGAATGATGGGAGAAAATCATACCTTATGGTATGCGGATATATGTCGTGTTTTTTATTTTTAAGAAAGGGAGGTGGGATCCTTGGCGGCACAACGGATAAGAAGGTCCATGGCGGTTATCGCCTGCCTGTTCCTGACGTTGAGTGTGGTGTTCTTGCTCGTTCCCATTGAGAGATCTCGAGCCGCAAACGGCACGAGCCTGAAATTCACCATCCTGCACACCAACGACGAGCATTCCGAGCTCATACCATACGGGCCGGCCATCGACTATCCCGACCATCCCACTACGGGAGGCTTCGACCGCATAGCCCATGAGATCGCCTCCATCAAGGCGGAGAAGGCCGCAGCGGGAGAACCCGTGCTCACCCTGAGCGGGGGCGATTTCTCGCAGGGCACCCTCTTCGCCTGGCTGGAGACCATGGCCGCGGCGGAGCTCTCCCTCATGCAAGCTGTGGGATACGACGCCGTCACCCTGGGCAACCACGAGATGGAGCTGGGGCCGGCCTACCGCGCCGCCGCCCTCAACGCGGCCAAGGCCAACGGCGTGACCCTCCCGATTCTCTGCGCCAACATCGACTTCGACGAGGCCAACCCCGCCGACGACGGCCTGGCCGCCCTCTTCTCGGAGACGGACAAGCAGGGAACGGAACTGGCCATCCAGCGCTATACCGTCAAAGAGTTCCCCAACGGGCTCAAGGTGGGCATCTTCGGCCTTTTGGGGGTGGAAGCTGAGGCCCTGGCCCCGGCCGCCGCGCCGGTGAAGTTCGGGAACGTGAACGGCAACCCGGAGGACCCGGTGAGCTTCATCAACCGCGTTCTGGTGGCCCAGGACATGGTGAACACCCTCCGCGCCCAGGGGTGCCAGGTGGTCGTCGCCCTCTCCCACTCCGGGACCCGTGAGGAGACGGAGCTCCCCAAGTGGGTCACGGGCATAGACGTCATCGTGGGCGGCCACAGCCACGACCTCAACTACCCGCCCATAACGGTGGGAAATACGATCATCGTGCAGGCGGGGGCCTACACTTCCCATCTGGGCGTGCTGGAGCTGGAATATGACGGGAGCAAGGTCTCCGTGCGCTCCGCCCAGGCCATCGAGATGAACGACAGCGTAGTCGTCCACCCCGTGGTTGAGGCGGCCATCAACGCTTACAAGGCGGCCCTCAACGGAGCCCTGGGCTTCGACATGCTTGCCCCTTACGCGGAGACGGATTTTGGCGGCAACGGTGGGTTCTACATCAACGATGGTCCTCCCTTTGTGGAGACGAACCTGGGCGACCTCATCACCGATGCCTACCTGCAGACGGCCGCTGCACTCAACCCCGCGGAGCCCCCGGTCCTGGCCTTCGAGGCCAATGGGGTCATAAGGTCCAACATCCCACCGGGGGCGCAGGGCCGCTTCTCCTTCTACGACCTCTACCGGTCGCTGCCCCTGGGAGGATCGCCCTACGATCCCACCAAGATGGGCTATCCCCTGGTCAGCTTTTACCTCTTCGGCCAGGAGATATGGGGGGTGCTCAACGCCACCTTGGACATGGGCGACAACCAGTTCTTCGTCCAGCTCTCCGGGGGTAAATATAAGTTCAGGCCCGCCGGTCCCGAGTTCGACCCGGCAGACCCCGCAAGCGGGAAGGTGGACTACCTGCTGATAGACGGCGTGGGCCCCATCAACCCCACGGGGCTCTACAAGGTGGCCACCAACTTCTACACCGCCTCCTTCCTTGCCTTGTTCGGCGTCAAACCACGCAACAACGTAGGGGCCCAGGTGGATATCGGGACCACCCGCGTGGACAAGGACCCCGGGACCCCGGGCATACAGGAGATAAAGTGCTGGGAGGCGCTGGCGGGATACGTGGGCGGGATGCCCGATCTGGACGGCGACGGCCTCAAGAACCTGATTCCGGATTACCGTTATACGGCGGGCAGGGTCAGCACGCCCGATTGGTACCTGGCCGAGGGGGCCACCGCTGGGGGCATGGAGACCTACATCCTGGTCCAGAACCCGGGCGATGAAGACGTGCACGCCCGCATCAAGTTCCAGACCGGATCGGGAGAGATCGCTCCCGCCGACCTCCAGGACGTGGTCATTCCCGCCAAGTCCCGCCGCACCTTCCCGGCGAAAATGTGGGTGAGCGGCTACGACGTCTCCACCGTGGTGGAACCCATATCCCCGCGCGGGGCGCAGCTCGTCTGCGAGCGCGCCATGTACGGCAACGGATGGAACTGGGCCCACGACTCCATCGGCGTTACCGGCCCCTTCGAGCCGGCGCCGGAATGGTACTTCGCCGAGGGGTCAACGGGTGGGGACATGGAGACCTGGCTGCTGGTGCAGAACCCCTACGGATCCACCATCCACGTGAACATTACCTTCCAGACCGGCTCGGGGGAGGTGGCGCCCGAGGACCTGAGGAACGTGCCCATCCCCGCAAGGTCGCGCCGCACCTTCTTCGTCAACAGCTGGGTGGACAGCTTCGACGTCTCCATGCGGGTGGAGGCCCTGGACGGGAACGTCATCTGCGAGCGGGCCATGTACGGCGGGGATAGGGCGTGGGCCACGGAGTCCAAGGGGAGCAGCGTCCTCTCCGGTAAATGGTACCTTGCCGAGGGTGCCACCGCCGGGGGCATGGAGACCTACATCCTGGTCCAGAACCCGGGCGACGACCCGGTCCACGTGAACATCGCCTTCCAGACCGGCGGCGGGGAGGTGGCCCCCGACGAGCTCCAG
>MU158585.1:42610-43582 GCA_015711895.1 Candidatus Solincola tengchongensis | reverse complement strand
GTGTTCTCTGACTTCCGGTGGCAGGGACTGAAAATCCCCCTCCCGGACATAAGGCGGATTGCTCACCACGAGGTCCACTGTCCCCCTCATATCCTCAGGAAGCGCGGAGAGGCAGTCCCCGAGGTGAAAGCGCACCACTCCCTCCATGCCCAGGCGGCGCGCGTTTTCCAGGGCCACCGAAAGGGCGCGGGGGTCGAGGTCCGTGGCGTGGACCACGGCTGCCGGGCACTCCCGGGCCAGGGAGAGGGCGATACACCCGCTTCCCGTCCCCACATCCACCACCAGCGGATGCCCGCCTGTCCCCCGGAGGAGGGCCAGGGCCCTCTCCACCAACATCTCCGTCTCCGGACGGGGGATGAGCACCCTCGGGTCCACAGAAAGCTCCAGGTAGCGGAAGAACGCCGTGCCGGTGATGTACTGCAACGGCTCGCGCCGGGACCTGCGCGCCACGGCGCCCACGAAGGACCGCCTTTCCTCCTCGCGCAACGCCCTCTCCGGGTAGGCATACAGTTCCACGCGCGAGCGTCCCGTGCAGTGGGAGAGGAGCCTCTCCGCGTTGAGGCGGGGTTTGGGAACGCCGCTGCGTTCCAGGAAGCGCTCCGCCCAGGTGAGCAGCGCCACGACCTCCGCGGCCGGGCGGGTCCATGCGTTTCCGCCTCTCACTCCCTCACTCACCGCTCCCCAACTCCGCCAGCTTCTCCGCCCGGTCGGCGGCGGCCAGGGCCTCGATAAGCTCGTCCAGGTCCCCGTCCAGCACCTCCTCCAGGCGGTAGAGGGTCAGGCCTATGCGATGGTCGGTGACCCTACCCTGGGGAAAATTGTAAGTACGTATGCGCTCCGAACGATCCCCTGTCCCCACCTGGGAGCGACGTTCTTCAGCCTGCTCCCTCTGCTGCCTTTCCTGTTCCATGCGCAGCAGGCGGGCGCGGAGGATGCGCATGGCCTTCTCCCTGTTCTGCAGCTGACTCTTCT
>MU158585.1:12333-42587 GCA_015711895.1 Candidatus Solincola tengchongensis | reverse complement strand
CCGTCGCGCCGCCGGGGCCGGTGGAGCGGAAGACGTCGATGCGCAGGTCGGCGGGGTCTATCTCCACCTCTACCTCCTCCGCCTCCGGGAGCACGGCCACGGTGGCCGTGGAGGTGTGGATGCGCCCGCCTGACTCGGTGACCGGGATGCGCTGCACGCGGTGTACGCCCGACTCGAACTTCAACCTGCTGTAGGCTCCCTGTCCGCGCACGGAGAAGATGACCTCCTTGAACCCGCCCAGCTCCGAGGGGCTGGAGGAAAGCGGCTCCGTCGTCCAGCCCTGCCGGTCGGCGTAGCGGGTGTACATGCGGTAGAGATCTCCGGCGAAGAGGCTGGCCTCCTCGCCGCCCGCTCCGGCGCGGATCTCCATGATGACGTCCTTCCGATCCCTTGGGTCCACGGGGAGCAGCAGGACCTTCATCCTCTCCTCCAGCTCCCGGGCACGCCCTTCCGCCTCCCGCAGGGAGTCGCGCAGGAATTCCTGCATCTCGGGCTCCTTTTCCTCCCTCAGGAGATCGCGGGCCTCGGCGGCCTCCTGCAGGCAGCGACGGTACTCGCGCAGGAGGGTGACCACCTCGGCAAGCTCGGCATGGCTGCGCGCAAGCTCCGCGTACCGCTTTCGGTCGCAGTACACCTCCGGCTGCGACAGCTGTTCTTCCAGTTCCTGGTAAGTCTTTTCCAGGTTCTCAAGCCTTTCCAGGAAGGTCATCGCTCTCCCCTTGCGGCGAACTCTCCCTCTCCAGGAGCACTTTCAAGGCGGCGAGTGCCACTTCCGCCTGCTCCCGCTCCGGACGCCGGGTGGTCAGCCTCTGCAGGGCCAGGCCCGGAGCCACCAGCGGCGCGAGCCAGGGAGAAGGGTTCCTCTCCGCATACCTCATTATCTCATAGGAGATGCCGGCTATGAGCGGGATGGCCGCCACCCTCTCCAGGATGCGTATCCAGAGGTCGGGGCGGCCCAGGAGGGAATAGACCACCACGGTGAACACCAGGACCAGCAGTACGAAGGAGGTGCCGCAGCGAAGGTGGTCGGTGCCCTCGCGGAGGGCGAACTCGGGCTCCAGCGGATAACCGTGTTCCAGGAGGTGGATGGACTGGTGTTCGGCGCCGTGGTACTGGAAGACGCGGCGCATGTCCCGTGAAAGGGAGACCAGCAGGAGGTAGAGGACGAAGAAGGCCACCCGCATACCGCCTTCCAGGAGATTCCAGGCCCATGCCGGACTGCCGGGGCCCAGGATGCGGGGAGCCAGCCAGGTGGGCAGGGCGATGAAGACCCCAACGGCGATGGCCACGGCCAGCAGGAAAGAGGCCGCCTTCTGGAGCGTTCCCAGAGCGCTTCCTCCCTTGCCCTCCTCCTCCAGGGCCAGATCGGCGGAGACGGAAAGGGCCCTCCAGCCCAGGACCAGGCTCTCGACGAGGACGAAGACCCCTCTCACCAGGGGCCGGTCCCAGGAAGGGTGCCGAACCAGGAAGGAACGCAGCGCCTCCGCCTGGGAATGTATGGAACCGTCAGGTCGGCGAACGGCCAGCGACCAGCAACGGCTTCCCCGGAACATCACGCCCTCGATGAGGGCCTGGCCGCCGATGCGTGGGGTCTCCCTGCCGGAGCAGGTCTCTCCGCAGGGATGCGCGGAGGGTTCGTCCTTCATCTCAACGGGGGCGAGAGGCGGATGTGGAGGGGCCTATCCCTCCACTTTCTCCGCTCCCTTCTTCTTCCGCTGCGGCCTGGCCTTCCCGTAACGCCGCTCGAAGCGCTCCACGCGCCCCCCGGTGTCCACCAGCTTCTGCTTCCCGGAATAGAAGGGGTGGCACTGGGAGCATATCTCCACCCGCAGAACGGGCTTGGTGGAGCGGGTCTTGAAGGTGTTCCCGCAGGAACAGGTCACCGTGGCCTCCACGTACTCGGGATGTATTCCTTTCTTCATCCTTCACGTCCTCCCTTATCGCTCACGACCCATAAAGTATAGCAACGCTCGCCGCCCTTGAACAGGAGAGGCCCGACAGGTCAGTTCCGGGGGTCTCCTCGACGCTCGGCACGGCCGCCAGAGGAGGGGCGCCCCTTCGCCGTTTCCCCGCCGAGGCGCACACGCCGGCCCTCTCGACCCGCGAGCCCGCGATTTTCCGTGACCCCTGTCCCTCCATGTCAGGCGTACCGCCGCGCCGGTGGGATGGGGATGCCCCCATCGTCCAAGCCCGGGTGGCGTCTCGAGGCCTGTTTTTTTCCTCTGGCCCGGCAAGGCTACAGGCATGCCGGCGATCCACGACGGGACTAGGAAAACTGGCCTGGCCTCGCCCCGGCAGCAGGCCTCATTTCCCGCCGCCCCACCCCGATCCCCGGAAAAGGGCGCAAAAACTCCCTTACCCCTTAACTGAGGCCTGCGCCTCTCTTCCCCTCGGGGAAGATCCGGGATCGGTCTCGGAGTGCAAGGCCGGCGTGGACCGGCTGCCTCCGCCTCCGGAACTCAGGAGATGGGCGACCTGGCTATCTCGTTCAGGAACTCCTGGTTGTTCCTGGTGCTGCGTATCTTGTCGATGAGCAGCTCAATGGCCGCGCTGGGGTCCAGGGCATGCAGGACGCGCCGGAGCTTCCAGACCACCTGAGCCTCTTCCGGTTCCATGATCAGCTCTTCCTTGCGGGTCCCGGACTTGTCTATCTCGATGGCCGGGAAGATGCGCTTGTCGGCCAGCTTGCGGTCGAGGCGGATCTCCATGTTGCCGGTGCCCTTGAACTCCTCGAAGATGACCTCGTCCATGCGCGAGCCGGTGTCGACGAGGGCGGTGGCGAGGATGGTGAGTGAGCCGCCCTCCTCGATGTTGCGCGCCGCTCCGAAGAACCGCTTGGGCGGGTAGAGGGCCGTGGAGTCCACACCGCCGGAGAGTATCCTTCCGCTGGTGGGCGTGGCCAGGTTGTAGGCCCTCGCCAGGCGGGTGATGCTGTCCAGGAGGATGACCACGTCGTGGTTGTGCTCCACCAGCCGCTTGGCCCTCTCCAGCACCAGCTCCGCCACCTGGATGTGGTTGTCAGAGGGCTGGTCGAAGGTGGAGCTGATGACCTCCCCCTTCACCGAGCGCTCCATGTCCGTGACCTCCTCGGGGCGCTCGTCCACCAGCAGCACGATGAGCTTCACCTCCGGATTGTTGTGGGTGATGCTGTTGGCGATCTGCTTGAGTATGGTGGTCTTGCCCGCCTTGGGAGGGGAGACGATGAGCCCTCTCTGGCCCTTGCCGATGGGGGCTATGAGGTCGATGATGCGCGGAGCCACCTCCCCGTTGGGGGTCTCCAGTCGGAGCCTCTCCAAGGGGAAGAGCGGCGTCAGTTGCTCGAACTGTTTGCGCTCGCGGCAGACCTCGGGGTTGTCCCCGTTGACCTTCTCGATGCGCAGGAGGGCGTTGTATTTCTCGCTGTCCGTGGGGGGCCTGACCCGCCCCTGGATCTCGTCGCCCCTCTTCAAGTGGAAGCGCCTGATCTGCGAGAGGGAGACGTATATGTCGTCCTCGCTCGGCAGATAACCCCTGGTGCGCAGGAACCCGTATCCCTCGGGAAGGATGTCCAGGATGCCCGTACGGATGAAAAGGCCTTCCTCCTCCACCCGGCGGCTCAGGATGCTCTCGATGAGTTCCTGCTTGCGCATGCCGGTGATGCCGGTCATGCCCATCTCCCGGGCCATGCTCTGCAGGTCCGCCAGGAGCATGGACTCCAGCTTGGCTCTGTCCAGTGTCTGTTCCACTTTCTCACCTCCTTTTCATTGGGATGGCAGCGCCGGAAAGCGCCGACTCTCGCAACTCTCAGAGATCTCTGATCTTCTCATAATCTTCCAGAAATTTCTTGATCCCGATATCCGTCAGCGGGTGTTGCACCATCTTGACCATCACCTCGTAGGGGATGGTGGCGATGTGCGCCCCTGCCCGCGCCGCCTGGACCACGTGCATGGGATGTCGCAGGCTGGCGGCGATGACCTGCGTGGGGATGTCGTAGGTGTCGAAGATGTCCACGATCTCCTCCACTACTGCCATCCCGTTGTTGCCCACGTCGTCAAGACGCCCTACGAAAGGGCTTACGAACGTGGCACCCGCGGCGGCGGCCAGAAGAGCCTGGTTGGCGGAAAAGACCAGGGTCACGTTGGTCTTGATCCCCTCCTTGGATAGTCGGCTTACCGCCGCCAGCCCTTGAGGGGTCATGGGGATCTTGACGTTGATGTTCTCGGCGATGGAGGCCAGTTCCCGAGCCTCCCTTATCATCCCCTCCGTGTCCATGCTGACGGCTTCCGCGCTCACGGGTCCGGAGACGATTCTGGTAATCTCTTCCAGAATCTCCCGCATGCCGCGTCCCTCCCTGGAGACCAGGGAAGGATTGGTGGTCACCCCGGAGAGCACCCCCCACTCGTTGATCTCTCGGATGTGCTCCACGTTGGCCGTATCCAGGAACAGCTTCATCTCCTACCTCCGATCGCCACGACAGGTGCTCGCGTCCCTGTCCAGCCCGTATCGTCCACCGTCCGCAGGAAAGCAGGCCCCGCCACAGCGCACAACCCCGCTTTCCTGCCCGCTTTTCATGCCCGCCTCAGGACACCATGTCCCAGCCGGGATCGCCGAAGGCACGCCTCTTACGTGGGGTTGCCCGCCTCCACCAGCAGCTTCTCCCTGCGGGCCATATCGTAGGCGGCGTTGATGATATATTCCACCACCTCGGAGACGGTGGTATCGAGGTCCACGCACTCCACGGTCCTCACCCCGGTTATCTCGGACATGTAAAGTATGTAATCCTGGATCTTCCTGATGTTCTCGAAATACTTGATATAGCGCATGAACGGGCGTGTGCCCTGGGTCTCCACCCCTCTCACGTAAAGGTGATCCCGGTGCATCTTCTCGTCGGACACCTTTATCACCAACGGGACTATGAAAGCCTCCGGGAACTGCTCCGGCGCGATGAAGCCGGGCACGATGTGCGCCCCTTCGATGATGATATGCGTCCCCTCGTTGAGGGCCCTCTTGATGATGGCCCTCACCCCCACCAGGACGGAGAGGCTCTGCTCGCGAAAACCGGCCACCACGGGGTCCACATGCGGCGGCAAGGGGTGGATGAGGGCCGTATCCGCATCGAAGGAGGAGGTGTGGATGGTGGGCATCAGCTCCCGGGAGAAGAAGGCCCGCATGACCTCCCGGATGGCGTCGGTGGACACGATGCGTACGATGCTCAGGCGGTTGGCGATCATGGTGGCGATGGTGGATTTTCCCACTCCCGTCGAGCCGCCGATGAGCACCACCAGCGGCTTGTTCAGGCTGCTGAAGCTGATATACCGGGAATAGTTCTCCGCGTATTTCTTCCCCGCCCTCTTGAGGAGGGTCTCGTAGATGATGTTGCGGAGCTCCCGGGCCTTTACCTCCAGCCTTCCCTCCCTGACGAGGAGCTCCTCGATCTCCGCGGCCACGAGATACGCCGTGCCGGGCGCCAGGCCGGAGGACATGATGGCGTTGGCGGTCAGCCCCTTGGAAAAGGGCACCCGGTGGTTCTCGTCGTCGAGGATGGTTATCCTCTTGGCGTTCTTTTCCTCTTTCTGCTTCATGTCCTCTCCAGCACCCTATCCCACACCGCCCGGAAGAAGCCCTCCAGGCTCTCCCCCGGGACCGCAGGCACAGGGAGATTGTGGAAGTAGACCACTTCCCTCCCCGTCTCCCCGGCATGCCTGGCTACTGTGTCCACGGCGGCGGCCTTGAGCTCGGTCAGGAAGAGCTCGGCGCCATCCGCTTCCTCCAGATCCCGCCTCAGCGACCGCCGGTCGGCGAGGTTGAAACTCGTCCCCACCACTTGGCAACCCGTCTCCTTCTCCAGGTACTCCCTAAGCACTGCTCCGGCTTCGGGAGGAGCGGTCACAACAAGGAACACCCTCTTTCCGTCGATGGGTTTCAAGGGATGAGGCCTGAAAACCGTCTCTATGGTTAATACGCCGTCCTTTATACGCTTTATCCTTTCGCGCAGCGATGACACGCGGCGGGGATCTGCGAAAGGTTCCTCAGCCATTGTAATTACAACCCCGTCGGAAATCAAGATACGGTACGGGCCCAGGTATTCGAGAGAATCCCTCGGATCCTGGGCGGCGCTGATCACGCAGATGGCGCCCTGCGTCTCCACGGGAGGGATACTCGAGCCGCTGCCCTCCATGACCACCGCGTCCACCGCCAGGCTCTCCGCCAGCCTGGCTGCCTCCGCGCAGTTGGTGACGAAGGGCTGGCCGGCCATCCCGCCTCCGCAGCGGCGTGAACCTATGGTGGTCATTCCGGTCACCATGGCATCCTCGTAATGATCCGAGGCGGCGTGGAGCCCCTTGGAAAGCTCCCTCAGAAGGTAGGGCCCATCGACCTCCTCCCCTCTCACCAGGTACGGCTCCGGAGGACCGCCCCGACCCATGGCCACCACAACCGGCCGGTAACCCCACCGGCTCAGGCAGCGAGCCAGCTCCGCCGACACCGCCGTCTTGCCGCACCGTTTCCCGGTGCCTATGACGGCGCAGGAGGGTTTGGTGAGCACCTTCTCCCGGCGGGGAGGGCGGAACTCGAAGTCCGCCCCGCGGTATGAGGCCCCGTGGGCCAGGGCCACCGAAGCCAGGGCCATCCTGGTCCCCGAATCCACCACCGGAAGGTCGCTGAGGTCCACCACCACCTCCGGGCGCAGCCTCTCCAGGCTCGCGGCCAGCTCCAGGATAAGGTCGCCGGGCACCACAAGTTCCCAGAGCGGCGAGGAGAGGGCGCCTAGGTCGGTCACCTTCTCCGTCCCGCCCAGGAAGAAGAGTCCCACCGGGAGCAGGCCCGCCATCTCCTCCAGCTCGCGCACGGCGTCCAGGATCGCGGAGGGATGGTGTTCGCCGTCCACCAGGAAAAGGGCTCGACTCATATATCTCACCTTACATCCCGCCGACGACCGGGCAGCCACCCCCGGGTCCTACAGGCCCAACGAACCGGGAGGGCTTGCCGTATTAGCCGCCGACGAACGGGCTAAGGAAACCGCTCGTGCTCTCGAGTCCGATAGAGAAGAGCGCCATCCACGCGCACGGGTCGGTTCAGAGATGCTGACCTTTCCCCACCCGCTTTACTTCGAGACGTCAGGCACCGAACGGACGGCGATCCCCGACTACGACCTCGTCGACGACCGCCAGGGTGCGGGAACCGGGTACCACCGGTGGCCTCTCGCCGCACGAATTATACCCTCTGCGGATCCGCGCTCAAGCGGGAGAACACCTGGCGGCTCGCCTGCATGCCCCCGGGCCTCAGATGTCCGTACTGATTATCTCCCGCACCACTCCGGACAGTTCCCGTTGCGTCTCTCCCGCCCCGGCCCCGAACCGGGCGATGACGTCGCTACCCCCGAAGGGGTATTTACGCAGTACCCGAACGTCGTCCTCGCGGATTTCGATAAGGTTATAGCAGGGCTTGGTGTGGCCCCGCAAGCGCAGCGAGGATATGGTCCCCGCGTTGACCAGGTACATGTCCTCCAGCCTCCACACGTAAGGTACGTGCTTGTGGCCGGTGAGCACCAGGTCCACCCCGGCGTAGATAAGCAGCTCGAGTATGTCCCCGGCATCATAGACGATGTTCCGTTCCCTCCCGGTTCCCGGCACGGGCAGGAGGTGGTGGTGCAGGGCGAAGATCTTGAACCCGTCCGTGGATTGGAAATTATTGACAATCCATCCGTATTTCTCGCGCCCGATCTTGCCGTCGTCCAGGTCGGGCTCGCTGGAGTCCACTCCCATGATGAACACGCCCTCGTACTCCAGGCAGCGGAACAGGGGGCCAAAGAGTTCCTGGAAATGGAGGTAGCCCACGTTGCGGGAGTCATGGTTCCCGGGAACTATGACGATGTTCTCGCACTCCAGGTTGTCCAGATAGGACTTGGCGGTCAGGTATTCCTGCCGGAAACCCTCATTGGTGAGGTCCCCGGTCACCACCACTATATCCGGGCGGAGTTCGTTCAGTTCGTGAATGGTGCGGTTCATGAGGTTGGCCACGAAATGGTAGGACCCGATGTGGAAATCGGATATGTGGGCCACCACCACCGGCGATTTCTTAACCGGATAGGTCTTGGATGACACCCTCGACACTTCCCGAATTTACTCCCGGCCGCCCGCTTGGCATATGCCGCACCCGGGCGGTTTCTCCATCACTCACTCCCATTATAGCCCTTTCACCAGCATATCCATGAGTTTCCATCCCGGGATCTCCCGGTAGGTCCCCCTGCTCGCTTCCCGTTCGCTGAAAGCGCGTGCGGCGTCTGGGTCTCTTCCTCCCAGATAAAGGGCGAAGGGCACCGGTTCCGGGACATGGGTGCCCACCTCGACAGGAGTGGGGTGGTCGGGCGCGAGAAGGATGTGGAACTCCTCGTGTAGGCGGACCGATTCATCCAGCACCGCACCCACGATGTGGCGGTCGAAATTCTCCAGGGCTTCCACCTTGGCCTCCCAGCTCCTCTCGTGGCCCGCCTCGTCGGGGGCTTCCACGTGGACGTACACCAGATCCACCCTGCGCAGGGCGTGCAGGGCATAGCGCGCCTTGGCCTCGTAGTCGGTATCGTGATAGCCAGTGGCTCCCGGGACGGTGACCACCTCCAGCCCGGCATGGACGCCCAGGCCCTTGACGAGGTCCACGGCGGTGATCACCGCCCCGGTGAGGCCGAACCTCTCCCTCAGGGTGGGAAGTTCCGGCGAACGTCCCTGGCCCCAGGGCCAGATCATGTTCGCCGGCCGCAGGCCGCGCTCCCGGCGCCACCAGTTGACGGGGTGGTCCTCGAGGAGGCGACGGGAAAGCCTTATGAGCGACCGCAACCGCTCCGACCCGGGCCCTTGAGGGAGGATCTCCTCTATTTTCCGCCCCACGGCGTCGTGCGGGGGAATACAGTTGTCCTCCAGGTATCTCAGCCCCCGCAAAACCAGGAGGTGCCGGTATCCCACCCCGGGGTGGAAGGCGGTGTAGGGATCCCCCAGTCTCTCTTCCAGGAAAGCGATGATCCGGCGAGCTTCCTCGGTAGGGATGTGTCCCGCGCTGTAATCCGCCAGCCTTCCTTCCTCCTCCGTAACCAGGTTGCAGCGGAAGGCCACCTGATCCTCGGCGAGCTTCACGCCCATGCTGGCCGCCTCCAGCGGCCCCCGCCCGCAGTAATAGACGCGCGGGTCGTAGCCGAGGAGGGAAAAATTGGCAACATCGCTGCCCGCCGGCATGCCTTCGGGGACGGTGACCGCCGTGCCGCAGATCCCGTTCTCGGCCAGGAAATCCATGTTCGGCAGGCGAGCCGCCTCCAGGGGCGTGGCTCCCCCGCGGGCGGCCACCGGGCGGTCGGCCGCACCGTCCGGCACAAGGACGAGGTACTTCATCTCCACCTCCCCGAGATCATCTCCTGAGCAGGGGGGAACCCTTGAGAACGAAGGGCGGGGACCGGGTTTCCCGGCCCCCGCCGTGCGCCTCAGAGCCCCAGCCTATCCAGCACGGCCTCCAGGTCCGCGGGGACCGGCTCCGGTTCCTCCACCGTCCTCACCGCCAGGTCGGGGTCCTTCAGGCCGTGACCGGTGAGGACGCAGACCACCAGCGAGCCGGGCTTCAGGTCGCCGCGGCGAAAGGCCTTGTAAAGGCCGGCGACGGAGGCGGCCGACGCCGGCTCCACGAAGACGCCTTCCCGCTCCGCCAGCAATCGGTAGGCCTCCAGTATCTCCGCGTCGGAGACCATGTCGATGCGGCCCCCCGATTCCTCCGCCGCGGCCACCGCCTGTTTCCAGCTGGCCGGATTGCCGATGCGGATGGCGGTGGCCACCGTCTCCGGCCGCTCCACCACGTGGCCGCGCACGATGGGCGCCGCGCCCTCCGCCTGCCAGCCCATCATGCGCGGGAGGGAGTCCGTCTTCCCCGCCTCGCGGTACTCCCGGTAGCCTTTCCAGTAGGCGGTGATGTTCCCCGCATTCCCGACTGGTATGAAATGGTAATCGGGCGCCCGGCCCAGGGCGTCGCATATCTCGAAGGCCCCCGTCTTCTGGCCCTCGATGCGGTGGGGGTTGATGGAGTTCACCAGCACCACCGGGTAGTCCTCGGCGATGCGCCGTACCATCTGCAGGGCCTGGTCGAAGTTCCCCTCCAGGGGTATCACCCGCGCCCCGTGAATGAGGGCCTGGGCCAGCTTGCCCAGGGCTATGGCCTGCCTGGGTATGATCACCGCGCAGGTGATCCCCGCCCGGGCGGCATAGGCCGCTGCCGAAGCGCTGGTGTTTCCGGTGGAGGCGCAGATCACCGTGCGGGCCCCTTCCTCCAGGGCCTTGGATACGGCCACCGTCATCCCCCGGTCCTTGAAGGAGCCGGTGGGGTTCAACCCCTCGTATTTCAGGAAGACCTGCAGCCCAAGCTGACGGCTGATATACCCCGCCTCCACAAGCGGAGTGTTTCCCTCCAGCAGGGTGACCACGGGCGTCTTGCCCGTCACTGGTAGAAATTCCCTATAGGCCTCTATCACGCCCCGCCATTCGCCGCGCAAGACCGACGACCTCCTTCCCACCCTCGTTCACCGCCTTTGGCCTATCCCCGACCCCTCCGCCACGGTGACCGGGCGAACGCTGCGCCCCCCTGCGCCCGGTCGCGCGTCCCTCCTCATGACCGGCGGCGCGCCGGCCGTCAGAACCGGCGCCATCCGTGACCCGGGTCCGCGATGCCTCCTCCGCGGAAGAGGGAGAGGATTCGCCCCCCGCCCCGCAAGCTCACGGGTACCGGCGCTCCCGGGATCCCTCTACATCGAACACGGCGTCCGGAAAAGCCGTGGGTCCCGCCGTCCCCGGTGATTCATCCTTCCTCTCCGGACGCCGGGAGGGGCTCACTCCTCCCCGGGGTCCTCCACGCGGATGAGGCTGGCCACCCTGTTGACCTCCTCCAGGCCCTCCAGGCCGCGCACCGTGGCCCTGATGTTCTCCTCCCTGACCTCGTGGGTGACCAGGACGATGCGTGCCTCCCTGCCCGTCCCGTGCTGGATGACGGACTTGATACTCACCTGGTTCTCGCCGAATACGCCGGCGATCTTGGCCAGCACGCCGGGCCGGTCGGGCACGTCGAAGATCATGAAGTAACGGCAGCGCACGTCTTTCATGTCCTTGACGGGCTTCTGGAAGAAACAGGTACAGCCCACCAGCCGCCCGCCGGTCAGGATGTTGCGCGCTATGGAGATGACGTCGCCCACCACGGCGCTCGCCGCGGGCAGGGAACCCGCCCCCTTTCCGTAGAACATGAGCTCCCCCACGGCGTCCCCGGACACGAAGATGGCGTTGTTCTCGTCCCGCACCGCTGCCAGGGGGTGGCGCTCGGGGATCATCGTGGGATGCACGCGAACGCTTATCCCGTCCGGCTCGTCCTTGGCGATGGCCAGCAGCTTGATGACGTAGCCAAGCTCGCGGGCAAAGGAGATGTCGTCCGGGGTGATGGAGGTTATGCCCTCCGCGTACACGTCGGAGAGGGTCACCCGGGAGTTGAAGGCCATAGAGGCCAGTATGGCCAGTTTCGCGGCGGCGTCCTTCCCCTCCACGTCGTAGGAGGGGTCGGCTTCCGCGTAGCCCAGCTCCTGGGCTTTGGCCAGCGCCTCGCCGAAGTCCAGGCCTTCCTCGCTCATGCGGGTGAGGATGTAATTGGTGGTCCCGTTCACTATCCCCAGCACCTGGTCTATCACGTTTCCGGCCAGGGATTCCTTGAGGGGCATGAGGATGGGGATGCCGCCGCCCACCGCCGCCTCATAGGCGAGGTCCACGCCCTTCTCCTCCGCGGCGCGCAGGAGCTCCTCGCCGTGGGTGCTCATGAGCTCCTTGTTGGCGCAGACCACGTGTTTGCCCCGGGATATGGCCTCCAGGATGAAGGTGCGGGCCGGCTCGATGCCCCCCATCACCTCCACCACGATGTCCACCTCCGGATCCCCTATTACCTCCATGGCCTCCGTGGTGAGCATCTCCTCGGGGACCTCCACGTAGCGGGGGTCGGACAGGTCCCGCACCGCTATACGCTTCACGGCTATGTCCTTTCCCACCCTCCGGGAGATGATGGAGGCGTTGTCCCGGAGGATACGCACCACGCCGGAGCCCACTGTACCGCAGCCTATCTGACCGACGACTATGGCTTCTTTCCCGTCCGACATGCTTCCTCCGATATCCGTCTCACTCCGTATGGCAAGAACCGGAATAAGGGTATTTTAACAGCCGGGAACGGGCGGCGCACACCTGGCGCCCGCATGATCGGGCGAGCGGCGGGCGCCCGATCATCAAGCCCCGCCTCGCCTGCCAGAGACTCTTCGATCGGAAACCTCCCCTCTTTCCGAGAGCCGTCACCTGCGAACTCCCGGCAGCCGAGAGCTGCGCAGCATCGCTGTCGTGGACACATCCGGGTCCCTCACGGCCGGTGTTCCCATGTCATCCCGCTGGCCCGGCAGGAGACAAGGCAAGGAGCGGTTTCTCCGCCACACCACGAGGCGATGCCGTATCCCTTCCGCGGGCGATTCGGGATTAGAAATCCACGGAACGACCGCTCCAGCCATCCGGGGAGCGAGAAAACGGATAGGAACTGGGCATCCTCCAGCACATCATGTAGCGGTGAAATGACCGCCGTACTATAATCTATCTGCCATGAGGATAAAAGGACCCATACTGCAGGTGGCCCTGGACTTCGTGGACCTGGAGAGGGCCATTAAGGTCGCCGAGGAGGCCGTCGCCGGAGGCGCCGACTGGATCGAGGCCGGAACCCCCCTCATCAAGAGCGAGGGCCTCAACGCCGTGCGCGCCCTGCGCGAGCGTTTTCCCAACCACGTCATCGTGGCGGACATGAAGACCATGGACGCCGGGCGGGCGGAGGTGGAGGCCGCGGCCAAGGCAGGGGCCAACATTATCGACGTCCTGGGAGCCGCCTCCGACGCCACGGTCAAGGAGTGCGTGGAGGCGGCCAACAACTATGGGGCGGAGATCGTGGTGGACCTCATAGAGGTGGGAGACCCCGTGGACCGGGCGCGGGCGGCGGAGGCGGCGGGCGCCCACTACATCGCCGTGCACACGGCCATCGACATGCAGATGCGGGGTGTGGACCCCTTCGAACGGCTCCGCCTGGTAGCCAACTCGGTGAGCATCCCCGTTGCCGTGGCGGGGGGCATCAACTCGGAGACGGCGGCGCGGGCGGTGGAGAGCGGCGCGGACATCGTCATCGTGGGCGGGGCCATCATCAAGAGCAAGGACGCCCGCCGCGCCGCGGAGGAGATAAAACGGGCCATGCTAACCGGGCAGGCGGTGAGGACCGACCTCTATAAGCGCGTCAACCTGGAGAACGTGCGCGAGGTCCTCCTCAAGGTCTCCACGCCCAACGTCTCTGACGCCATGCACCGTTCCGGGGAGCTGGAGGGCATCCTGCCCATCAGCCCGGGGATGAAGATGGCCGGGCCGGCGGTCACCGTGCGGGCTTACCCGGGAGATTGGGCCAAGCCGGTGGAGGCCATCGACGTCGCCGAGGAAGGGGACGTCATCGTCATCGACGCCGGCGGCGTGGGTCCGGCGCTGTGGGGAGAGCTGGCCACCCACAGCGCCATCCAGAGGAAGCTGGCCGGGGTGGTCATCGACGGCGCCATCCGGGACACGGTGGAGATAAGGCGGCTGGGATTCCCCTCCTTCGCCCGTCTCATCACCCCCACGGCGGGGGAGCCCAAGGGCTTCGGGGAGATAAACGTGCCCGTGACCGTGGGCGGCAGGAAGATCTTCCCCGGGGACTGGCTGGTGGGGGACGACGACGGCGTGGTGGTCATCCCCCGGGACAAAGTGGTGGAGATGGCCAACCGGGCCATGGACGTCCTGGAGAAGGAGAACCGCCTGCGGGGGGAGATTGAGGCCGGGTCCACCCTCTCCCAGGTGGCCTACTTGGAGAAGTGGGAGAAAAGGAAATAATTACCATAACCCCTCATTCCTGCCTTCGGCGGCGCCACTTGCTCAGCCATTGCCTTTTGGCCCTCTCCGCACGCTCCTCTTCCCCGTGCGGCTCCTCTCCCTCCTCCTCGAGCGGCGGCGGGGGGGTGACCTCCTCCTGTATCGCCTCCTCGGTGAATATGGCTGCGCCGCGGTAATTGGGGACCTCCCAGACGAGGGCCACCAACGTCCCCTGGGCCCCCTTCCTCTCGGCGATGGCGGAGAGGAAGAGTGCCGCTTTACGGGCTTCCCTGGCCCTTCTCAGGATCACGCCCACATCCCTCGCTCCCATCACCCGGGACACCGAGGGGTTGCAGAGGACGACCACGTCCCCGGGGCGCACCTCTGTCTCCCGTATCTCTATCCTTTCCCCGGCCGCGTCCCCCAGGAGTCCTCCCTCCCCCTCCCAGGCGCCGAAAAGGGCGTCCGTCTCCTCGCCCCTGTGGACGAAGAGGGAGTTCCCGCCGCAGCGCGCCGCGTAAAGCCTCTGGGTGTCGGCCAGGACCAGAAGGAAGTCCAGGCGGGGCCCGTCATCCCCGTAATTCTCGACGATGTGGCGATGGATGTGGCGCAGTGAATTGCGCAGGACCACCCGGCAGTCCGTGGACCGGACCACCTCCTCCCGCCGGCGGAAGAACTCGTGGAGGAGGCCAACAGCGTAACGCCGGACCTCCAGTTCTTCCGGGGTCTCCCCCTCGGAGCACACCGAGGCGGCGAAGACCGGCCCGCCCGACTCTCCGGGTTCCATCTCCAGGGCGAAATAGGGAGCGTCGGGAGGCCTCACGCGCTCCCCGCTGTTCACCACGCCGACATCGGCTTCCCTGACCGCTATGTGGCTCACCCCCTCTTTCGCCGACAACCCCGCCGCGAGGCCCTCTAACCCGGGACCACCCTCTCGCCTCTCACCAGGTCGTCCATGGTCTCCCTTTCGCGGACCACCAGGAAATCCCTTCCATCCACCATCACTTCCGCGGCCCGGCGTCGTGAGTTGTAGTTGGAGGACATGACGAACCCGTATGCACCGGCGCTCATGACCGCAAGAAGCTCTCCCGGTTCCGCCCGGGGCAGGGATCGGTCCCGGGCCAGGTAATCCCCGGTCTCGCAGACCGGCCCCACCACGTCCACCGTCTCCTCCTCCCTCAAGCTCTCCACGACGGGAAGTATGCGGTGGAAGGACCCGTAGAGGCTGGGGCGGATGAGGTCGTTCATGGCGGCGTCCACCACCAGGAACCTCTTCTTCCCGCTCCTCTTGCGGTAAAGGACCCTGGTAACCAGCACGCCCGCGTTGCCCACGATCATGCGTCCCGTCTCCAGGATGGCCGTGCAGCCGTGCTCCTTGAGCACCGGGGCCAGAACCCTGGCATAATCCACGGGGTAAGGGACCTCCTCCTCATCGTAGGGGATGCCGAAACCGCCCCCTATGTTTATGTACCGGATCTCCAGGCCCTTCCGGCGCAGGGAGCGCACCAGCTCGCCGGTCCTCTCCAGGCTCTCCCGGAAGGGCTCCACATCCGTTATCTGGGAACCGATGTGCTGATGGACTCCCACCAGGCGCACGTGCTCCAGTGCCGCCGCGCGCTCCAGGACCGCAGGCGCCTCCTCCATGGCGATGCCGAACTTGGCCTCCTTCAGCCCGGTGGCGATGTAAGGGTGAGTGCCGGGGTCGACATCGGGATTGATCCGCAGGGCGATGTCCGCCCTTTTCCCCAACTCCCCCGCCACGCGGTCCAGGAGGAGCAGTTCCCCCTCCGACTCCACATTGAACATGAGGATGCCGGAACGCAGGGCGTAGGCCATCTCCTCCGCCGTCTTCCCTACCCCGGCGAAGACCACCCTCTCCGGCGGGATGCCCGCCTTGAGGGCCCGGTAGAGCTCCCCGCCGGAGACGATGTCCGCGCCCGCCCCCTCCCGGGCCAGCACGGAGAGCACTCCCAGGTTGGAGTTGGCCTTCACCGAATAGCAGATCAGGTGCGGGACCTCGGCGAAGGCCTGGTCCAGGCGCCGGTAATGGTCGCGAAGGGTACGCCTGCTGTACACGTAGACCGGGGTTCCCACCTCCTCCGCTATGCGTGTCAGGGGAACCTCCTCGGCGTGCAGTACGCCGTCCCGGTATTGAAAAGCGTGCATCTCTCAACCCCCGCCTTCGAGCTTCACTCCCCGATGAAGGTGATCACCAGGGTGCGTTCCCTGGGCACCTCGTCGAAGTCGACGAACACCAGCTGCTGCCCCCCGCCCAGGAGGGGCCTGCCCTCCTCGAAGGGCACGGTGACCGAGGGGCCCAGGAGGCCCGCGCGGACGTGCGAGTGGCCGTTGGCGTCCACTCCCCTGCGGTTATGGTGGTAATCGCGGTCCGGAGGCGCCAGGAAGTCGAAGAGCTCCTGGAAGTCCCGGCACACGCCGGGCTCGTGCTCCAGGGTGGTCACCGCGCCCGTGGCCCCGGGCACGAAGACGTTGAGGATGCCGCTCCGCAAACCCGTTTCCCGCAGCAGAGCAGACACTTCCCCGGTTATCTCGACTATCTGCGCGTTCCCGCCGGTCTTGAACTCCAGGCGCCTGTGGACTACGGCCATGCTTTTCTGTCCTTTCTCCCTTATTTTATTCGCCACTGGCGGCGGGGGTCTTGACTTCCCCCGACCATATTAGCACCTCTTTCCCGCAGAGATAGGCCATGACCGGGACAGGGGGCCGCTCAAACTCCTTCTCGCTTTCTCCGAATCGAGCACACCGGCGGTGGTCCCGGATGGCAGAAAGGCGGGCAGGTGAGATCAAGCTATCGGGTAAAGCAAGGGGCCCGACGCCATTCCCGCAGGGGCCGGTGCCCGGTTGCACGACACCGCCGGCACACGCGCCCGGAATCAGCGCGCACCCCTTCCCGCGGCCTGCCTCAGCCGCCGCAGGTTCTCCCGGTCCCACTCCACGGTCATCTCCGGCGTCTCCAATATCCAGGGGAGCTTGCGCAATACGGGGTGCCGGGCCAGTATGGAAAAGGTTTCCATACCTAACCTGCCCTCGCCTATGTGCTCGTGCCTGTCCACCCGGGAGCCCAGGTCGCCCCTGCTGTCGTTGGCATGCACCAGCTTCAGGCGCTCCAGACCCACCTCCTCGTCCAGCTTCCGGAGCGTGTCCTCCAATCCCTTTCTGGTGCGTATCTCGTAGCCGGCGGCGAAGACGTGGCAGGTGTCAAAGCAGACCCCCAGCCTCTCCTCGTCGGGGAAAGCCCTGACGATCTCCCCCAGCTGCTCGAAAAGATGCCCCACGCTGTTCCCGGAGCCTGCCGTGGTCTCCAGGAGAAGCGGCACCCCTTCGGGACTCCGGCGCAAAGCCTCCCTCACCGCCTGGATCACCCTACGGACGCCCTCCTCCTCACCGTCACCCCCGTGGCTTCCCAGATGGGTGACCACGGCGGAGGAACCGAGCCTCGCCGCGGCCTCCATGTTCATGACCAGGGAGGCTATGGACCTGTCCCTCACCTCCCCCTCGGGGGCGGCGAGATTGATGAGATATATGGTGTGCACGAAGACGGGCTCGATCCCCCCACTCCGGCAGCCCTCCCGGAAGGCGTCGATATCCCCGGGGAGGATGTCTGACTGTTTCCAGCCCCGGGGATTGGAGACGAAGACCTGGATGGTCTCGCAGCCCCTCTCCACGGCGCGGTCCACCGCTTTGCTCAGGCCTCCGCTTATCTGAATGTGGCATCCCAGACGCATCCGAACACCCCCACACATTACCAGCCGACCACTGGAGAACGGCCGGGCGAACCCCTTGTCTCCATTCCGCGAACCGCCGTTGCCCCCAGTGCCCGAGTCCCTCTTCCGGATCGAACTCCCTACGGTATCCATTTTATTACTCACCCCCCTCACCCGGGACGCTCTCCCCTCCGGCGGGGCCGGAGGGCTCCGGGTCACCGTGCTCGAAATCCGTTGCCCGCAGCACTCCCGTCACCGGTTCCCCTTTCCTCCTTGTTTCATCCCCTTACCTTTTCCGCGTTCTGCGGAGCAGGTAAACATCCCCAACGGACGCAAGTGGAGTCGTGGTAGGATCGATCCTACCCCAGGAGGCCTGCCCCTTCCGCCGCCACCGGCCGCCGCACCGCGGTCGCCGTCAGGATGCCTTCCGCGCGGGCAATCGGCGGGGCTTGCGCCGGTCGAGCTCGTTCGCCTTCTGCGCTCCCTCCGTCCCCGGCTCCCGCGGGCACCTGCCTCCGCCGCCCATGAGGATCCCTTCCCTCCCTTTAGGTTCGCTGCCTTACCGGGGCTTATCCACCTCTCCTCTCCTCGTGGTAAAAAGGACTTATCCGCCGCTTCACCGCGGGGGAAGAAAGGCGGCGGGGGATCGAACCGGGAGGATGGGGAAGAACGGCTCGGCATCTCGGCGGCCGTAGCCGCGCCCCGTGAGGATGTGGAGGTGATAGGGGTCATGAGACCGGAAAAGATAACCGAGGGCGTGTACATCGTGGGGGGGCCGGAGATTACCTCCCCGGACGATTGCTGCGTGTACCTGGTGGACCTGGGCCGTCCCATCCTGGTGGATGCCGGAGCGGGCCGTTCCGCACCCCTCCTGGCACGAAACCTGGAAGAAATCGGCTACTCCGCCAGGGACCTGAGCCTTCTCGTCCTCACTCACTGCCACATCGACCATGTGGGAGGGGCCGGTTATTTTATGGAAAAATATGGGGTCAGGTTGGCGGCCCACGAACTGGACGCCCAACCGCTCCGGGAGGGGGACAAGAGGCGCACGGCTGCACAGTGGTACGGCGTGGACCTCAAGCCGTTGGAGGTCGGAGAGATCCTCCGTGGGGAGGAAGGCGAGTTCCCGGCGGAGGCCTCGCCCCTCCGCTGGCTGCATACTCCCGGCCATACCCCGGGCTCCATTTCCCTCTACCTGAACAACGGCCTGTACACGGTGCTTTTCGGGCAGGACATCCACGGCCCCTTCTACGCCTCCTTCGGTTCCGACCTCGACGCCTGGGCGGCTTCCATGCGCCGCCTACTGGAGCTGCAGGCCGACATCCTCTGCGAGGGGCACTTCGGGATCATCCGTCCCGCCTCCGAGGTGCGGAGGTACATCGAGGATTACCTGAGGAATTACGGGCGCCTTTGAGGACTCCTGGTCACCGCGGAGGGCCAGAGCGGTAGATCACGAAACCCTCTCCTATCCCGCCTCGTTCGTATCGGCGGCGCGGCTAAAACCGGCCGGCTGGCACCTCTCCCGCTCTGTTTCGGCGACAGGGGCTCTGCAGAGGTTGCGCGGAGGGGGGATATAAGATAATATATCGTTATGATATATCGATATGATATATCGCCTCGATATCTCCGAATCGGATGACGTAGTAGATAATAACGCCGGAAGGAGAGGGTGTAAAGGTGCTCGAACTGGCCATATTGGGCGCTCTCAAGGAAAAACCCATGCACGGTTACGAGCTGAAGAAGCGGCTCTCTTTCCTCCTGGGGCACCTGTGGAAGATAAGCTTCGGGTCCCTTTACCCGGCCCTTAAGCGCCTGGAGGCCAAGGACGCCGTGGAAAGGGCCTACACGGTCAAGGAGAAGACCCGCAACCGCTACGTCTACCGCATCACCCCCAAGGGGGAGGAGATCTTCCGAAAGCTCCTGGAAGACACCGGTAAATCCTCGGAGATCACCGATTCCGACAAGTTCAGCCTCCGGCTGGCCTTCTTCCGTTACATGGAGCCCGAACTCAGGCTCTGGCTGCTGGAAAAAAGGCGCAACTACTTGGCCGAGAGGCTCGAGGAGATGAGCGGGACCGGGAAATCCCGCTATAAGGAGTCGGACAGCTATCGCCTGGGGCTCTACAGGCACCGCCAGGAACTGCTCCGCAGCGACATACAGTGGCTGGACGAACTCATCGAACAGGAGAGGAAACAGCTTCTGGAAAAGGAGCGGGGAGAGGGCTCCCCGAGGAAGGGGGAGAAGGGGGGTGAAAAGTTGCTGCTGGAAGGCGAATCGCTGGAGAAAGCCACGCCCATTCAAGCCTGACCGCCGACGGCGTGAACGGAGAGGAAAGCCTATCCCCAAGGGGATATGAATATAAGGAGTTAAAGGGAGGTTGAACATATGGGAAAGGTGAGGACGGCCATAATAGGCGTGGGGAACTGCGCCTCTTCGCTGGTGCAGGGCATCCAGTACTACCGCGACGCCGAGGAAGGCGACCTGGTTCCGGGCCTCATGCACGTGCGCATCGGGCCCTATCACATCCGGGACATCGAGATCGTCTGCGCCTTCGACGTGGATGCGGACAAGGTGGGCAGGGACGTCTCGGAGGCCATCTTCCGGGGCCGTAACAACACCATCAAGATAAGCGACGTCCCGCCCCTCGGGGCGCCCGTCTACCGCGGGCCCACCCTGGACGGGTTCGGGAAATATTACCGCCAGGTGGCCGTGGAGGACGCCTCGGAGCCGGTGAACGTGGCCGAGACCCTCGCCCGGCACCAGGTGGACGTGGTCATCAACTACCTACCGGTGGGCAGCGAGAAGGCCACCCACTTCTACGTGGAAGAGGCCCTCAAGGCGGGCTGCGGGGTGGTGAACTGTATACCCGTCTTCGTCGCCAAGGAGGAGATCTGGCAGGGACGCTTCCGCCGTTACGGCCTTCCCATCGTGGGCGACGACATCAAGTCCCAAGTGGGGGCGACCATAGTGCATCGCGTCCTGGCCAAACTCTTCAACGACCGCGGGGTGGTCCTGGACCGTACAGCCCAGTTGAACATCGGCGGCAACATGGACTTCATGAACATGCTGGAACGCGAGAGGTTGGAGTCCAAGAAGATCTCCAAGACCGACGCCGTCATCTCGCAGCTCAACCACAGCATCGACAGGGACGACGTGCACATCGGGCCCAGCGATTACGTGGCCTGGCTGCACGACCGCAAATGGGCGTACATCCGCCTGGAGGGGCGCGAGTTCGGGGACGTACCGGTCTCCCTGGAGTTCAAGCTGGAGGTGTGGGATTCGCCCAACTCCGCCGGCATCGTCATAGACGCCGTTCGCTGCTGCAAGCTGGCCATGGATCGCGGGCTCTCCGGGGCCCTCATCGGGCCCTCCGCCTATTTCATGAAGTCTCCCCCGGTGCAGTATTCCGACGACGTCGCCCGCCAGATGGTGGAGGACTTCATCGCCGGCAAGCCGGAGGGGTTACTCACCACCGCGGATTTCGGCAACGGCAAGGACCTGGAGAGCGCGCAAGGCCTCCTGTCCGGCCGCCCCAATCCCGGCGAGGATTGAATCCCATGCCTTGCCGCGAGGCTCCGAGTCCACCGGCCGGCGAATCCGAACTTCCGCTCCTCTCCTCAATGCCAGCGGAGCGAGCGCTCATGGGGTTGACTCTACCCCTCCGGGTGTTGTATTAGGCATAAGCAAGACATGGTGGGTGACGGAAACAGGGTTCGGGAGGATGGGGCCTTGAGCGAGACCGTGGAGATGTGGTACCCCGTGACCGAGGAAGCCAACTTCCCCGTCCAGGTCAAATGCTACTCCGGGTTCAAGGCCGACGAACGCCCCTTGAGCTTCGTGCTCAGCGGCCGCGAGCTCTCGGTCATGGACATCGAGGGAAGCTGGTTCGAGGAGGACGAGACCAGCCGCGAGCGGAGGGTCTGCTTCCGGGTGAGGGCCGACGACGGAGACCTCTACCTGCTAAGCCATCATCCGGAGGAGGGTTCCTGGATATTGCGCCGGGTCATACGGCTGGGCGGCATGCCTTGAGCAGGCGAATCAGGACCGCGGCTGGATCATGAAGGTGGCCGTGGCCTTGGCCACCAGTTTACCCGAGGAATCGTAGAGACAGGACTCCCCGACGGCGATGGACCTCCCCTTCTGGATGACCTTTCCTTCCGCGCTCAGCTGACCGTCGCGCACCGGGGCCAGGTAGTTTATCTTCATCTCCACGGTTATCATGCCCTCCCTTTCCAGGTCCATGAGGGTGGCCAGGGCCGCGGCTATGGAGGCGTCGGCCAGGGAGGCCAGAGCCCCTCCGTGGACCACCCCGCCGGCGTTGAGGTGTTTTTTCTCCACCGGCAGGACCAGGCGCGACTTCCCCTCCTCCAGTCCTTCCACCCTCATTCCCAGGAGGGCGTAATAGGTGGAGGGGTCGGAGCGCAAGCGTACGATCCTTTCGTAACGTGATTCCCTGTCCTCCAACTCGTCTCCCTCTGCTCGTCACTTCTGGAACCATTCGACCGTGCGGCGCAGCCCTTCCTCCAGGGCGGTCGAAGGTTCCCATCCCAGAAGCTCCCGCGCCCGGGTGAGGTCGGGTTTCCTCCTGCGCGGATCGTCCCTGGGGAGGGGCATGAAGGTTATCCGCGAAGCGGAACCCAGCATCTCCCTTATGCGATGCGCCAGCTCCAGCACGGTCAGCCGCCTGTCGTGGCCCAGGTTGATGACTTCCCCCACGGCGCGCTCGCTGCGCAGGGCCAGACATATCCCCTCCACCAGATCGTCCACATAGCAGAAGCTCCGGGTCTGGGAGCCGTCCCCGTAGACGGTAATGGGCTCGCCGGCCAGGGCCTGCTGGATGAAATTGGGAACGACCCTCCCGTCCTCCCGCCGCATCCGCGGGCCGTAGGTGTTGAAGATGCGCAAAATGACCGTCTCCGTCCCGTAAAGACGCCGGTAAGTCGAGGTGAGCGCCTCGGCGAACCGCTTGGACTCGTCGTAGCAGGCCCTCGGCCCCACCGGGTTGACGTTCCCCGTGTATTCCTCGTCCTGAGGAACCTTCAGGGGGTCGCCGTACACCTCGGAGGTGGAAGCCAGGAGAAAGCGGGCGCCGTTCTTCCTCGCCACCTCGAGAGCCTGGTAGGTGCCCACGGAATTGGCCATCATGGTCTCGACCGGCAGCCGCTGATAGTCGACCGGGCTGGCAGGGCTTGCCAGGTGAGCCACGGCGTCAACCTCGAGGGTCAGGGGTTCGGCCACGTCGGCCAGTATGAACCGGAAGCGGGGGTGCTCCTTGAGTCCCTTCAGGTTCTCCAGGCTCCCGGTGCACAGGTTGTCCAGGCACCAGACCTCGTGCCCCTCCTCCACCAGGCGTTCGCATAGGTGGGATCCGATGAATCCCGCGCCGCCGGTTACCAAAATCTTCAATACAACACTCCTCGCGTCCTACTACCGAATCTCCCGGCGCTCAAGAAAAAGATTATAACAGGACCCGCGACGCACGGTAACCGCGTTCCGGGTATCTCGCCTCCTCCATAGGCGCGAAAACGGCCCGGGGACCGTCTTTTCATGGGGAGGCCTCCTCGGCCATGAAGAACCGGGCCCCCGAGGCCTCCAGGAAGGGGAGCGAACTTCCAGGGTCCATAGCCTCTTCCGGGGTGTAGACCCCCGGAGGGGGGTCGGCGAGCCGCAGCCACGCGACGGCAGCGGCGGCCACGGCGCCGGTGACCCGGTAATAATCGCCGGCGACGGCCAGGTGCACGCGATACGGCCTCTTGCTGCGAAAGCCCTCCGCCGTGACCCGGAGAAAGGAGGGGCTCGGCCTCTCCTTCTTCGAAGCCATGGCCTTTCCCGCAGCCAACTTCAGGAGATCGAGCAACAACTCCGCGTATCCCTCCTCCCCCAGCCGGGAAATGACCTGAAGGAGGAAATCCTCCCCCCTGCTGCTCAACCCCCCCTTGAAGAAGGACTCCCTCACTCCTTCGACGGCGCGGGTGAGGGTGAACGGCTCCGGCCTGTGCATGTAAGCCGCGGTGCCGGGCCCCGCGGGTGGCGGGAAGTCCACCGCCTCCGCCCATCCTCCGGCCCTCACCCGCTCTTCCCGGCCGTCCCGGATGACCGCGGCTTTTCCGGATAAGGAACGAGCCAGGTGCCGGATGGTGGCCCATCCCAAGGCCGACAACCCATCCAGGCGCCAAAAGAAGCGCAGTCGGTCCACCCGATCCAGCCGGGAAGCGGCCCGGAGCGCCAGGAGGTTGGAGAGCCCGGGGGCCATCCCGCAGCCGAGGAGCACCCGCAAACCGCGGCCCGCGGCCTCCTCCCGGCGGGACAGGAGTTCCGCGGTGGCCTGGGCGTCGTCGCAGAGGGAGAGGTAGTCGCACCCCGCTTCCAGAGCAGCCTGGAAGACACCGGCCTCGTGAAGGTGGAAGGGGCCCAGGCATCCCAACGCCAGGTCGGCCTCGGAGAGGCGTTCGCGCAGGCAACGGTGATCCGCGGCCTCCAGGTATCGCATGTGCAACGGGAAGGGAGCGGGTTGCGAGGCCATCCTGGTGAGGGCCTCGACGTCCCCGTCGGCCAGGAAGACCGCCTCCACCCCGGAAAGCGGGAAGAGGGCGGCGAGCACCGCCCTTCCCGCCCGGCCCGCGGCGCCCAGGATGACGATCCTCATGGCCTTGCCCCGAATATCTCCGCCGCGCTCGACTCTTTCCAGGGAAGTGGGGATAACCCGGCAGCGTCGCTACGACGGCTTCTCCTCGATGCCCCGGCGCAGAGGAGGGCCAGCACGGCGAGGACCGAGAACGTGAGGAGCGCTTTCCCGCTCAACGGCCGCCCGCGCAACGGCCTCGAACGGGGGAGGAGGTGGTTGCGGGGCCAGAGGTTCATCACTTGCTCAGGAGGTCTTCCTCCACCTCCAGGCCCAGCTGCTTCACCGCCAGGGCGAAATCATGGGGGTTGGTGGCCGCCGACAGGGCGGTCTTGAAGTCCACCAGACCATAGCGGTAGAGATCCACCAGGGACTGGTCGAAGGTCTGCATCCCGTAGAACTCGCCCTCGGCTATGATCTCCCGGAGCACGGTGGTGGGCTCCTCGTTTATCAGGGCCTCGGCCATGCGTCCGGTCATGACCAGTACCTCCACCGCGGGCACCCTCCCGCTGTGATCCTTGAGAGGAAGGAGGCGCTGGGAGATGACCCCCTTGAGGACGCTGGCCAGGGTGAGGCGGATCTGCTTCTGCTGCTGCGGGGGGAAGAAGTCGATTATCCGGTTCACGGTCTCCGTGGTGTCGATGGTGTGGAAGGTGGAGAGCACCAGGTGCCCGGTCATGGCCACGTTCATGGCCGCGGTCACCGTCTCCGGGTCGCGCATCTCTCCAATGAGTATGACGTCGGGGTCCTGGCGGGTGATGTACTTCAGGGCGTCGGCGTAGCTCTCGGTGTCCGTCCCGATCTCCCTCTGGTGGATGATGCTCTTCTTGTCCACGTGCAGGACCTCGATGGGGTCCTCGATGGTGATGATGTTCAGCTGCTCGTTGCTGTTGATGTAATCGATGATTGCCGCCAGGGTGGTGGTCTTGCCCGCTCCGGCAGGGCCGGTGACCAGTATCATCCCCCTTCTCTCCATGGCCAGGCGCCTCAGCACGGGCGGAAGTCCCAGCTCCTCGAAGGAGGGCACCGAAGTCGTGAGCACGCGGCGTATGGCGATGCCCACCGTGCCTCTCTGCTTGAAGATGTTGGCCCTGAACCTGCCCAGGCCGGCGATGCTGTATGCGAAGTCCACCTCGTTGCGCTCGGCGAACTTCTTGGCCTGCTTCTCGTTCATCAGGGCGTAGGCGGCCTCCACGGTATCCGTGGGAGAGAGGCGCGGGAAGTCCGATTTGACCAGCTGGCCGTCGATGCGGAAATAAGGCGGGCCTCCGGCCTTGATGTGCAGGTCGGAAGCCTGCTTCTCCACCATGTACTGCAGAAGCGTCTGGATATCCATCTCCATCCCTCGCCCTTTTCTCGCCCAACCGTGCCTCTCGGCCGCCCTCCAACGAATTCATGATAGCACAGACCGAGCCCTCAACGGCAGGCGGGGAGATTCGCTTGCCGGCCTTTCCGCCGGTCCGATTGTTGGTTATATCTTCCAGTAAGGGCGGACGGCCCCCAGCACGGCCTCCACCACTTCCAAGCCCCGCTCGGAGGCGGGCAGTCCTCTTCCCGTGACCTCCTCGTCCTCCACGCGCAACTCGTCTCCGGCGAGCACGGCGACGGTGTTGACGATGGACCTGGCCACAGCGGTGAGGTTGTACCCGCCCTCCAGGCAGACCAGCATCCTGCCGCCGCACACCTCCCCGGCCAGCCTCTTCAGTCTTTCGGCCATCTCCGCGTATGAAGTGGACTTGAGGAGCATGGAACATAGGGGGTCGCTGAAGTGGCCGTCGTAGCCCGCGGAAACCAGTACCAGTTCCGGCTGGTAGCGGAGGGCCAGGGGGACTATCACCCTGTCGAAGGCCTGCAGATAGACCTCCTCGCCGGTACGCGCCGGCAGTGGGAAGTTCACCGTGTAGCCCTCTCCCTTCCCCTCCCCTATCTCCCTGTAGCTCCCGGTGCCGGGATAATGCGGGTACTGGTGAAGGGATACGTAGAGCACCCGGTCGTCCCGGTAGAAGATGTCCTGGATGCCGTTGCCGTGATGGGCGTCCCAGTCCAGGATGAAAACCCTCGATATGCCAAATCTTTCCATGGCGAACCTGGCCGCCACGGCATTGTTGTTGAAGAGGCAGAACCCCATGCCCCGGGTGGCGGTGGCGTGGTGGCCCGGCGGGCGGGCCAGACAGAAAGCGTTGTCGATCTCGCCGGAGAAGATGCGCTCCAGCCCGTCCAGGGCCGCGCCCGCCGAACGCAGGGCGGCCTCGTAGGAGCGCGTGCCCACGTGGGTATCGGGGTCCAGCCACCCTCCACCGGAATCGGCCACCCTCTTCACGCTGTCGATGTAAGCTCTCGGGTGGACCAGCTCGATCTCCTCTACGGTGGCGTCCCGCGGAGAGAGCACGCGCACCTTGTCCACCAGGCGCGTGCTCTCCATCAGCTCCATGGCCCTTTCCAGCCGTTCCGCCCTTTCCGGGTGCCCCAGACCGGAGTCGTGTTCCAGGTAAAGGGGATCGTAAAATACGGCCGTGCGACTCATCTTATTACCCCCCGTGCCGTCTATTCCTCCCGGTATCGGCGCGGCGAAGCCGCCAGCGCCACCAAGTCCTCCGCCACCGGCGGACGTCACCGGCGTCCATGCAATCTCCCGGGACCTGGTACGCTACACCCCGTCAAGACGACGAGCGGTCAGACTCCGCAACGTGGCTCGCCAACAAGCCTGCCCGCCCCTTAGGGCTCACCTGGTGATGCGCACCGCCCCGCAGAAATCCCTTCTCCTGCCCAGGTCGGCGATGCGCACCACGTCCCCCGTGTGGGGTGCGTGGATATACTGCCCGTTCCCGATGTACAGCCCCACGTGTCCGTAACCGTGGAAGAACACAAGGTCCCCGGGTTGCAGCTCCGAGTAGGATACGGGCACGCCGCAGCGGGCCTGCATGTAGGAACTGTGCGGCAGCCTTATGCCCACCTGTGCGTAGCAGTACATCACCAATCCCGAGCAATCGAATGCGTCGGGGCCGGCCGCCGCGTAACGGTAAGGTTTTCCAAGTTGAGCATATGCTACTTTGACCACGTCCGGAGCGTAGGGAGGAGCCGGCGGCGGGGGGGTGCGGGGACGGGTTGTGACCGTCGGTCGGGCCACGTTGACCGCCGCCCTCCGGGCTTCCTCCTCGGCGATCAGGCGGTTGACCTCCGCCTCCACGCCGGCCAGGAGCTCTTTTCTCCTCTGCAGGTCGGCTTCTATCTGTCTCTTCTGGTCCGCCAGCCGGGCCATCTCCGCGTCCAGGGCCGCGCGCTGCGCTTCCAGCTCTGCCCTGGCGGCCTCAACCTCCTGACGGGAGGAGATGAGGGAGACCAGGATATCCACGTCGTTCCCGCTGATGCGCCTGGCCCGGTCCAGGTTGGTATAGAGGTCGTCCACTGTCCGGCACTCGGTGAGGACCTCCAGGATGTCAGCGTTCCCCGATTTGTAGAGTTCCCTGACCCGCTGTCCCAGGATGTCCTTCCTTCTCTCCATCTCCGCGGTCAGCGCCGCCAGGCGCCTCTCCTTCTCCGCTATGGCCGCCCTGGTCTGCTGTACGCGGTAATTGGTCAAATTGTACTGCTCGACCACCGTCTCCAGCCTGGCGTCTATGCGCTGGACTTCCTCCTTTATCCGCTCCAGTTCCCGCCTCTTGTCCTGTACCGGGTCGGCCGGCGAGACCGCGGCGGTTAGGAGAAACATCACGGCGGCCAGGAGCAAGGCCGTCGCGCGATACGCCCCTTTCAGCGCGTGCTTCCTCCTAATCCCTGTATTTTCCATCTCCGGGCTCTTCATCAAACAACAACCTCCCAATAACAATTCAGTGAAAATGATAACATACCCTTCAACGGTATCGGAAATCAGGTGATCGCCGGAGCGCGGAAATCACAGCGTTTTGCCGCATTTCAAGCCGAGGTTGACGCACTCTACCATGGAACGGGGGAAACCCTCCCGCGACTTCGAGCGCAGCGAATCCCGGACGAGCACGGCTCTACCGTTTCCGGGTCGCGGCCTAACCCCGCCTCCCCCTCCGGCGTGCCGTGAAGACCAGGGTGACCTCGTTCCCCTCCCGGTTGAACCTGAGCTCGTCGGCATAATGCCTCACGCTCATCAGGCCCCTCCCCCGTTCCGAGAGGACACCGGGAGGTTCCTCCGCCCTCGAGGCCAGCTTGCGGTGGTCGAAGCCCTCCCCCTCGTCCCTCACCCTGATCACCGCCCGCTTGGGTTCCGCCTTTACGGTTATATAGACTTTTTTCGTCCGGTCGCACCGGTTGCCGTGCTCCATGGCGTTATGCAGGAGCTCCTCGAGGCAGAGCCGGAGGATGAGGGGGTCGCTGAGGCCCTCGAAACCGCGTAGGGTCTCGAGCACGCTGTCGATGACGTATCTGATCTGGCGGACATCCGTTCCCACGGTCATGGTCAGGTCGTAGAGCTCTTCCAGCTCGAGTACCATGAGGGCGATGTCGTCGGGTTGTGGGGCATCGCCCGCGAAGAGCATTATCTCGTCCACCAGGGCGTCCAGGAAGTTCTCGATGTCCTCGCCGCCGTGCTCCAGCATAAGTCTTACCAGTTTTTTCCTCCCCAATACCTCGCCCCGTGCGTTGAGCGCCCCGGTAAGTCCGTCGGTGTAGAGGAGTAACCGGTCACCCCTTTTCAACCTGACCGTCCGCTCCTGGTATCCCCCGTCGTCCATGAGGCCCACCGGAAAGCCTTCCCCCTCCAGCACCTCGACCCTCCCGCCCTCCTTCCGCCACAGCAGGGGAGGCTCATGCCCCGCCCTGGCATAGGTCAGCGTGTTGTCGTTGTTGTCGTAGAAAGCGTAAAAGAGAGTGGCGAACCCGTACTGCGACTCGGAGAAGAAGCGGCGGAAGGCGGTGTTGGTCTCGTCCAGTATGGTACGCGGGGAGATATGATGCCTGCCCAGTTCGTATAGCACGGTGGTGAGAACGGACATGATCAAGGCGGCCGGGAGGCCCTTGTTGGCCACGTCGCCGATCATCAACCCGAACTTCTGGGGGCAGAACTCGGTGCGCAGTTTCTGGCACCTGTCCTGCGTCTCCGGGGAACAGTAGAAGCAGAATCGCGAGTCCCGGGCCAGGGGTATGACGCTGAAGAAGTCGCCCCCCACCGCCGAGGCGGGCATCAGCCGTGAGACCATGCGCACCGAGGCGCAGGGCACATGGGTGGAGATGATGGAACGCTGTATGCGGCTCGCCAGGCGCAGCTCCTTTTCCACCTGTTCCTGTTCCCGCTTCAGTTCCCGGTAGAGTCGCGCGTTCTCGATGGCCACGGCGGCCATATCCGCGAAGGAGAGCAGGTGCTCCAAGTCCCGGCGGTTGAATCGGCGGGTCCTGGTGCGGTTGGAGACGTTGAGGACTCCGATGATCCTGTCGCCTGCCCGCAGCGGAACGGCCAGAGCGCTCCTCACCGAAGGGTCGGTGCCCTGAAAACGCCGGTCGGCCACCGCGTCCTGGAGGACGAGGGGTTCACCGCTCTCCGCCACCCACCCGGATATGCCCTGACCCAGAGGGACACGGATGTCCCGCTCCCCGTCCAGGCCACGGGCCGCCCTCACCACCAGCTCCCCGGAATCCTCCTCGAGGAGCATGATGCTACCCCTTTCCGCCTCCAGAAGCTCCATGGCCTGGTCCAAGACGCGGTCCAGCCGGTCCTCAAGGCTCAGAGCGGGGTTCGAGAATCTGCCCAGGCGAAATCCGGCCCCTCTCTCCACTGGGGACTCGCGCCCTCCGTGGACCTTCCCATCTTCCTCGCCTGGCATTCGAGCGCTCACTTGAAACTCGCCAGTGCCTCCCCTTCATCCTCGAACATATCGATGATCTTGGTGAAGCGCACCACGTCCAGGAGCTCCCGTATGGGCTCGGCCGCCCGCAGGATCTTGAGGCTGCCGCGGTTCTGGGAGCATTTCTTGAACGCGTCGGCGATGATGCTCAGGCCCGCCGTGTTTATGTAGGTAAGACCCTCGATGTCCAGGACCAGGTTAT
>MU158585.1:11509-12323 GCA_015711895.1 Candidatus Solincola tengchongensis | reverse complement strand
AGCCTCCACGGTCTCGGAGTCCACCACCCCGGAGACCCTGACCACGGCGATCTCGCCCCCTTCGCCATGTCGGGACACCGCTATCTCCATCGAACTACCTCCTCTCCAGGAACCGAGCCAGCCCTCTTCAAGGGCCAAAACCGGAACCTGCCGAACTTCCGCCAGTGAAGTTATCGGCAATGGCGGGGGGCTGTTTAACCCGTGCCCCTCGAGGGAAGAGCGAGAACACCCTTGCTTCCGATTCCCGCCCCTTGGGAACCGAAAGGCAGGCGATAACCGACCAATACAACATATAGTATTGAATTTGCATTTTTAATTCTATATATTGTAGCAGAGGAAAGGAAGTCGGCATGACGGAGGATCGCGCCCTCTTTCCCTTCACGGCCATCGTAGGGCAGGAGAGACTAAAGCTCGCCCTGCTGGTCATCGCCGTGGACCCCAGCATCGGGGGGCTCCTGGTCAGAGGGGAGCGCGGGACCGGAAAATCCACGGCCGCCCGCGCCCTGGCTGAGCTCCTCCCGGAGATGGAGGTGGTCGCCGACTGCCCCTTCTCCTGCAACCCGCATGACGAGGAGGAGATGTGTTCCTCCTGCCTCTCCCGCTGGAGGCGGGGCGAGCCGCTCCCCGTGGCCAGGAGGCCCATGCGCTTCGTGACTCTTCCCCTCAACGCCAGCGAAGACCGCCTTGTGGGCACCCTGGACCTGGAAAAAGCCATGCGGGAGGGGGTGAAGGACTTCGAGCCCGGCATACTGGCCGCCGCCAACCGCGCCGTCCTCTACGTTGACGAGGTCAACCTGCTCGATGACCATCTGGT
>MU158585.1:0-11499 GCA_015711895.1 Candidatus Solincola tengchongensis | reverse complement strand
CGCCATGGGGGTGAACGTGGTGGAGCGGGAGGGGGTCTCCTTCACCCACCCCTCCCGGTTCATCATGGTGGGGACCATGAACCCTGAGGAGGGCGAGCTGCGGCCCCAGCTCGAGGACCGCTTCGGCCTGTGCGTGGAGGTCGGTGCGGAAAAGGACGTCGCCCGGCGCATGGAGATCATGCGCCGGCGCTGCCTCTTCCTCGAGGACCCCCATCTCCTCCGCGCCCGTTTTCAGCCCCGGCAGGAGGAGCTTCGCCGGAGGATAATCGAGGCGCGGGAAAACCTCTCGTCGGTGACCGTCCCGGACGAGCTCATGGAGCTCATCGCCCGTATCTGCGTGGAACTGGGGGTGTGCGGCCACAGGGCGGACATCGCCACCTTACAGGCGGCGCGGGCCATAGCCGCCCTGGAGGGCAAGGGTAGAGTGGAGCAAGCTCACGTTAGGGAGGCCGCGGAGATGGCCCTCCTCCACCGCCTGCGCCGCACCCCCTTCGACGATCAACTCAAGGACTTGGAGCGCTTGGACCGCCTCATCCGGCGGGGCGGAAGATCCCTGGAGCTGCCCCTGCAGGACGCCTCCATTCCGGAGGAGACGGGCCTTACGGTAGCCTGCCCGGGAGAGGGCCCGCTTGCCACCGCCCGGGAACAGGAGACGGAAAGGGCCTCTTCGGCCTCCTCCCCGGACCCGGAGGTCCCTCCCCTCCAGTCCCTGGTGGTGGGAGCCGTGAGGACGGGGAACGGAAAAAGGAGCACGGCGGTCACGGAGGCGGGAAACGGCAAGAAAGTGGGACACCGCCTGCCCCGACCGGACGAGAACCTGGGGACCGGCAACCTGGCCGTAGAGGCCACCCTGCGCGCCGCGGCGGGAAGGACGGCGACGAGCGGCGAACCGTTCAACATCCGCGGCGAGGACCTGCGCGCCTCCATACGCAAGCGGAAGGTGGGCAACCTGATCCTTTTCATCCTGGACGCCAGCGCCTCCATGGGATGCCGGGAGCGCATCGAGGCCACCAAGAAGGTGGTGCAACGCCTCCTCGTGGATGCCTACCAGAAGAGAGACCGGGTGGGCCTGATAACCTTCCGGGACCGCAAAGCCCATCTGGTACTCAATCCCACCTCCAGCGTCCACCTGGCCAACCTGCGCATCCGCGACCTGGCCACCGGGGGAGCGACGCCCCTGAACCACGGCCTGGCCATGGGGCTCACGGTGGCCCGCCGTGAACTGCGCCGTGATCCCGACATGGTCCCTCTCCTGGTGCTCATAACCGACGGGCACGGCAACGTGGGGCTGGCCTCCGAGGACCCCTGGAAGGAAAGCCTGGCCATCGCGGAAAAAATCCGTTCCGAGGGCCTGCAAAGCGTGGTCCTGGACACCTCCAACCCCGGCTTCCGTCTGGGAAGGCTGGCCGCAACACAGGCCCGGCGCATAGCCGAGGCTATGGGGGCCGCGTATTACCACCTCTCCTCCCTGCAGCCCGAGGAGATGCTGGAAAAAATAGGCAATCACCTCTGAGTCTGCCGGGTACACGCGTATGTCCGCCATGGGGCGTGAGGGGACGTGGCCAAGGCGGGTGGCGTGAATATCCGGAGCATACCGTGGCCTATATCCGGTGTCCGGGACGAGACGGAGGGCGGACGGACCGCGCCTCCGGGTCATGATACACGGACGCACTCCGTACCACGCGGGGTGCCGGGGCGGTCAGGCGGGAGGTAAGGGTTCCGTGCCCATCCCTACCCTCAAAGGATGGAGGTCCAGCTGCCGATAAAGAGATTTGGACATCCGGGGGTAGGAGATGAAAAAGGAAGACCAGAAAGCTCCGGACGGCGGCCGTGAGAACCGCCGGCCGGAGAGATATTTGCCGGTCCTCATGGCGGCGGTGGCCGCCGTGCTCGCCGCCGGGATGATGGCGGTGGCCGCGGCGATCAGCCCGCCGTACCGCTATCTGGTCGGTGGCGCTCTCGGGGCTTGCCTGGTGGGCCTCTGCGTCTTCCTGGCCTGGGACTGGTGGCGCTACCGGGAACAGAACAAGCAATACATAGAGGAGATAACCGACCTCAACCTGCGTTTCGGCATCCTCGCCGACGCGGTGAGCGCCGTAAGCTCCACCCTGGACCTCAAGGAGCTCGTGGAGAACATCCTGGGGGTCATGCTGGCTCTCACCAACTCGAGCATCGGGGTCGTGCTGGTCCCCGACGAGGAGGGCAAACACCTCCAGGTGCTCTCCCACCGCGGATTCCGCGAGGAGGCGGTACAGGGACTGAAGATACCCGTGGGCAGGGGAGCGGTAGGCAGGGCCTTCCTCACCGGTAGGATGGCCATCCGCGACAACCTCCCCCAGGATCCCCGGGCCGCGGAGACCTACAGCGAGGGGAGGAGTCCGCGTTCCCAGGTGATCATGCCCCTCAAGGCCAAAGGGCAAGTCGTGGGGCTTGCGGTCACCGCCACCTGCGAGGAACACGAGTACAAGCCGGAAGAGGTCTCCCTTCTCAACAGCCTGGGACACGAGCTCGCCGTGGCCATGATCAACGTGGAGCTCTACAAGAAGAGCCAGAAGACCCTGGAGTGGCTGGCGGATACCCAGGAATATACGGAACATTTCATCCAGGAGATGCTGGCCGGGGTGCTGGTGGTCAATGCGGAAGGGGATGTGATCTACTTCAACCGCGAGGCTTCGGAGATGCTGGGCCTGCAAGCCAAGGAGGTGCTGGGGATAAACTACCGGGACATGGTGAAGGAGCGCGAGAAGTTCCGCTCCCTGTCTTACCTCCAGCCCATCCTCCGCCTGTGCATGGAGGAAGGCCGCATATTCCGCCACCATGAGCTGGTCATAGAGGGCCCGGGGGGGAGGCGCATGACCCTGAACTTCAACGCCTTCCCCTTGCACCGGGCCAAGGGCGAGATGATGGGGGCCGCCGTCGTCTTCATGGACGTCACCGAGGTCAAGGAGATGGAACGGAGGCTGCGGCAGCAGGACCACCTGTCCATCCTGGGGCAGATGGCGGCCAAGATCGCGCACGAGGTCAAGAACCCCCTCTTCGCCATCATAGGCCTGGCCGACGAGCTGGAGGAGGAAGAAGAGGACCCCGAGAAGAAGCGCCTGCTGGCCATGATCCGGAGGGAGGCGGCCCTCAGCAACCAGTGGATCTCCGGCATGCTCACCTTCAGCCGCTCCTCCTTCCCGGCGGCGGAGGGGATATCCGTCCGGCTGCACGAGGAGGTGCCCTCTCTGATCGCCGACTTCCTCCGCTCCAGCGGGAGGGAAGACGTGGCGGTGGTCCCGGAGCTGCCCGAGGGCCTGCCCCCGGTCATGCTCACCAGGGACAACCTCCGCCACGTGCTCTTCAACCTCCTGGAGAACGCCTTCCACGCCATGCCCGAAGGCGGCACGGTCACGGTGCGGGCCAGGGACACGGGAAACGGGTTCGTGCAGATGACCGTGGAGGACACCGGCTGCGGCATTCCCGCGGACATCCTCCCCTCCATCTTCGACCCCTTCTTCACCACCAAGGAAGGGGGCACCGGGCTGGGGCTGTCCATCGTGCAGAAGATACTTCTGGACAGCGGGGGAGCTATAGATGTACGCTCACGACAGGACGGAGGAACGGTCTTCACCCTCAAACTCCCGACCCGAGGGGTCAGCAATGGATACCAAGCCTGAAGCCAAACTTCTCATCGTGGACGACAACGAGGGCGTCCGCCACCTCGTCTCCAGGTGGCTGGAGCGGGCCGGTTTTCGCGTCGAGGAGGCCAGCGACGGTGCGGAGGCGGTGGAGATGGTGAGGAAGAACCCGCCCGACGTGATCCTGGCCGACATCCGCATGCCCAAGATAGACGGCATAGAGCTGGCCCGCATCGTGAAGAGCGAGTTCCCCGGCATCAAGATAATCCTCATGACCGCCTACTCGTCACCCCAGACGATAGCCCAGGCGAAGAGGGAAGGAGTGGACGACTACCTGGAGAAACCCTTCACCAAGGACCAGGTGGAGAAGATGGCTCTGGATATTATTTCCAGGTAAAGGCCACGGGGCGAAGGCGCGGTCAGTCGGGGAGGGAAAGAGAGGTCCTGCGGCGCCGCTCGAAGAGGGCTATCTCACGGTATCCCACCCTTCGCAGCAAGGCCACCGCCGCCCGGTAATCCCTCCCCACCTCCCGGGGCGAATGGGCGTCGGAGCCGAGGGTGACGGGTATATCCCTTTCCCGGCAAAGGCGCAGAAAATCCTCGCCTGGATATATCTCCCCCACCGGCTTGCTCAATCCCGCCGTGCTCACCTCGACTGCCAGCCCCGCCGCCGCCACCCGGTCGAGGAAAGAGGCATAAAGATGCGTGACGTCTTCGCGGGGGCGGAAACCGAACTTCTTTATGAGGTCCGGGTGGGCCAGGACGTCGAAGAGCCCGCTACCGGCGGCATCTCCCAGGACCTGGAAATATCTGGCCCAGAGCTCGTAGAGGTCCCGCCCGCGGTAACCGTCCACGTACCGCGGGTCGTCGAAACCCCATCCGTCGAGGAAGTGCACCGCGCCCATGACGTAATCGAAGGTATGCGCGGCGAGTATCTCCGCCGTCCTCTCCTCGTAGCCCGGCAGGTAGTCCACCTCGATCCCCAGGCGGACCCTTACCCCGGAGACGCTTTCCGCGAGACGGCTCACCTCTCCCACGTACTCGGGGAGTTCCTCCAGGGCCATGCTCAAGCTGGGATCCCGCAGGTGAAGGAGGGGGAAGTGATCGGAGAACCCCACCTCGGAGAGCCCGATCTGCAGGGCCCTGGCCACGTACTCCTCCAGGTCACCAACGGCATGTCCGCACCGAGGGGTATGCAGATGGTAGTCCACAAGTCCCGACTTTCCCATGTTCCCGAGGATACCAGACGGCGGGCTCATGCGCATTCCCCACCGCGGTCAGTGGACGGGGCGCCACGTTCACGCCCTCCGAGGGCCCAATGCGGACAAGTACCACGCCGACCGAGCCCTTCGACACCCGGGCTCCACACGGCCGGGCGAAGCCCTTTGCGCATGCGGTGTCCGGTTTGGTGGCCGCAGCGGCCTGGTGTTATACTTTCTGAATGTATATGGTAAGACATTCCGGCATGTCGAAAGGAGGACCGGATGATGGGGAAGGCTCGTAAGTTGTCCAAGACCGAAAAGAGGATCGCCAAGCTGGAGAAGCTGAAGGGGAGGTTGCAGAAGAGGCTGGCCAAGCTGGAGAAGGATGAGGCCAAGCTGCAGAAAAAGGCGGACAAACTGAGCAAGAAGCTGGGCGGCTGAAGATAGCACCGGGAAAGACCGCCTTCCCCGTGCCCTCTTCCGGCGCGGGGAGGTTGCTTACATGCCTCCGGAACCGGCCGGAGGCCTCGTCGTCAGAAGCAGGTTATCCGCATGAATTCCCGGAACCGGGCATCGATCTCCTCCCGGGTCAGGGTACCCAGCCGCCGGCAGGAGAAATCCTCCACGGCGAATGAGGCAGTGACGCTCCCGTAGACCACGGCGCGCCGGACGGCTTCCTCGCTGGCCTCCGGTTCCCTGGAAAGCGCTCCCAGGAAACCGCCCCCGAAGGAGTCCCCGGCACCGGTGGGGTCGAAGACCGACTCCAGCGGATAGGCCGGTAGGGAGAAGAAAGACCCCTCGCCGAGCATGATCACCCCGTGTTCGCCCTTTTTGATGATCACCCTACTGGGCCCCATTTCCAGGAGTTTCCTGCCGGCGGATATCAAATTGGGCTCACCGGCCAGCTGCCGGGCCTCGGCGTCGTTGAGAAGGAGGTAATCCACACGGGAGATGGTCTTCAACAGCTCGTCGCGCCGGTTCTCTATCCAGTAGTTCATGGTGTCGCAGAGCACCAGGCGGGGAGAGCGCACCTGATCCAGCACTCTGGCCTGCAGGACGGGATCTATGTTGGCCAGGAAGACGAACTCCGAGTCCCGGTATTCTTCCGGTATCTCGGGCCGGAAGTCCTCGAAGACGTTGAGCTGGGTCTCCAGGGTATGGGCCTCGTTAAGGTCGTAGTCGTAGTAGCCGCGCCAGCGGAAGGTCCTACCGGGCGCCACCTGGAGGCCCCGCAGGTCCACGCCGCGCGAGCGAAGGAAATCCAGGTGTTCTTCCGGGAAGTCCTGCCCCACCACGGCCACCAATCTCACCCGGTTGAAGAAGGATGCCGCCAGGCTGAAGAAGGTGGCCGAACCGCCCAGTGCCTCCTCCACCTCCCCGAAGGGAGTGCGCACCGAATCCAGGGCCACGGAACCCACCACCAGTATGCTCATCCCGACCTCCGTTTCCCTCCGGCCTCTTCGGGGCGGTGCGGCATCTCCTCCGGCCGGCTCCCGCCCCGTTTCTCCCGCCCATAGCTTACCCCGCCCGCCTCGCCGCATACTCGCGGGGGAGGCCCTCTCGCTTCTGCCGGGATCGCGGCCGGTCACCCTTTGGGAGATCTTTCATCGCCACTTGCCGCAACGCGCCTTCCGGACGCGGAAGGCCAGGCCATGCCCACCGCTTGCGGGGTTCCCCTCCCCTAGCGGGGACCCTCACCAGGTCCCTTTCCCCCACCGGCGCCGTCCCTCTCCTCCCGCCCGCGACCGCGTTCTTCGCCGTACATTTTCCTCCCACGAAAGCCGCCGCAAGGCATATGCCCCGTTTCTCTATCCCCGGAGCCCTCTTCCGGGCGTTCCCCTTCGTCGCCCCATTGGCTTGAGGTAGTCGACTTCTTGCCTCCGCCACTTCAAGGCCCCCATGCCTTGCCGCCCACACCCGTGCATAGAGACCCCCAGCCCGAGTCCCCCGGACGCCGCATTCTGGATGAGGAAGCTCAACGATCCGCCCGTGGCTCCGGTGTAAAGTTGAACCGGCAGCGTCTAAACGGTATATTTTCAACTGCAAAAACAACGGAAGTGAGGTGATCGAACATGCCGACCTACGAGTACAAGTGCCTCGACTGCAGCGACGTGTTCGAGACCGTGCACGGGATGAACGAGAGCGTGGAAAGCTGTCCCAGCTGCGGCGGCAAGGTGCGACGCCTCTTCCATCCCGTGGGGATAATCTTCAAGGGCTCCGGGTTCTACAAGACAGATTCCCGCGCCTCGGACAACGGAAAGGGAGGGGCGGGAACGGAAAAGGACGCCGGCGCGGCGGAAAAGGCGGAGGAAAAGGCCTCCGTCGGAGGCGAGTAGAGCCCCACCGGTAAAGAACGGGGCTCCGGAAGGCGTGAGGGGGGATCATGAGACTGCCCGAGGCCAGAATAGGGATATTCGGGGGATCCGGCTTCTATTCCCTTATCAAGGGAGGGAAGAGCTATGCCGTGCACACCCCCTTCGGATCGCCCAGCGACCGTTTCGTTCACGGGGAGCTGGCCGGCATACCGGTGGTCTTTCTGCCCCGGCACGGGAGGTACCATCAGTTCCCTCCCCACCGCATCAATTACCGGGCCAACGTCTACGGGATGCGGGAATTCGGGGTGGAACGCATCATCTCCCCAGGCGCCTGTGGTTCTCTACAGCGTGAGATACCCCCGGGGACCTTCGTCCTCTGCGACCAGTTCGTCGACCGCACCGGACGTCAGGAATGCACCTTCTACGACGGACCGGCGGCGGTGCACATCAGCTGCGCCGAGCCCTACTGCCCGGAGATGAGGGAGACCTGCGCCCGGCTGGCCGAGGAACTCGGAATCCCGTGCCGCAACGGGGGGACGGCGGTGATCATAAACGGGCCGCGCTTCAGCACCCGGGCGGAGAGCCGCTGGTACCACGCCCAGGGCTGGGACGTCATCAACATGACCCAGTACCCCGAGGTGGTCCTGGTGCGGGAGCTGGGCATGTGCTACCTCAACATCTCCCTGGTCACCGACTGGGACGTGTGGGTGGCCGACGAGGAAGGAGCCAAGACGGTGACCGCGGAGGAAGTGGGGCGCGTCTTCCGGGAGAACAACGAAAGGCTGCTCCTCCTCCTGGAGAGACTGGTTCCCGCCCTTGCCGGGGAGCGCAAATGCGACTGTGCCTCCGTTCTTGACGAGGCCACCATAAGCCCTCTCGAGCTGGATGAATCTTCCTGAGAGAAGAAGGAAAAGGTGATTCCCAGAAAAGGACTGCGCGTAGCCACCTTCCGCGGCATCGGTATCTTCCTCCACTGGAGCTGGTTCTTCGTCTTCGCCCTTCTCTTCTGGGTGGTGGTGCAGTTCTTTCACGACAACCTGGCCTCCGGACCGGCCTCCTACCTCCCCGCGGCCCTGGTGACGACCTTTCTTTTCTTCCTCTCCGTCCTGCTCCACGAGCTGGCGCACTCTCTGGTGGCCAACCGCAACGGGGTCCCCATCAACCGCATCACCCTATTCGTCTTCGGGGGCGTGGCCCAGATGGGCAAGGAGATCACCTCCCCGGGGGTGGAGTTCAAGATGGCCGTGGCCGGCCCGCTCTGTTCTTATGTCTTGTGCCTGCTCTTCGGGGGCCTTGCCTATGCCGCCTATAACCTGGGCCTGGAGACCGTCTCCTTCGGCTTCACCCTCCTGGCGGCGGTGAACTTCGGGCTGGGCACCTTCAACCTGATCCCGGGGTTTCCCTTGGACGGGGGGAGGATACTGCGCTCCCTCCTCTGGCATCACTGGGGAGACCTCGAGAGGAGCACCCGTACGGCCGGCCGTCTGGGCCAGGGGGTCGGCGCCCTTCTGGCCTTGGGAGGCGCCGCGATGCTCCTGGCGGACCTCTTTCACGGCGCCTATGACCTCCTCTTCTCCGGAAGCTGGTTCATCCTAATCGGCACCTTCCTCATCCAGGCGGCCGCAAGCAGCCTGCGCCAGGCCCGCCTGCGTTCCGCCCTCGAGGGGCGGCGGGTGGAAGAGATACTAAGGCCCGGAACCCCAGCCGTTGATCTCTCTGCTTCTCTGGAAGAAGTTTACAGGGTGTATCTGGAAAGAGCGCCGGGCAGCGTCATCCCCGTTCTGGGCCAGGGAAAGCTGGCGGGAGAGGTCCGGCTCTCCGACCTCAGGAAAGTGCGCCGCGACCTGTGGGAGGAGACACCGGTGAGCTCGGTGGCCGTTCCCGTGCGGGGATGGGAAGCATGCTCGCCCGGACAGCCCCTCTTGGAAGCCCTGGCCCTCCTGGAAAAAAGCGGAAGGGAATTCCTCTGGGTCGTCGAAGAGGGGCGCCTGAAGGGCGTCATACTCCGATCCGACGTGCGTCGCTTGGCGGGCAAGTAATATAATAGTTAGACTTTGGACCGCGCGTACGCTCCTCTTGCCGGCAACGCCCGCCGGCGGAATGGGAGCGTCGGGGAGGGAAGGATTGAAGGTCCCACGGAGTGAGGAAGGAGCAGTCCCATGAAAACGCGCATCACCGAACTTTTGGGCATCGAGCACCCCATAATCCTCTCCGGCATGAGCTGGATAAGCGTGCCCAAGATGGTCGCCGCCGTCTCCAACGCCGGCGGGCTGGGCCTTCTGGCCACCGGGGTCCTGGATACGGAGGAGACCAGGAAGGCGGTGAGGGAGATCCGCGAGCTCACCGACAAGCCCTTCGGCGCCAACGTCTCGCTCCTATTCCCGGGCGCGGCGCAGAACGCCCAGGTGCTCCTGGAGGAGAAGGTGCCGGTCATCAACTTCTCCCTGGGCAAGGGCGACTGGATAGTGCAGGCCGCCCACCAGTACGGAGGCAAGGTGCTGGCCACGGTGACCAACCTCCGGCACGCTCGCCGGGCACAGGAGTACGGCTGTGACGCGGTCATCGCCACCGGTAACGAGGCGGCGGCCCACGGGGAGCAGGTGACCACCTTCTGCCTGGTGCCCAGCCTGGCCTCCAACCTGGACATACCGGTCATCGCCGCCGGCGGGGTGGGCGACGGGAGGGGCCTGGCCGCCGCCCTGGCGCTCGGAGCCGAGGGCGTGGCCATGGGCACCCGCTTCATGACCACCGTGGAGAGCCCCCTGCACGAGAACTACAAGCGCCTCTCCCTGGAAAAGGACGTCTACGACACCCTCTATTCCAAACGCTTCGACGGTCTGTGGTGCCGGGTGCTGGACACCGAGGGGGCGCGTAAGGCCATCAGGCGGGGCCTTAACCCCATCCAGATGCTCAAGGCCATTCCCAATTCCCGGGCCATCGCGCAGATGCTCAAACTGCCCTACTGGAAGCTCTTCATCGGGGTCCTGGCCTCGGGATGGAAGAACGCCAAGCAGCTCGCCTACATGGCCAACGCCTTCAAACTGATCCGCATAGCCACCGAGGAAGGGGACACGGTCAACGGGGTATTGCCCGTGGGGCAGGTGACCGGACTCCTCCATGACATCCCCACGGTCAAGGAGGTCATCGAGCGCACGGTGAGCGAGGCGGAGGAGGTCATCCGCAAGCTGGGCACAAAGGTCGGCTGAGCCCTCCGGCTGAACCCGGAAACCAACGCCCTCCCCTCGGGGACCGCGGAACCCCCGGTGGGGAAGAGACCGCCCGAGGACCGCACGCCACCCATAATGGCCGCGCGCTACGGCAAAGGCGCATGCCGCTCTCTCGGGCAATTGCGTGGAGGTCGTTCCCGGGACTTGTGTATAAGTTGTATATGTTATATAATAACCGCATGAACGGCGGGCTGGTGGAGCTTCTTAGGAAGGCTTCCCGGGAGGAAGGGGGCTTCCGGGTGGTCCCTCAAGTCGCCCTGCGGGAAGCGGCGGAGCAGGCCGGGATCGCGCCCCTGGAGGCGGAGATGGCATGCCTGGAGGCCGGCCTGGTCCCCGCCCGCTACCAGCGCAACATGGGAACCCTGGGCATAGAGGGGCAGCTACGCCTCCTCCGTTCCTGCGTGGGGGTCTGCGGACTGGGAGGGCTGGGAGGTTACGTCGCCGAGATATTGGCCCGCTACGGCGTGGGCCACCTCGTCCTCGTCGATGGGGATGCCTTCGAGGAGAACAACCTCAACCGGCAGCTGCTGTGCCGGGAGGCGGACATCGGCCGCTCCAAGGCGGAGAGGGCCAGCGAGCGTGTCCGGGAGATAAATTCCTCCATCCGGGTCACCGCCCACCGGCTCCTGGTCACCCCGGAAAACGTGGCCGAGGTCTTCTCCGGCAGCGAGGTGGTGGTGGACGCCCTGGACAACATCCCATCCCGCCTTGTGCTCGAGGAAGGGTGCGCACGCCTGGGCGTGCCCATGGTACACGGAGCCATAGCCGGCTACGCCGGGCAGGTGATGACCGTCTATCCCGGGGACCCCGGCCTGAGGGAACTGTACGGGGGCGGCGGCGAGCGAGGCGTGGAGGTCATGGAGGGGAACCCTCCCACCACTCCCGCCCTGGTGGCCACCCAGCAGGCCCAGGAAGCGGTCAAGGTCCTCCGCCGGGGAGCGCCCATTCGGCACGGTTTTCTCTTCATGGACACTTCAACCAATTTATTCCAGTTCATACCCCTGAAGTAGAGGGGCGTTTCGCCCGCCCTCCACCGGCAACGACCCCCGCCGACGGGCGGCGGGCCCGAGAGAGGCCTGGGAGAACGAGCCAAGGAAAGGAGGGGGGTTGGAATTCATCGGGCTGCGCATGCCGC
>MU158584.1:5895-31589 GCA_015711895.1 Candidatus Solincola tengchongensis | reverse complement strand
GCGGAGGAGCTGACCGCGGGGTGGCGCTTCCCCAAATCCATCCAGCCGCTGCTGGAAAGGCTCAAGCCTATGGACACGGCCCTCTTCAAGGGGAGGATAGACCCGGAGAGGCTGGGATCTCTGGAGAGGGCCGTGGTTGGGAAGGTCAAAGCGCCATCCGGAGACTATCGCGACTGGAAGGAAGTGGAAGGTTGGGCGGCCTCCATAGCCGGGCGGGTCAAGGGGGCGGAGCGGTGAGGCGGCTCGGGAGGCCGCGAAAGAGGGATCGTCGCACCACCGGTTGCGGTTCTTGGGGTTAAACGGTCGGGGACGGGATGTCGAATAAATAGGCGCGCGAGCGCGCGTGACCCGCGGACCTGGAGAGGAAGGGAGGAAGATGGACATCCTGTTCCTGTGCAAGACGCTGCCTCACGAGAAGGTCATCGGAGGCCCCATCCTGGTCTACAACCGGGTGCGCATACTCTCGCGGCGCCACAACGTGTCCCTGCTCTGCTTTGTGCCCGAGGAGGAGAGGGAGTACCAGGACAGCGTGGCCCGTTTCTGCCTTGATTACCGGGGCGTGCCCATGCCCGGCCCGCGGCCCTTCCCCCGCAAGGCGTGGGATTTCCTCTTCTCGCCCGTCCCCATCTACTTCCTCAACTCGCGTTCCCCCCTGATGTTCGAGGCCCTCCGGGAAATGGTGGGCAAGCACTGCTACGACGTGGTGGTCTCCGAGTACTCCGCCGTGGCCCAGTACCTCTTCCGCAACCCGGACCTCGCGGGGATGAAGCGGGTCATGTCCGTGCACGAATGCTATTACCTTGCGCGCCGCAAGGCCTGGAGGGTGCAGCGCTTCTCCCGCGAGGGCGTCTCCGCCCTCTTCAACCTCAAGGGGCTCCGGAGGTTCGAGTTCGAGATGTACGCCGACGCCGACCTGGTCCTCACCCTGACCCCGGAGGGGAGGCAGGAGCTCCTGGACATCCGTCCCGACCTGAAGATAGAGGTGGTCCCGCACGGGGTGGACGTGGAACGTTTCTGCGTCTCCGGAGAGTGCGAGAAGGAAGAGGCGGTGATGTTCCTGGGCAACTACCCCCACGACCCCAACCGGGATGCCGTCCTCTACTTCCACCAGCGCATGTGGCCGCGCATCAGGAGGGAAGTCCCTTCGGCCCGCTTCTATGTAGTGGGAAAGGACCCCACCCCGGACCTCCTGGAGCTGGCCCGAGAGGACCCATCGGTGGTGGTCACCGGGACGGTGGAGGACGTGCGCCCCTACTTCGAGCGCAGCAAGGTATTCGTCAACCCGGTGCGCATCGGGGGCGGCTTCCGGGGCAAGCTCCTGGAGGCCATGGCCATGGGGTTACCCATCGTCACCACCTCCCTGGGGGCGGAGGGCGTGGAGGCCGAGGACGGTAGGGACATGGTCATCGCCGACGACCCGGAGGAGTTCGCCGCCGCGGTAATACGCCTACTGCGGGACGACGAGCTATGCTGTCGGTTGGGTGACAGCGCCAGGAGACTGGCCGAAGAACGTTTCTCCTGGGAGAAGGGCGTGGAGCGGCTGGAGAGGGTGCTCCTGGACCTGGTGGAAAAGGGTTGAGTCCGGCTTGACTGCAGAGGGGATGCTACCCGGCCGCTCGATGCCGTGCCTTCCGGCCTGCACCAAGAGGTGGTCCTTGTGGTGATCCGAGTTCCATCCCGAAAGGCTAAGAGAACTCTTTCCCGCCCCAACGGCGACTAAACGGGCTGTCCGGTTACGGGATATACCGGACGGACATCGGGCTTTCCTGGACAGCGTTTTTATGAAGCCAGCGTGCTTGCCTGGATGCGGCTTCTTTTCGAATGCGGAGATGATGCAATCATCGGCGAGGTAAGGACAAAAAGGGGCGAAAAGTCTTATCGCCGGGTGGCGGAAGAGGATGAGCGGGACCGAGGAGTCCCACCGTGAGGGAGAAAACCTCGCGGGATTACCAGTGAACCGGGAGATGCGAGAGAACGTTCTGGTTCCCGGCAAGGCTTCCCACGTGAAGGAGAGAAGTCTCCCCCCGGAACACGGATGCCGACCGGACCAAAGGACAAATACCTCTTGCCTCGTTCTTGGCAGAAAGTTCCATGGAGGTTTATATTGTTCACGTCAGGAGCTGATTCGCCTCTCTCGACAAAGCATTGAAGAGGGGGTGGTTGTATGGGGAAGACACGGAGGACTGGGATAATCCTGGCAGCGGGCCTCGCGGCGCTTTTCCTCCTCGGCTCCTTCGGGCAAGCGGTCTCCGCTCCGGGTTCGCCAAGGATGGCCTGCCTGCGCTGGACGAAGGTGTGCGCCGATGACCCCGAGTGGTCGAAGGATGGCGGAACCTGGGTGATCGAGGACTATTCCTGCGTCGGTGGCCCGAAGCTGCTGGTGACCAACGACACGGGGGCCACAGCCACCTACGTCTGCGTGGGCAAGTCGCGCTTCAAGGTGGTTTCGGCCACGGACTGGCACATGGGTAGGATGGACATCCTGGTGGATGGCAGGCGGGTGGCCACCGTGGATCTCAGGTCGGAGGAGAGACGGTTCGGCGTGGAGGTTTATGAGGGGGCTTTTCCCCGCAGGCCTTTCCCTTGCGCCGTACACACCTTGACCTTCCGGTGCTCCGGTGAAGGCGGTCCCGGAGTGGTGGAGATCGACGGTGAGACCTATGATCTCACCTGGGTGCATTTCGTCAACGTCCAGGAAATATGGGTCAGATAACGCTCACCTCGCGCCTCCCTCCGGCTGGGGACGAAGCGTGATGCGCCAGGATGGGCGCAATGCGATACGCGGCCCCTTCGTCCGTTTCCCGGGGACATCCCATGCTGGCCAGGCAGGATTTCGTGGCCTGGCCTTCGCCTCTCATGAGCGAATGGCCATGTGCCTCCGGTCAGCGCAGGTCCTCGGCCAGCACCTCCCTCACGTAGGCCAGGAGTTCCGGCCCGTAACCCTGTTCCGCGTGGCCGAAGCGGGGGAAGGTCTTCAGGCGGCAGTGGTCGCCGGCCCTGCGCTTCAGCTCGTGCGCCTGTTCCACCTCGAAGATGTAGTCGTCCTCCCCCTGGATGATGGTTAGGGGTTGGGAGGCGGTGAGGGGCGCCAGCTCCAGGGGAGAGGCCTGCCTCTTCCAAGAGGGGTCCACGTCCACGCGGTACCGGCAGCGGGCCGCCAGCCTCCCCAGCGGATTGCCCATGAGCAGCCGTATCAGCCGGGCCCCGGGGGCGCGTGCGGTCCACAGGTCGGCGGGGACGCTCACCGCCAGGGCGGAATCCAGCCCCCCGTAGATGGCGGCATAGCGTATGACCACCACCCCTCCCATGGAGAACCCCAGGGCGGCCAGCCTGCGGTCGCCGCCGCCGCGGGCCAGCTCCACCACCGCCTTGAGGTCCAGCACCTCGCGGTACCCGAAGGTGGAGCGCCCCGGGGAGAGGCCGTGGCCACGGAAGTCGAAGGTGTAGACCGTGTAATCCAGGGAGAGCTCCTGGGCCAGCGCCACCAGGCCACGGATGTTCTTGTTCCCCCCGAAGCCGTGACAGATTATCACCCCCCGCTCCGGTAGGCGTCCCAGCCGCAGGGTATCCAGGAGCACCCCATCCTCGGTGCGCACCGGGCGCCGCAGGTTCTGGACGGTATAGGCGGCGAACATGGCATCCGCGGGGAGGTCGCGGGTTCACCCGCGCTCAGCCGCCCGCCGGGGGAACGGCGGATGCCGCGGGGCTGAAAGCGGTGAGCTCCGGTTATGGGGAGGGGCTGCTGTGGCCTCCTCCCTCCGCGGCCGTCCGGGAGGTTGGAGCGGAGGGGCGGTACTTGTCGATGGCCTATGGGAAAAACTCTGTGCCGCATCCGGAAAGGGATATGAGGGGCCTTCGGGATGGAGTGGATGACGGTGGATGTTGAAAGCCCCTGCCGGTCTGTGAAAGAATATCCAAGGCCGCGTACCGGAACGCGGCCGGAGGAGGCGAAAGAGGTAATGCTCGTAGATCTGCACGTCCACACCGTGGTCAGCTCCCCCTGTTCGCACATCGACCCTCGCCAGCTCATCCACGCCGCCCGCAGATTGGGGCTCGATGCCGTGTGCGGCACCGAGCACGAGGAGATGGAGGGTGCGCAAGTTGCCTGGGAGCTGGGGCGGGAACTGGGCTTTCCCGTCCTGCGGGGGGTGGAGGTGTACACGGACTGCGGCGATATGCTGGTCTTCGGGCTGGAGATTCCCTCCTTCCCCCTCCAGGTGCCCTTCGAGGAGCTCCACCGCTGGGTGCGGGAAGCCGACGGGCTCATCATCCCCGCTCATCCCTGCCGCAGCGACCGCGGTTTCCACGACAGGCTGGGGCCGGAGAGGGCGGAGTTCCTCTTGGCGCGCGTGGATGCTCTGGAGGTCAAGAACGGGGGCAACACGGAGGAGGCCAATCTCCGGGCCGAGGCGGTGGCCCTGGAATACGGGATCCCGGGCGTCGGGGGGAGCGACGCCCATTTCCTCATGCAGCTTGGGCGCTGCCTGACCGTCTTCGAGAACGACATAGAGAGCGAGGAGGACCTGGTGCGGGAGGTGAAGGCCGGGAGGTGCCGGGCGGCCTACGCACACGAGGTTGAGGGAATAGAGCTCTCGCGCCTCTGGAGGTAGCCTTGATCGTAGACCTGCACATCCACACCAACCTGGGTTCCATATGTTCCCAGCTGGGCCCTGACGAGCTGCTGGAAAGGGTTCAGGAGCTGGGCATCGACGGCATCTGCATCACCGACCACCATTCCCACCGCGGCGCCAACAAGATGCTGGAATACGCCGGAGACCGGGGGTACCCCATTTTCCGGGGCGTGGAGATATACACCGATTTCGGGGACATGCTGGTCTTCGGCCTCCGGAGGGACACCCGGTACCACCTTACCACTTTCTGGGAACTCGTGGAGATGGCCGAGGAGGACGGCGCGGTCATCATCCCCGCCCATCCCTGCCGGGGGTGGGACCCCAAGCACGGGCACCGCCACGCCTTCCCCCGCGAGATAGCAGAGCACATCGTTGCCCTGGAGACCCACAACGGGGCCAACAAGACACGCAGCAATCTCCAGGCGCAGGAGCTGGCGCGCGAATGGGGGATTCCGGGGACGGGCGGGAGCGACGCTCACGCCCTGTGGCAGGTGGGGAAGTGCGTCACCGTCTTCGAGCGCGAGATAAAGACAGAGGAAGACCTCATCCGCGAGCTCCGGGAGGGCAGGTTCTACGGGGCTTACCTGGAGGAGCTCCGCCGGGAAGTCGTGTGAGCCTCATCCTCCCCCGGGCCTTGAGGAGCGGCTTGCGCTCACCGCTTCCGGGAGGCCCCGAGCGGCCTGAGGCTAGATGATCGTGCGGGGACGCCACGCCATATGGTAAAAACTGTAAGAAAATTGCGCAGCCTCTCAACCAGTGGGAAGTCGGCTGCCGGATGACAACCCGGAACGTGGGGATGGCCATCGGAAGACAGGCGCCGGCGCCTCCAGGCCTTCTTTATCCGCGATCGAACTCCGGCTCGGTTCGTGCCCGGTGTCGGTTTTCCGCGGGCCGGAATCCCTCCTTATCTGAGCCCCGCTTTCCTCATGGCCGCGAGGACCCCTTCCGCGGGAGCTGCTTTCATGAAATGTATCCCGGCCAGCCCGGGGAGGTCGCGCAGGGACAGGGCCGTCTCCGCGGCCATCGCCGCTCCTTCGAGGGCCTGGTCGGGAGCCCTCTCCAGGCGGCGGACGGCGCTCTCCGGCACCTCCACGCCGGGAAGCCCTCTGGAGAGGTACCTCGCCGCGCGGGCGCTTCCCAGCACCAGGACCCCGGCCAGTATAGGGCATCCCCGCAGCGTAACGCGGGCCTCCTCCCACCATTCCGCGAAGGGTTCGGCATCGAAGACCGGCTGGGTGACCAGGAAATCCGCGCCCGCCACCAGCTTGGACCGCGCTCTCTCCAGCTCCGCGCTCCCTCCCCGGTGGTCCACGGCGGCCCCGATGAGGAAGGGGATCCCCGTGCTCCCGCTCCCTTCCCCCGCGTCTCCTTCGCGCATCCCCGCGGCCAGGGCGATGAGCCCGGCGGTGTCCAGGCAGTATACGTCCAAGGCGTCCGGATGGTCGCCAAGGCGGGCGGGGTCCCCTCCCAGGAGGAGGAGGTTGTATATCCCCCATGCGGCGGCGCCCAGGAGCTCGCTTTTCAGAGCGATGCGGTTGGAGCGGATGCGAGTGAGCTGGAGGACCGGTTCCACCCCGAGTTCCTTGAGCCGGATACACCCCGCCAGGCTGCTCACCCGGGGGCGGGCACCCGGGGAATCGGTGACGAACACGGCATCGGCGGCAGGCGAGAGGAGCAAAGCTTCTCTGGAAAAAACATCCAAATTCGCTTCGCGTGGAGGATGCAGGTCGCAGGTGACCGCGAGGTGGCCGGAATGCAGCGCGGCGGCCAGTCGCGTGGGGGCGGGAGGGGCGATCGTCGTTCGCGGGGAATCGCCGGACTGGACGGATCGACGAACGCTTGACGGAGTCCCATCCGCTCCGCGACTAACCTTTCCCGCTTCGTCATCCTGTCCGGGAGGCATTCCCCGAGGCACTGCCTTCCTTCCCCGTCGCGGACACAAATGCCTTCGACTCACTTGGCTTTGGTGATGCGGAAGCGGCACCGCTCGTCGCCGCGGGGCAGGGATTCCAGGACCTCAATATTGAAGTTCCCGCCGAGGTGGGAGACCAGTCCGACGAACTCATGTCGCGAGCAGCTCTCCTCGCAGTTGATGGGGAGGTGTTTGAAGTACCAGTCGTACCAGGGGTCCCTGCGGATGGTGAGGTACCCCACCTCGCCGTCCAACTCCGCGTATATCTGCTTCAGCTTGGGGAGGTAGGCCAGGGACTCGTTGTTGAGTAGGAGGAGGAGCCTCATGGCGTCTTCCACCGTGGGCTTCAGGCGGTAGACCTTCACCAGGCGCTTGCCGGCGCTCCAGCCCACGCCGTGCATGGCCGCGTTGACCAGTTCCTGGAACTGCTGCCGGTCGAGGTTGGAGGTGGCGAACTGGGCTATGTCGTTGAAGACGCCCATGAGAGCGGCATACAGGGTGCGGTATTTATCATCTACGGACATGGCCGGGCAGACGAGCATCTCCATGTTATCACCTCCTGCGGCCATTCTAACATGGAGGCCCCCCGCCGTAGATACTCGTCCACGGCTTCCCATCCGGGGGGGTGGGCACCTTGATGCTGGCCTTCCTGCCCACGAGGAGAAACGCGGCGCCGAGGATGCCACCGACGAGCACCAAAACCACGAGGATGACGGAGAGGACTTTGACGGTGGAGGGCCAGCCGCCTGTCGCCCGTCGAGGGGGCGGGGGCGGCGTCGGAACCGGTGGCATATGGCCGCCTTGGGGCGTGGATATGGAGTCCGGTGATGGAGGCTGCGGCGGGAATACGCCGCGTGTTCCCGAGGCGTCACCTGGCTTGAAGGCATGGTTGCACAGGTAACACCAGGTCGCACCTTCGATGTTCTCCGCCCCACAACGCGGACATTTCATCCTCCTCACCCCCGGCTTGCCCTCGCCTATCCGAATCCCGTTTAGCGCTCCTCGAGCAGCTCTTTCCGGTGCCGCTGCCCCTGTCTGCCTCACACGGAGGATTCTCTCGCCCCCGAGCTCCACTCGATTCCGCTCTCGCGCGGAAATGCCTTTGCCCCTACATCTGCGGTAATACCGGGGGTTTTGGGTGTCATCCTGGCGAGGTGTTTGGCCCTCACCACAGCTCGTTCGACCTCCGGCCTTACCCGCGGGCCGTTGACGATTCACATGCGGTTTTTCGATATGTGGCCACCCTGACCTTTTCCAGCGCTCCTGCCGCCGGCGCCGTGGATGCTCTTCGCGGGCTCGAATGCCGGGGCGCATGATGGATACGGCCTTATCTTTCCTGTCCCCTTGCCATGTCTCGCCGTTTCGCGGATCTGTGTGGGCTGGCACATCGGTAACACCTCGGAGGCTTTCGGGACCATCCCTCCCGCGAAGCTCTTCTGAGGAGCTCCGAGGCGTGCCGCTCCCGCGCTTCCTCCCCATGCATAGTCCCTCCCCTCGTGGAGCTCCAGGCCCCCTCCGCATGGAGCCCGCTCCGGTTCGCCTCGCGGACATCACCTCTCCAAGGAGGCCCCCCTGAAGGAACCCGGAGGCGCTCCTTTCCGGTGCACTCCCTCAATACCGGGTGACATGGTGCTCGCAGAGACCGAATAAATCCTCCACAGAATACTCCTCACTTCCCCAGGCCAGCTTGCCCCGGAACGTCCCGAAGGGCTGGTGGAAGTCTGAGAGTAACGGCCCCACGCGTATCCTCTCCGCCCGTTCTCCCCGGGGACGGAACTCCACATCCACCGAGCCGTCGGTGGTCTTTATGAACCAGGGCCCCAGGACATCCGCTTCGCTGAAGCCGAAGCGCGCCGCCCCGGTGAGGTGAAGGCGGCCGTTCACCCAGTAGCAGTTCTCGCTGTAACGCTCGTCGTCGGCTATGTTGTTGTGGCAGAGGTTGGCCGCCAGTAGCCTTCCGCGGGAATCATACCCGGCGAAGGTCATCCACCTCCAGAAGCTCCGGTAGGGGTAGAAGGCCTTCTGTTCGTCGAGCAGGCAGACGTCGCGAGCGGGATCCAGGTCTATCACCTCGTCACCGACGGTCAACCGTCCCTCCACCGGGCAGGCCGCCTTGTGGGTATACAGGGGACGGTTGGGCCCGAAGGGGCTCACGACCACCAGCGGTTGAAAGCGGGAGAGGTCCTCGAGCATGCGGAATTCCCCCCTGATGCCCGGTTTGCGCGGCGAATCGGCGCTCAGTGAAACCCCGTGGAACCCGTCCTCCAGGCGGTTTTCCACTCCCAGTGAATATCCTCGGGCGGAAAAGGAGCACTCGCCCCGCCAGACCGATTCCGCCACTCGGGCCCTCCCTCCCGGTGCCTGGCGGGAGTGCTCGTGCATCTCCCCCGTGCCTCGGCGGTAGTGGTAGATGAAGGATACGCCCATGAACTTGGCGTCAAAGATCACCATCCCGAAGTAGTGTTCCGGATGTATGACCCCGAAGTGCTGCCACTCCTTGAGGCGCAGCGCGCCCAGTGGCCTCAGGCGGGGGTTTCTCACGCGGAAGATGTCCGCTTCCTTGATGTTTAGTTCCCGGAAGGGCTCCCGGAAGACCCCGAAACCTACCACCCGGCCGTCCTCCACAAGGCGCGGCGGCGCTTCCTTCACCTCGCGAGCCGCTCCTTCCATGTCACCCTCCCTTCATCCGATGCCTGCGCGATCCGCCGTCATGGGCGCTCCCTGAAGGCCCCCAAACCAATAACCCGATTCTCCTTGGCCCCTCCCAATCATACCGAAACGGCACCTTTACGGCCCCCGCTTCCCGCTTGCCCCCTTTTCCTCTTTACGGTATATCCGCTCCTCCTGCGCCTCCATTCTCTCACGGACGGCGTGACTTGTCCCTTGATGTGGGTATAAATGATTGGGGTCGGCAGGATGACCGCGACACGGACCGGGGAAAGGAGAGGATGGCCGATGATCACCGCTTTCCAGCACGTGGGTATGGGCGTGCACGACACCGAGCGGACCTACCGTTTTTACCGTAACCTCATGGGCTTCCGCGTGAAGCTCAGCGACAAGACCAGCTACCTTGAGGAGATGGCCCCCATCATCGGGGCGGTGGTGGAGATGAGGGCCCTCATGGCCATGAACGTGAGGGGCGGGGCGGCCATCGAGCTCATCGAGCACACTTCCACAAAGCCGCAGGATCCGCCTCAGCCGGTGGAATGGGGGGATATCGGTTACCTGGAGTTGGGGCTCAAGGCCTTCCGCCTGGACGACCTCTACCTGGACCTCAAGAGGAAGGGCGCGGATTTCCTCACCCCGGTGAGGGTGATGGATTGGGGTGGAGGGAAGGTCGAGAAGTACGCCTATCTCAGGGACCCGGACGGCCTCCTCATCCAGCTCGTGGAAGAGGAGGGAGGCCGAAGGCCCGAGGTGGGAGGGGTGCGGCACGTGGCCATAGGGGTTAGGGACATGGCGGAATCCCTCTCTTTCTACCGCCGGGTGCTGGGGTTCGAGGAGACACTCTTCGAGTTCTCGGGCTCGCTTCCGGAGATGGAGCCGGTCACCGGCGGCAAGGAGACGGAGATGGTGGTGCTCAGGCACCGGCCGGAGGGCGAGTGCGCCCTGCCCCTCCTGGAGAGCGCGGTGGTCAAGCTGGTGCACACACCGAAGTACCGCGGGAGGGTGATCTACGAGGGACGGAGGTGGGGGGACATCGGCCTCATGGAGATGGCCTTCGACGTCATAGACCTGCCGGAGACCGTCAACCGGATACTGGCAAGGGGCGCGGAGCTATACCATCCTCCCACACGCGTGGACATGGGTTCGGGGACCATCGGTTCTTTCGCCTACCTGAAGGATCCCGACGGTAACGTGGTGGAGCTGGTGGAGGTGGAGAAGGTCATGCACGCTTCGCCGCGCCTGATGAAAAACGCCCTCATCTGGCCGCTCAAGGCGGCGGCCAGGCTGAGGCTGCTCTGAATCAAGGTTCCATCTTGCTCGCTAGGATAGCATCTACAGAGAGGATGATGTCCACGGACGGGTGCGAGTTAACCGTTGAGAACATGGATAGGATGCGGTGCATCCCTGGTGAGGATGCGGTTGCCGTTGGTGCCGGCGGCAGATACGGGATAGAACGGGGATCGTTCCCTCAGGGAGATCGATCGTCCGATCCCATTGAGGAGGTTTCAAGAGGCGGTGACGTTCATTGTGGACCCCCCCGGGAGTAAATGCCGGAAGAGGAAATGCCGGAAGAGGGGAGTTTGACGGAAATCCTGGAGCCGTCGGGCCTTTCGAATGTAATGCGGCTCTGACCCCCTCGAGGAATGTCAGGCGAGGACGATCCCGCCTGGGTGTAATGAGTGTCGCGGCCGGCGTTCAAGTAGTGCGAGGCCGCCGGATTTGTCGAGGAGCTGGTGGGAATGGATTTGCCGGATGACGTGAGCGTTCCGGAGGATCTGCAGGAGACGGCCCGGTTCCACGGTCACCTCTGCCCGGGTCTGGCCCTGGGGTATCGGGCTACCCGGGCTGCCCTGGAGAGAATGGGCCTGGACCGGTCCCGGGACGAGGAACTGGTATGCGTTGTTGAGAACGACTCCTGCAGCGTGGATGCCGTGCAGTACCTGGCAGGATGTACCTTCGGCAAAGGGAACCTGGTCTTCCGGGATCACGGGAAACAGGTCTTCATCTTCGCTTCCCGGAGCCGCCCCGGCAAGGGGGTCAGGGTGAGCCTGAGAGCGGATGCCCTGCCGCCGCCGTCCGGGGAGGAACCCTCGGAGAGGAGGGCAAGGTTCCTGCGTAAACTCCTGGAAGCGCCTGTCGAGGAGCTCTTCCGGGTGGAGGAGGTGGATTTCCGGCTCCCTGAGGAGGCGACCATCCATCCCTCCGTGCCCTGCGAACGCTGCGGCGAGCCGACCATGCAGACCCGCCTTGTGGAGGTGGAGGGGAAGAGGCTGTGCATCCCCTGCGCCGAGTCCCTGCGGGGCTGAAGACCTCCGTGCCCTGCGAACGCTGCGGCGAGCCGACCATGCAGACCCGCCTTGTGGAGGTGGAGGGGAAGAGGCTGTGCATCCCCTGCGCCGAGTCCCTGCGGGGCTGAAGACCTCCGTGCCCTGCGAACGCTGCGGCGAGGCCGGGAGAGGTCGCCTAGCCGATTTTGAGCGAGAATTGCGCGTCTGCGCGGGTAGATAGTTTTGGGATATAATGGAAAATAATGGTTAAATCGATTCTCGGGATCTTTTAAGGACCGCGGAAGGAGATATTACGTTCGGCCTCAGGCCAGGATGATGCGGCTTCTTTCCCTCCAGTCCTCGTCCAGCTCTCCTCTGAATACGCGCCGGGCGGGCCCTCGCGTGAGAACCTCGCCTTCCGCGGTCACTTCCACCTCCATGAGCCCACCGGGAAGCTGGACGTGGACCTTCCTCTTGCACCTTCCGGTGCGTAGAGCAGCCGCCACCGCCGCTGCCGCTCCCGCCGCGCTGGCCAGCGTCTCACCCGCCCCTCTTTCCCAGGAACGCAGCCTCATCTCCGACATGTTTATCACCTGGGCGAACTCCACGTTGACGCGGAGGGGGAACAGGGGATGATTCTCCAGAGCCGGTCCCAATTCCCGCACCAGGCGGACGTCGGCCTCATCGAGGAATAGGACGCAGTGCGGGGAGCCAACGGAAAGACAGGTCACGTTCAGGCGCTTCCCCTCCACCTCCAGGGGTTGGTCTACGGCCTCGTTGTCCTCTCCCTTCATGGGTATGGAGGAGCGGCGGAAATCGGGCCTGCCCATGTTGACCTCTATCGTGGTCACCTTTCCCATGGCCGTGTGAATCACGATGTCCCTTATTCCGGACGGCGTTTCCACCTTCAGCCGCTTCCCGGTGTGGGTCCCCGTATCGTACAGGTGTTTGGCCAGGCAGCGCAGGCCGTTTCCGCTCGCCCCCGCTTCGCTGGCGTCCGGGTTGTAATTGACCATCCTGCAGGCCGCTTTCTGCGAGGGTTGGAGGACGATGATGCCGTCGCTCCCGATGCCCAGGTGGCGGTCGCAGAGCATCCGGATATCCTCGGGGGAAAGGCGTACGGGAGACTCGAGCGCGTCTATGAGGATGAAATCGTTTCCAAGGCTGTGATATTTATAGAACTCCAACTTGCCCTCCTGGTCGTTTATCGGTTTGGGCGAACGTTTCGTCCCTCCTGTCATCTTGACGAAGCCTGCCTCGACCTCCCAAGGCCCGGAAGCGGTATCCCCGAGGACCTCGACCCCCGGCCCCGCCACCGGGAAGGAGGATTTATCCGGTTGGGCCTTACGTTCCCGGAGGCCCGGTCGCCGCCTAGGGACCCGGTTTCCTCGGGCTTCAACGGGTCAAGGATTTGAAGGCGGCGACCCCCGGACTCGGCTACCGGTGATCTTCAGGGCACGGCATCCGGCTTCCGTCCCTCACGTCCGTCCTTAGACGATGAGGCACTCTCCTTCCAACAACGCCCTCTCGCCTCTTGGGCGCCTCCTTGTTTGAGGGCGCGAGCCTTTTAAATCTCCGACGCCGGAAGAGCGAGATGATGCTGGCCGTGATCCTCTTTCGCCACGGCGTCGCTTCTCCGGCCTTTCCCAACATATCATATACGTGCGGCATCATGTCCGTCCCGGTAAATGATTCCCGTCGTTTGCGCCGGGGATCTCCTCTTTGCGAACTCTCCGGCGCTGGAGCCCCCATCTCGTGAACCGTCTCGGATGACGGATCCCCTCCCACCGGTCGGGGTTGGCGCCCGGCGGAAAACCCCTCCGTTTCTCGCCCCCAGCACGACGAGGGCTCCTAATCCTAAACCGTCCCGGGTGCCGGATCCCCTCGCACCGGGTATGATGTTGGATGGAGATCCATGAGCGGTGGGGCTTCCGCGGGGTCGCGCTTGCGGGAGATTTTCCTGGATGGTTGGGAAGAGGCCCCTCCCGTTTTCCCGTGTGCCTTACGGCCTGTCGCAGGAGGACGCCGGTGTCTTCGGAAGTATGCGGGATATAAAGGGAGGGGAAAGGCCTTTAGCGATTGGTGAAGGAGGGGGTTTGAGCCTCGAATGGGACACTGACGAGGAGAGGGAGGAGTGGCTGAGCCAGGCCCTGCTCACCTTGCGCGCCGCCGAGGAGATGCTCCTCGGCGACCTGGCGGGCGACTGCATAGCCAACTCCTTTCTGGCCATGATATATGCCGCCAGGGCTGTTCTGGTGGGCAGGGAGGGCGAGGTGACCACCTGGGAGGAGGTCATCCGACGCTTCCGGGAAGCCGCCGTGGATAGCGGGATGAGTCCCGAGAACCGACGGGCCCTACTCGTGGTGGCCGAGCTCTACCGCCGCGTCTTCGTGGCCGGGGACATGGAGGCGGACCCGGTCACCGCCTCCGCCTGCCTGGACGATGCCCGCTCTTTCCTGGAGGAGGTGGCCGGAAAGCTGGGGTTCACCATGCCGGATGAGGAAGAAGCTGATGAGCCCTGGAACCCGTGAGGTCCTCACGAGGAAAACCGTTGCCCGGAGCGGTCCTCAGCTGCGCTTCTCCCATATCTCCAGGAAGCGCTGGGCGTCCTCCCACATGTAGATGTTGTTGAAGAGCACGTAGGCCCTCTTCTTCTTGCTCTTCTTCAGGATGGTCACCAGCTTGTTCAGTTCCTGGTCGGTGAAGCGGTGCTTGTAACCCCCTATCCCGTGAAGGCGCCAGTAGATCACCGACCCCCACTTCTCCCGTCCCTGGAAGGGGTCCACCACATGGATGAGGTCCAGCTCCCGGCACAGCTTGCCCGCTTCCTCGGGACTCCAGGCCCCTCTCGGCTCCCAGGCCAGTTTCAGGCCGTCGCGCTCGATGGTGGTCAGGAACTCCCGCATCTGGGCGATGTTCTTGGGGCCGGGCCCGAAGCTGGCCGGGGTCTGGAAGACCACGATCTCCGCCTCCAGGGCATGGGCCACCTCCAGGGTCTCCTTCCAGGCCTGATAGTTCTCCGGGCTGGGCTTGAAGGAGCCGTAAGCTTCCTTCTTCTCCTCCGGGATGGGGTGCGTCAGACGCCGATATGTGGGGCTGGAAGGCCGGTGGGTGATTAGCTGCCAGGCTTTGAGGGTGAATTCGAAGTGGGGAGGGGCTTCCTGGCGCCATTTCAGGGACGTGGCCACCCTTGGAAGCTGGTAGAAGGTCCTCTGCAGTTCAACCAGGGGCAAGGTCTGATAGTAGATGGACCTGGCCTGAGGAAAACCGCAGCAACCGACCTTGAGCTCCAAGGCGAAACACCCCTATTCCGAACGAACTTGTCTGGTTTACCGGCGGTAAAAACCGGACCAGCAAGCACTGCTAAATATTTTATAACAAAATATAACAGAAAGGGCCGGGGGGAATGTTCCTCCCGGCCCGCGGTTCGCTCGTCCTTCCGTCGCGTGAGCCTCCTATTCGAGGTCCTTCTTCAGCTTGCCGGCCTCGCTCAAGAGGTTGTCTATGGCCTCGGAGAGCTCGTTTATCTTCTTCATCTCCTCACTTTCGAGGAGCACGGTGAGGTCGGGGACGGTTCCCGGCTGCATGGTGGACAGCATCTGCATAAACTTGGCCACGAGAGCCTCCACCTGGACCAGGAGCTCCTGGTTCTTCTCCACCACCTCGAGCATCTTCCTGGCGTACTCCTTGTACTTCTCCACGCCTTCCAGCTGGAGGATCTGCTCATAGCTGGCCTTGGCCGCCTCAAGGTCCCCCTCCATCTCGGATACGGTCTTGCTTATCTCTTCCTTGGTCTGCTCTATCTGCTGCGGGGTTATGCTCGTCGCTCCCCCGGAGAGCAGCGACTTCGCTATCTCGCTCTGCTTCTGCTCCAAGGCGCTTGCGGAAGTCTCCACCTTGTCGTAGCTGAGATCTCCCTCCTTCATCAGCGACTTCGCCGTTTCCAGGTCCTTCTCCCCTCCGCAGCCGAGGATGGTCACGGCCGCGGTAAGCGCCAAGAGTGCCGCCAGGACGATCACCAGGGATTTCCTCATTCCCCAACACCTCCATTGTTGCTCCTCGCGCCCCGTGCGGGCGCCCTTTCCTGCATGACGAGAACTGCGCTCGGACAACCTTACGCCCTTCCCTCCCACAGGCGAATCGGATGTGGTCTGGCCTGGGCCATATGAGCCGCCCATACCTGAGGCCTTGTGGGACGGTTGCAAGCTCCGGTTGCCGTCGGGTCCGCAGGCTCGGGGGCCTTGCAAACCCATTCCACAGCCGGATATTATATTCAACTCCGCCGCGGTCTTGTCCTTTCCCGCTTGAGGGAAGAGTTTCTTTTTTCGCTTTTTGGAACGGGATTTTCCACCCCTGTCCTAAACCTTCTTGATTTGTGTGCCCGCTGCACGCCCCTCGGCATCCCACGGCCTTCGTGCCCTCCGGCGATTCTTCCTTGCCGCCGGGGTTCCTGTTCAACACCGTGGGTAATTGAGCCATATGGACCCTGTGGCATCCCTCTACCTTATTCATGTGCCGCTCAACCCCCGTTCCTAAGCCGGGCAAGGAGGGGAAGGGCGTTCACCGTTCGGGGTAGGACCTTTCGAGACGGCGATCTGGTAATGGGGATGGGGAAGGTGACCCGGGGGCTTCGTGTCGCGAGCTTGGTCCATCACCCGGATATCCCTGCAGGACCGCCGGAGGGCAAAGGTGGGGAGGTTCACCGGATGGCGATGAGTGGTCGGGCGCACGGATATCGTGGTTGTCCTCCCACAAGGTAGTGATGGCCGGCGGTATCTTGTTCACGGCCCGGGTTTCGACGCCTTCGGCGCTATCGTCGGCTCTCGGGTTTGCGTGATATGCTGTCCCCGGCTCTCGGGCCCGCGTTTTATACCCTCCCCCCTGGTCGTCGTCTAAAAGGGCGGGCGCCGTCTCCGACCCTCGGGCCCGCGGCCCGCCCTCTTTCGTCACCCGTTGAGGGCCTTTTCCCCTTCCGTCCTCGAGGGATCCAGGCCCTTCCTGCCGCCATCCTCCTCTACGCCGGGCTTGCGGATGCGGAAGCCCCGCTCCTTCAGGTCTTTTATGAAATCCCGGTTAAGGGACCGCCACTTGTTCACGGCATGATGCGCGTACAGATAGAGGGCCATGTCCTTCCAGCGGAAAAGCAGGCCCAGCTTCCAGCACTGCCAGGTGGAGTAGAAGCGCCGCATGGAGCGTATGGACCCTTCCTTCTGGAGCTGGTAGGGGGTCATGTTCCGGGGGTTGAAGACCACGTGGTGACCGCTGTATTTGGACCAGTCCTCGATGATTATCCTTCCCTGGTGGCGGAGCTCCTCGTAAGTCTCGGTGCCCGGAAGCGGGGTGAGGACCAGGAACTGCACGGTGTCTATCTTCAGGCCGCGGGCGAAGCGCACCGTCTCGCGGATGGTCTTCACGTCGTCCTCGTCGGAGCCCAGGACGAACATGCCGTGCACCTTGATGCCGTAGGTGTGGAGGACGTCCAGCGTACCTTGAAGCCCCACTCTATCATCCCCCGGAGCAACTCCTTGGTACGCCTCACGTTGGCTGTGAAGTTGTCGTCGTAGAAGAAGATGGTGGCCTTGGGGTTGCGGCGATGGAGGGTCTCCAGTTCCGCGAGGACATCTTCCGTGTCCCGGAAGCGGTAACGCCGCCCGAACATCTTGGTCACGGAGCAGAACTTGCAGTTGTAGGGACATCCCCGGCTGGTCATCACCGGGAGGATGCGTATCTTCTCCCAGTTGTGGATGAGGGTCAGATCCGGCCAGGGAAGAGCGTCCAGGTCGTCCACACGAGGGACCACGGGATTGTGATAGAAAATTTCCCCTTCCCGGTAAGATAGGCCGGGGATGTCGTCGAAATCCTGCCGGCCGTCCCGGAGACGCCTCACCAGCTCGAGGAAGGAATACTCTCCCTCGCCGCGAATGACGAAATCGGCACCCTTCCCCAGCGCCTCCTCGGGGAGGAAGGTCACGTGAGGTCCGCCCATGACCACCGGGATGTCCCCGCGCCTCTTGACCTCTTCAAGGATGGAATAGGCCTCCGGTGCGGTGGGGGTGATGGTGGAGATCCCCACCAGGTCCGAGGAGGCCACCGCTCCCCAGTCGATCCCTCCCAGTTCCTGGAAGTAGATGATGGGCCTGATCCCCAGCTCCCTTTCGAGAATGGCGCCGAGGAGTGGGAGTCCCAGGCGGGGGAGCTTGAACTTGGCATAGACGTGGACTCCCGGCGCCCTGGGTTCTATCAGTGTAATGCGCATCTCCTTGCCTTCCCTTAATCTCTCCGTGATTGCGGCTCTTCGCCTTCCCGCGATGCCCGCATGTCCTTTCCCGGGCCGCGCCCGTCTGGGGTACGGCTACCGACTATCGTGCTTTCGCCTCCCCGCAACGCCCTCATGGTTCTTTCCCGGAAGGGCCTTGGTGATTGCTACCCTATCGGACTCCAGACCTCACCGCAAGCCCTTCGTCCCCCTCCGCTCCAGAGCGGGAGGTTTCCGCCCTCCCAACCCCTTCCGGGCCGCACGCTTCGACATCTTACACTTATACCCATTATGCGCGCTGAATAACGAGGAGGAGGACGGCAACCCTTTCCCCGGCGAAGGCGATGGGAGGAAAGCGGGCTCCGTTGCTCATTTTCCCCTTGCGGCGGAGGGAGTAGAGTGGGCATCTCCCACTGCCTCTCCTGCTGTCCTATAATGAAGGTGGCCCGGATGGAAGGAGTTTCCTGCTGCGGAGAAGAGGGGTGTCCAGGCGTGACGGGCGGAAAGATAATGATCATCGAGGACAACCAGGTCATCGTGGAGCTCCTGGAGCGCCGCATCTCCAGGCAGGGATACAGCGTGGTCACCTGCCTGGACAGCGAGGCTGCCCTCCGTGTATGCCGGGAGGAAAAGCCTGACCTGGTCATCCTGGACATCCTCATGCCGGGGAAGAGCGGATGGGAGATTATGGAGGACCTGAAGTCCAACCCCGATACCGCCTCCATCCCCATCATCGTCTCCACGGTCAAGAACCGGCCCGAGGATGTGGAGAAAGCGCGCGAGCTGCAGGCCGCGGATTATATCGCCAAGCCCTATGTGTTCAGCGACCTCCTGGAGAGGATAGAGAGGGTCCTTGGAGGGAGAAAGGCAGGCCCTGAGGGCACTCAAGGCCCATAGCCTGCGAACCTCTCATTGCACCACCAGCGGGGGAACACCTCCGTGCGTCTCTCGCCATCCGAGCTGGAGACCATGTGCACGGTTATCTCCTCTCCCACGATCTCGATGAGATTGAAGGAAGGTGGGGTGAAACCCCGCGTCCTCCAGGTGGAGGCCGTTCCCGAGGTGATCAGGTACATGCGGTCCAGGGGCCACACGTAAGGGACGTGCTTGTGGCCGTTCAGGACGATGTCCACCTTTGTCTCTCTCAACACCTGCAGGACGTCGCCCGCGTCCCAGACGATGTTCCTCTCCCTGCCCGTTCCCGGGACGTGCACCAGATGGTGGTGGAGGACGAAGACCTTGAAGGTCACTTCGGCGGAGAATTCCCTCTTGATGAAGTCATAGTTGTGGCGCCCGATCTCCCCGTCGTCCAGGTCGGCCTTGTTCGAGTCCACGCTCACCACTTCCACCTGTTCGCTCAGGTGCTTCCCGCAGGTGCCGCTGTGGGTGAAACGCATGCTCGAAGTGCGGGGTCCCAGCAGCTCCTCGAAATGCAGGTAACCCACGTTCCGGCAGTCGTGGTTCCCGGCGATGACCGTCTTGCGCGGGCATTGGATGGCGTCTATGTACTCCCTCGCCTCCTCGAACTCCTCGCGGTAGCCGTTGGCCGTGAGGTCTCCGGCCACCACCACCAGGTCGGGCTCCACGGCGTTCACGACGCGGATGCAGTTGTCCATGAGACGGGAGTCGAACCTCAGGTCCCCGCAGTGGAGGTCGGAGATCTGGGCGATGGTGAACTTCCGTTCATTCCTCATCATCCTGCCCGCCTTCCTCCCCGGTGTTCTCGCGGCGCCGTAAGCCGGAAAGACGCCGGCCCTTGCGGCGGCTTCTCCCTTTTCCTCTCCCTCGCCCACGCCCCGGGGTTTTTTCGCTGCCGTTCCGGCCTTCACCCCGCGGCTCACCGCTATCCCGTTCCTCCGGTGCCGCCCCTCCAGCCGGGGTCGCCGATTGCCCGGATGGCGAAGCGGACGATCCGTAGGGGCTTTCCCCGCACAGCTCACGAGCTACCACCACGCCGCTGAGTATCGCCCCTTCCAGGCCTCCCCCGTAGCGGCTCCACCCTCCCACCAGATACAGGTTTGCCGGGGCGAGGCGGGGGCCGGGGCGCCGGAAATACCACTGGGTCAGCAGGGGAGCGAAACCGAAGGCCGCGCCTTGTCCGTGGGAGGCCAGCCGAGCCAGGTGGGTGGGTAGGGTGACGAACTCCTTCGTCGCCCTCTTCACCGAGGGGAGCACGGAGGCCAGTTCCTCCCTGACCAGAGCGGTGAGCTCCGTGCTCAGCTCCTCGGAGTCCCGTTGGTCCTCGAAGGCGTGGAAGCACGTCGCAGGGATGTTGGCCCGGACCATGAGCACGCAGGCGTTCCTCGAGGGGTCGGTGTGCGCTTCCCGGGAGAGGATGAGGGAATCGATCTCCACGAAGCTGTCGCCGGTTCGCACCCGTCGCGGACGGGTGGGGAAGAGGAACACGCGGTCCGGGATGCGCAGTTCCTCCTCGAAGATGAGGTGCAGGAGGAAGGCGGAATGAGAAGGTCTGAGCTTTTCCATCTCCCGCAGAAAGTCGGTTCCCAGGGCAGAGGAGGGCATGATTCCTCCCGCTGCCCTACGGGGGTCCACGTCCAGGACGACCACGCCGCTTCGCGCCTGGGTCCCGTCCGCAAGCCGGACCCCGATGGGCACGGACCCCGTGCCTTCCCCGCGCAGGAGTATCTCCTCCACGCCGCAGGAAGTGGTTAACCTTCCGCCCCCCTGGCGCACCTTTTCCGCCAGCGCGTTCACGAGTCCGGACATGTGCGACGCGGGATAGTGGATGCCGTCTATGAAAAGGGAGACCAGGAGGCGCGCCCCCTCGTAAGCGGGGAAGGTGGAGGGCTCGCCTCCCAGGATGGCGGACAGCCTTCCCAGGAGATCCACCAGGCGTTCGTCATCGAGGTAACCCTCGAGCATCTCCCGGAAGGAGAGGTTCTGCCAGTGCGCGGATAGGGGATGGCGGATGAACTGTTCATGGTAATCCTCGATGTTGGAGGGTAGGGGGGAGGAGAGGTAGTCGGAACGGTCTCTCCATTCGCCCCGGAAGCGCCGAAGGTCAGAGAAGAGACGCTGCAGCCCGGCTCTGCAGGTGGGGAATTTCTTGGATAATTTTTCCATATCCTGTTCAGCCCCCAGGCCGAGGCGCAGGGCCATCCTCCCATTGGCTATACCCCAGGAGAGACGGCGCATGGGGACCATCCCCTCCAGGTCGAGCCTCCGGAGCAGGGCGTGGAGGACCCCGCCTTCCCCGGCGCCCAGGAGCACCGTGGGGCCGGAGTTCAGGGGGAAGCCCTCCCACTCGTAGGTCTGCGAGTATCCTCCCGGAAGCCTTCCCCTCTCCGCCACCAGCACCTTCATGCCCGCTTGGGAAAGGAGGGAAGCGCAGGCCAGCCCTCCCACGCCCGAACCAACGACCACGGCGTCGAACTCGTTGGCGGCGCGGGTGGTGCCCGGGGTGAGAAGAGGCGGCTTCCATCTGGGCGACAGAGGTCCCTTTTCCACCAGCTTCGCCTCCATCCGCTTGGGGAGGAAGGCCACGACAGCCGGGGTGGCCAGGATGCCCAGCCCGAAGAGGGCGGCGGCGGTAGTGGAGGAGACCAGGAGGGCGGTGGATGCGCGCAAAGCCAGCATGCTCACCAGACAGACGGCCAGCCCGGACAGGAAGAGGGCATCCCAGGCCAGGGTCACCACCCGGAAGGCGCGGCGCAGGATGGGGCTGCGGCGCATGCTCTCGGGGTAATCCAGCTCCAGGAGGGAGGCCGGGAAGAGCGTGCCCTCCAGCGCCCCGTAGCCGGCCATGATGCAGAGGGTGGCGAAGCCGCCCGCCAGGAGGTTGGGGAGGCGTTTGGTGATGGTATCCCCCAGGGCCGGGACGGCGACGGCGGCCACGGCGAAGAAGAGCAGGGAGAAGGCGGAGAGTATGTTGAACCGGTGTCCGCGGGGAAGGAGCAAAAGCACCGACAGGGAGAGGGCCAGGCCGGCCGCGGCTCCCCACAGCGCCATCTCCAGGCGGCAGAGCACGGCGAAGGCCAGCCAGGCAGTCATTGCCAGGGAGAAGAGAAGAAGGGACTTCTTCCTCAATCGAATCCTCCCATGTCATTCAGGAACTTTTTGTCTCATCCGGCTCTTCATCCTCGCCCCTCCACGCCCGTGAGGGTTCGAGGACCGGCCTCGGCCGGATCACCTATCCGCTTGTCGCCGTCCCCTTGCCGCGTGGAGGCGGTACGGCGAGGTATCATCCTCGCGAATTCGCCCCAAGCCGCGCCGTTCCGCATCCCACCGCGTTCCCCTGACCGCCGGCGCGGCCCCTTTACGCCCCTTCGAGGGGCCAAAGGGTCATGGATAATATACCCCAAGGCGGTGACGCTTTCCTTCCGTGGAGGCTGCCGGCCCGTGGATAGATCAGTCTTCCTCGCGCCGTCCTTCCCTGAGGATAGTGCGGGGGATCTCCCGCAGGAGCTGGAGGGAGAGGGCGGAGGAGAGGAGGAAGACGGCGAGTCCGCAGAGGGCCAGTGCCGGTTCGGGACGGATGGCGACGAAGGCCAGCCACATGCAAGCACCTAGGACCAGGACAAACAGTGTCCCAAAGACGGAGACGGCGAGCCCGAACCTCTCATCCAGCTCGCGGGCCACTTCATCGAGCTCTTCCCGGGAGCGGGGCTCCCCGCCTTCCAGGGTGCGGGACAGGGCGGAGCGCAGCCTCTCGGGACCGAGGATGAGGGCACGCCGGCGGAAGTTGAGGGCGTAGAGGAGCAGGAGCACGCCCAATGTGGCAAAGAATGCCAGGACAAACAAAGCGACATCCACCGCCGGCCCCTTCCCCCAAGGGCGCCGGGATGACCGGTCCGCTTTCCCGGCGCCACCGTCGTCCCACCCGGCTCGAGAACGCGTGGCATGCCCCGGTTGCCTCCCCTCCGGGTGCGGTGTATGGAAATATCACATACATGGATATCATATTCTCGCCGCCCTCTGGCGCCAACCCTACGCCTGGCGATCGCCCTGCGTGCGGCTGCTGCCGTCGAGGAGCCGTTCCCCGGCCGCCACTTGCCTGCCGGACTACGAGAACCGTTCCCGCGCGCCCCGGTTGGCCTCACCCCTAACCGTCACCGCCTTTTCGCAGTGTTGCGGGAGGAGGGCATCATCTTTGCCTCTGGCCGCGGCGAGGTTTGAAAAGCGCCCTCCCGTCTGGTAAGAAAAGGGATATGCGGCGCCGAAGGGGAGGGCGGAGTGAGACCGCCCGTGGGAGCCGCGAGACGCAAACCCGGTTTAAGGCGAGGGAACAGGAGGAGACCATGCCCGACGGCATACTTTCCAAGACGCAGGCGGAGGTGGCCCTGGACCTGGTGCGCAGCTACCTGGAGTTCGCCGGCGAGGAGGAACGCGAAAAATACCGGGACGCCGATTCCTATTTTCAGCTCTTCGAGAGGGCTTACCGCCTGATTATAGAGGTGGCCGAGAAGGGAAAACCGCCTACCGGCTTCATCAAGTCCTGAACTTACCTCCTCCGGCCTCCGGGTCAAGCTTGCTCGGCCGCCTCCACGAGCCTCCTGCCCAGCTTTCCCTTCCCCAGCTCCACCTCCATCTGCTTTATCTGCTCGGAGATGACCTTCTTGAGGAACTGGAAGACGGCGAAGCGGACCAGCTGCTGGAGCATGGAGCGCTCCTTCTTTCTCGACCGCTTGGCGGCCTTTCCCTTCGCCTTCGCCTTGCGCTCCTTCTCCTGCTGCGCCTTGAGCTTGGCGCGGGCTTTCAGGATCTTCTCTACCTTGCGTTTCTGCCTCCAGCGGTTCAGGAGCAGGAGAACCGCCAGGCCGCCGGCCACCATCCCCCACTTCTGCAGCTGCTTCTGGACCTCCGCTTCCTCCACCAATTTCTACCTCCTTCCCCTAACCGGTCCATCTTTTCGTATTATAGACCCTTTGGGCGACGGTCCTTCCCCGGCCCGCTCCGGCCGGGTTTCCCCGCCCGCGGTTGACGCCCCGGAATGCCGCGATTATCTTTAGGTAGCGATTCCCCGGCGGCCGTTGGAAGGTCGTGGTTTCCGGCCGGGAGCCCGGGTGGTCTCGGGCGTGATAGTTGCTCCCGCAGCGCTGAGGCCAGGGCCGCGGTTGCGGGCCGGAGGCTCGGCGGTCTGGAGGCGCGCCGCCCGGCGGAGCTCCCGGCGCTGGGGGGCCGGGGACAGGCGCGGAATGTTCCCAGCGAGAGAGAAGGCGTGGAAGGCGCTAGAGGTGGCGGACAGGGAGAGATCGTGGCTCAAGGAGCTGGCCCGCCCGGCATGGGGGGACTGGACTTCCTTTCCGGGCATGTGGCTTCTCCTCGCGGCTTCCGTCCTGCCCCTGGTGTTTCTCAGCCAGTTTCTGGTAACTTATGCCTCCACCACGCTCTTCTTGCTCCTGCTCCTCGTGGGATACGCGGTGTGCTTCTGCCTGCACTTCGTCTTCTGGTGTATGGCGGCCCTGCTTTATGCGGGGAGGGTCCCCGGGGATGTGTGGGAGGAGAGTGAGGGAGGCGGCGGAAAGAAGGGGTCGTTCCGGCGGGCATACCGTCGTCTGCTCGAATCCTCGCGTCCGGTCTTCTTCACCGGCCTCACCTGGGGAGTCATAGCCGTCATGGCCAACATGGTCGCCCAGATGGTGCTGGGCATAGTCCTCAGCCTCTTCCTGGCCGGGGGGGCCAACGTGGGGAGCCTGGTGGTAATCTCCACCTTGCAGTTCTTCTACCTGGGGTACTTCGCGGCGGACCTCGCCCTGGTGCTGGTGGTGACCGCGCCGCAGGTCGTCACCATAGGCGGGGGCCGGAAGGTGGATGAGACGCTGCGCGCCGCCTACCGCCTGGTGAGGCCCAGGTACGGAGAGGCGCTCAAGCTCATGCTCCTTCCGGAGTTCGCCGTGCGTACCCTGATGCTGGGGCTATACTTCCTCCTCGCCCTCCTCCGGAGGCCGGTCCCGGCGTCTCTGATCTTTCTCCTGTGCATGTCCCTCCTCGAGGGCGGGAAGACCGCCTTTCTGGCCGCGGCTTTCAACCGCTTCTTCTTCCGGTCCGTGGAGGAGGAGAAGAAGCGCAAGGCGGCGGAGAGGAAGAAGAAGGGGAAGAAGTAACCGAGTGCCTGTATCTCCGACCGCTCCGCGGACTCCCCCTCCGTGTTCGGAGGGGGAGAGCTCCCCGATCCTTCTCGCCGCTGCAACCCGCGCCGTGTCCGGTACTGCCGCCCCGCCTTTATTTTGCAGCCGCAACTTCAGGTTGAGCAGGGGCAAAGTGGTCCGCTCCCGCGGGTGCCCCTCGTGTTCGGGAGCGCGAGGCGGCCTTCCCCCCTGTGATCATGCCGCCGGCGCGCTTGCCCCCACAACACCTGGCGGTCGAGGCCTTTGACGGTACATGCCCTGCGGTCTTTTCCCTACACGCCCTCCTCGTGCTCCGGGAGCACGAAGTACTTCACGCCGCGCGCGTACCTTTTGAGTTCCCCGCGGAAGTCGGGATGGGCGATGCTTATCAGCTCCCGCGCCCTCTCCCGCAGGCTTCTCCCCTTGAGGTTGACCACCCCGTATTCGGTGGCCACGTACATGACGTCGGTGCGGGTGAGGGTCACCGCCGCCCCCGGCCGCAGCTGGGGCACTATCTTGGACACCGTCTCCCCGGTTTCCCGGTCCTTCGCCGTGGAGTGGAGGGCGATGAAGGCCTTCCCGCCCCGAGACATCCAGGCCCCCCGGGTGAAGTCCACCTGGCCCCCCGTGGCCGTGTACTGGTAGGGACCGAAGGACTCCGAGCAGCACTGGCCGGTGAGGTCTATCTCCAGGGTGGAGTTGATGGCCACCATGCGGTCGTTCTTGGCCACGTTGTAGGGGTCGTTGTTGTAGCTGATGGGGGTGAAGCAGATCATGGGGTTGTCGTCCAGCCAGGAATAGAGGGCGCTGGAACCCGCGGCGAAGAAGGCGTTGAACTGGTAGGGATGAAAGGTCTTTTTCGTGTTGTCCAGCACTCCGGCCTCGAAGAGCTTC
>MU158584.1:0-5868 GCA_015711895.1 Candidatus Solincola tengchongensis | reverse complement strand
GGCATTCCCCGATGGCGTTGGGCACCGCGCCGATGCCCAGCTGGATGGTGGCCCCGTCCTCGATGTGCTCCACGATGTTCTCCGCGATCTGGCGGTCGATGTCCGTGGCCGGTTCCGGCGGGAGGTCGAAGACCGGGTGGTGGTTCTCCACGATGGCGCTCACCTGGCTGATGTGGTAGAAATTGCGCCCGTGCACCCTCGGCTGGTACTGGTTGACCTCCAGGACCAGTTCGTCCACCTTGTCCACCACGTCCAGGAAATTCCCGGAGACCCCGCAACTGAAGTAGCCGTTCTTGTCCATGGGACCGCACTGGGTGAATATCTTGCGGTAACCCCGGTATTCGGAGGCCAGGCGGGGGAGCTCCGAGAAATGGAACGGGGTGTGCACGCTTATGCCCTCCCGCAGGGATTCGCGGTCCAGGGGAGTGGCGTAGAAGTTGTCGAAGAGGATGTTTCGCGTGAGCTCCATCTTGAGGACCTTGTAGGTGGGGGCCAGGAGGATGAGTCCCCCGAAGACCACGTCCTTGAGCTCCTCCGCCCGGTCGAAAAGGGCGTTGAGGAGCGCGTCGGGGGTACAGGAACCGCTCCCGCAGAAGATGCGGTCCCCGTCCTTGACCGTCTTGGCCACCTCCTCGGGGGTGGTCAGCTTCCTCTTGTACTCCTCTTCCCACTTGTTCATCCCTTGTCCCTCCTCTGCTGCCACTCCGGCCCTCTCCGGGCCGGTGCGGGAAGCGGGCCCCATTACCGGAGACGGTTTCCGGTTCCCGTCCCGCCTGCTTCCTGTGAACCGCGACGCTTGCCGAGATCCACCCGACGGATTCCCTTAGGATACCCGAACCGCATGATGCCCGACGGCTTCCCGTGGAATGATCCCTGCCCGACGGCTTCCGATAGCATGATCACAATCTTCGGAAAAATCGTGAAGTATTGATTATCACTAAATAACTATTTTATTTCCTTCTTTACATGCTTACAAGGGTGACTTCCGGGATGACAGGGTGTTCTCCCAACCTCTTCAACCCTGGAAACGGCTAACGAGACGCTCCGACACCGCGAGATTGCAGGGGTCACGGCATGACGCTTTCCGCTTATCGGGGATAGGGAGGCGAGCACGGGGCAATCACCGTCCCCGGGAACACGCCGCCGGGCGGAGATGCGTCCCCCGGTCTTGGGGCGCGACAAGGGGAGCGGCATGGCTCCGTGGGATGTGAGTTGGACCCACACACATAAGAACCCCCTCCGGCGGCCATCGGGCGCTCCGGGAGGGGGCAGACCCAGGTTGTCCTCAGTTGAGGAGCGGCTCCACGTGGTTCTTTATCTTGACTTTTATGCGGCAGAGGGCGTTGTCCACTACCTTGGTGTCCCGGTTTATCTCCTCGGCGATCTCCTTGTAGCTCTTCCCCTCCAGGTAGGAGACCAGCACCTTCCACTCCAGCCCGCTCAGCTTCTCCTTGAGGATATGGATCACGCGGGTCACCTCGTCCTCGAAGATGAAGAGCTCCAGCGGGTCTTCCACCTTGGTGTTCAGGCCGCTACCGGCGTAATAGACGTACTCCCCTCCCTCGTCGAAGGCCTGGGCCTCCAGCGGGCGGTAGCAGCTCAGCGGGTTGTGCTTCTTGCGGGTGTGGGTCTTCACGGCGGTGATTATCTGCCGGGTGATGCACAGGACGGCAAAGGAGCGGAAGGAGCAGATGTCGTTGAACTTGTAGTCGCGGATCGCTTTGTACAGGCCTATCATCCCCTCCTGGATGGTGTCGTCGTGCTCCGCCCCGTCCAGGAAGTAAGATTTGGCCTTGACGTGCACCAGGTACTGGTACTTGTTGAGGAGATAGGCCTCCGCCTGGGAGTCCCCACGCCTTATACAGGCGATGAGGTCCTCGTCGCTCATCTCGTCGTAGGAGACCTCGAGGAAATACGGTCTGTGGCGTTCCTTCAGCGCTGTGGACCTGGTTTTCTCCTTGACCGGCAACGGCACCCCTCCTCACATACAGCCCATATCTTGTATTTTGTTGCTAATAATAAACCATATATATTGATGATGTCAATATTTTGTGGAGATATTTTCGGGAAAATACAATATAATGTATTCAATGCGCGGGCGTGGTTGGCCTTCGATCACGGTGGAGATTTTTAATGGCTGAGGGAGGGAACGGAGAACGGGAAGCGCTCCGAGAGAGCGTCCGCCTGAAGGTCCAGGCCGACCTGGATGCCCTCCGGGAGGCGGTCTCCCGCTGTTCCCTTTGCCCGGGGCTGGGGAAGGGCATTCCCGGCCGCGGCTCTCCCGGGGCGGACATCCTCTTCCTGGCGGGAAAGCCGGGGCCGGGGGCCTCGCCCGAGGACCCGTGGGGCGGCTGGAAGGAGACGGCGCGGAAGAGCCTCGCCCTCGTGTCCGGATTATCCCGGTGCGCCATGTATTTTTCGACCGCCTTGCGCTGCGCGCCGGAGAAGGTCACTTTGGCTCAGCTCCGCCGCTGCGCCCCTTACCTCGCGGAGGAGATCCTCCTGGTGGGGCCGCGGGTGGTGGTGGTCTCCGGGAAGGCGGCCGCGGTGGCCCTGCGTATCGCCCTGGGGGACGAGGTGCCGGAGAATCCCCGGGCGGGGGACGTCATCGCCCTCTACGGCTCCCGCTTCCTCTTCCAGGTGGACGTAGCCCGCCTGGAGGGCGAACCCTGGGTCCGGAACGTGTTCTGGAAGATAATGGAAAAAGTGCCTCCCCTCCTCGGATGAGGCCGCCTTCGCCTGCGGGTGGCCCCGCTGCGCAGCGCGGGGATGTGCTCCTCGCGGGTGGTGGAGCGTTTTCCCGGCCCGGAGAACGGCCGTGCCCCACTGAACCCTTGAGGAGGGGCCCTGGATTGGTGCGAGCGATCTTTCACCTCTGGACAACGGCGAACGGCGGCCGGCGGGGAGAGCGAGGATCGAGACGGTTTCTGCCGATCCTAAAAACGTCCGCCAGGCGCCGCTTTGGTTTCGATCGGCGCCTCCGGGCTTTGGGAGGGTTGGGGGGAGAGCCTCTCATCCTGGCAAGGCAAGCAGATCGACGCGACAAGGGGGGGATCTCATAAGCGATCGATCCTGTGCGATTGGCGATGCGCCCGAGTTGTTGAACAACGGATGGCCTTCTGTTTTACTCTAGATTAGGGGGTCTTGATGGTGCGGGGGTGCCAGGTCATGTCGGTCGGCGTTTGAGGAAAGGGTGATTGTTGTGCAGGCTGAAGCCGCCTCCCGGTTGCGCCAGGCGATGGACAAGTACGCCAGGCTCTTCCGCGTCCGCACTATGTTCATCTACCTCTTTCCCATGACCCTGGGCTTCGCCGCCGCCGCCGAGGGAGGGGGAGACGCCCCCGGCTACCGGGTGGCCCTGGCCTTCCTGGCCTTCCTCTGCGGCTCCTTCTTCTCCAGCACGCTCAACTTCTACGCCGACGTGGAGTCCGACCGCCTGCACAACGACATGTACAAGGGAGACCTCCACATGTCCGACCAGCCCTTCGTCACCGGGGAGATGGGGAAGCTGGAGACGGCGGCGGTCTTCCTCCTCACCGCTGCGGGATGCGTGGTCCTCTCCCTCCTGGCGGGGAGGGAGTTCGCCTGGTTCATGATCGGTTCCGTGGCCATCCTGGGCGTCCTCTATTCCCATCCCTGGTTCCGCTTCAAGAACAAGCCGGTCCTGGACATCGTGACCAACGCCACCGGGGCCTGCGTCCTGCTCACCGCGGGATGGAAGCTCCTGCAGCCGGACACCTGGCCTCCCATCTGGCCCCTGGTCTACGGGTTCCTCTTCGCCTCCACCCTCTACATGCCCAGCGTGGCCAACGACGTGCCCTTCGACGCCGCGGCCGGTTTCCGGACCTCGGGGGTGGTCTTCGGCGCCGAGCGACTTCTCAAGGCCATGATCCCCATGTGCGCGCTCCTCATACCCGTGGCCGTGGTCAACTTCATCGTCCCCCAGAGCTGGACCTTCAAACTCTTCATCGCCCTGGCCCTCCCCGGAGCCCTGGTCTTCACCGCCGGCATGCACCTCCTCTACAAGCCGCCCTTCATCCGTTTCAATGCCTCCCTCCTGGTCTATCCCATAGCCCTGCTCTGGCTCTTCTACTTCGTCTACGGGCTGCACATGGTGGTCCGCACCTGATGGCGGCCTCGCGGATGACTGCCCCGTCCCCCTGCGGAATCCACGGTGCCTGTCGCAGACGCCGTGAAGGAACGGGTCCTCCGCCGGTCATGGCAGTGCCTGTTTGGCGTTGACGCATGGTCTTGCGGCAGGTGGCACAGCGGGATGAGCTTCTCGACCCTCCCGCCCCCCGCTCTTCCCCCGAGATGTCGGCGCGGCCTCTTTCCCGAGGCGGAAGGCGCGCCCTCAGGGGTGAGGCGGGAGGGGAAGAGACGCACTTGCCCCCCAGACCGCCGACGGTCTCCCCGTGGCCTGCCCCCGTGATCCGAGTGCCCTGGTATCCTCACCGCTACCTGGTGAACCGTGAGGCCGGGCGCCTTCCTGGATATACGGTCCCCGGGATGGGCCGGCGGCTCTGGCCGCTTCCCCCGGTTCCCGGGAGGGCGGGGACGTCTTCCGGGCGTTGTTTTTCTTGCATTCCGCACAGTACGGGTATCGGAAGCGGCTGCTGCGCTGGCGGGAACATTTTCCGGGTTCCCTTCATCCTTAAAATTGAAAATAATATTGTAATTATTCTTGACAATAATATTATCAACATATATATTAAAGACAGGCTTAAGTTTGATATGGAACGATGGCTGATTCCGGATGGGAAGAACCGACAGCCATCCAAGACAAAGAGTGGCGAGATAGATCACAGATAAAGGAGGAAAAGGGAAATGGCGAAGGCAGTGGGTATCGATCTGGGTACCACCAACTCCGTCGTGGCCATCCTCGAGGGTGGGGAGCCCACGGTCATCCCCAACAGCGAGGGAGGGCGTACGACACCTTCGGTGGTGGCCATATCTAAGACCGGAGAGTGGTTGGTGGGCCAGGTGGCCAAGCGTCAGGCGGTCACCAACCCGGAGAACACCGTGGTGTCCATCAAGCGCAAGATGGGGACCACGGAGAGGGTGAAGCTGGGCGACAAGGAGTACACGCCGCAGGAGATCTCGGCCAAGATCCTGCAGAAGCTCAAGGCGGACGCCGAGGACTACCTGGGCGAGAAGATCACCGACGCGGTGATCACCGTTCCCGCCTACTTCAACGACGCCCAGCGCACGGCGACCAAGGAGGCCGGGCGCATCGCCGGGCTCAACGTGCTGCGCATCATCAACGAGCCCACCGCGGCGGCCCTGGCCTACGGCCTGGACAAGGAGAACGAGCAGACAATCCTGGTCTTCGACCTGGGTGGCGGGACCTTCGACGTGTCCATCCTGGACATCGGCGAGGGTGTCTTCGAGGTCAAGGCCACCGCCGGGAACACACACCTGGGCGGCGACGACTGGGACCAGCGCATCATCGACTGGATGGCCGACGACTTCAAGGCCAAGCACGGCATCGACCTCCGCGAGGACAAGATGGCCCTGCAGCGGCTCAAGGAGGCGGCGGAGAAGGCCAAGATAGAGCTGTCCACGACCACGCAGACGAACATAAACCTGCCCTTCATCACCGCCACCCCTGAGGGGCCGCTGCACCTGGACATGACCCTGACCAGGGCGGAGTTCGAGAAGATGACCGCGGACCTGCTGGAGAAGTGCGTGGGTCCTTTTAAGCGCGCCCTGAAGGACGCCGGGCTGGAGCCCAAGGACCTGGACCACATCATACTGGTGGGCGGGGCCACGCGCATGCCCATGGTGCAGGACCTGGTGCGCAAGCTGGCCGGCGGCAAGGAGCCCCACAAGGGCATAAACCCCGATGAAGTGGTGGCCATGGGCGCC
>JACVJH010000051.1 GCA_015711895.1 Candidatus Solincola tengchongensis | reverse complement strand
AAGACCACCCTCATCAAGCTGCTAATCAAGGAGGAGGAGCCCACCAGCGGGCAGATCTACATCGCGGACACGAACATAAACCAGCTGCGCAAGTGGAAGGTCCCCTACCTCAGGCGCAAGATCGGGTGCGTCTTCCAGGACTTCAAGCTCCTGCCCCACAAGACGGTCTTCCAGAACGTGGCCTACGCCATGGAGGTGACGGGCAAATCCCGCCGCCTCATCGAACAGCAGGTACCGGAGGTGCTCAAGCTGGTGGGGCTGGGGCACAAGCTGGACGCCTTCCCGGACGAGCTGTCCTGTGGGGAGCAGCAGAGGGTGGCCATCGCCCGCGCCTTCATCAACCGGCCCCCCATCCTGCTGGCCGACGAGCCCACGGGAAACGTGGACCCCTCCCTTGGGGTGGGTATAGTGCGCCTCCTGGAGAAGATAAACTCCACGGGCACCACGGTCATCGTGGCCACCCACGACAAGAACATAGTGGACGCCTTCCGCAAGAGGGTGATCGCCCTGGAGAACGGGCGCATCATCCGCGACCAGGACAGGGGCGTGTACGGCTATGAATAAGATAAAGTATTTCGCCGGCGAGACCTGGGCATCCCTTCGCAAGAACATCATCCTGGCCATAGCCGCCATCGCCGTGGTCACCGTCTCCCTGGGGATCCTGGGCCTGGTGGTCATGGGCTGGAACATGTTCAGCAACATGATCAAGAACGCCGAGCGCAAGGTGGGGGAGGTGGACGTCTACCTCTCCGACCTAACCACCCAGGAGGAGCTACAGGCCATCGAGGCCTTCCTGGCCTCCATCCCGGAGGTGGATGCCAAGTCCATCTACTTCAAGAGCAAGGACGAGGCCCTCCGGGAGTTCAAGGAGCGGTTCAAGGACCAGCCCGAGCTCTGGGAGTACATCGACGAGAACCCTCTTCCCAATTCCTACCAGTTGATGACCAAAGACCCCAAGGACGTGGGCGTGGTGGTAGGAAGGATCAACAATGAGGCCCCCTACCGGGAGCGCATCGAGGACATCAAGTCCGCCAGCTCGGCCATCGAGAAGCTGGAGAACATCTTCGACAAGTTCCGCCAGATAGGCACGGTGGCCGTCATAGCCCTGGCCTTGGTGGCCGTGCTCCTGGTCTCGGTGACCATCCAGGTGGCCATCTTCGCCCGGCGCAGGGAGATCGGGATCATGAAGCTGGTAGGAGCCACCAACTGGTTCATCCGCTGGCCCTTCGTCCTGGAGGGGGTGTTCGAGGGGCTCTCGGGTTCCCTGGCCGCCATCCTCGTGGTCATGGCGGTCAAGGTGTGGATACTCGACCGGCTCATCGAGAGCCTCCAGTTCCTGCGGCTCTCCTTCTCCTCCGGGCTCTTCGCCGTCCTCGTCCCCTGCATCCTGGTGGGCGGCGTGGTCATCGGGGCCCTGGGAAGCGCCTACGCCCGGGGACGCCTCCTCGAGGTGTGAGAGCAGGACCCTGTCCCGCGGGGGAGGAAAATGCAGCCGGGCCCCGATCTCGCCGACGAAGGGCAGAAGCGCCGGGACCGGCGCATCGCCGTACTCGCCGTTGTCCTGTCCCTGCTTCTCGTGGGTTCATGTTTCGCCGTGCCCTATCTGCTCACCTCCTCGGGACGCCGCTCCGGCGGCACCTCATCCGGGTCTCAGGGACGTGGAGCGGCGGAATCCTCCGATGAGCTCCGGAAGCTCCTGCTGGACAGCGATTCCTTCCGGCGGGCGGAGGACATCGTGGAGAGCAACTACGTGGAGGAGGTGGACGAGGAGGAGCTCCTGGAGGCCGCGGCGCGGGGGATTCGCCGCCTCGCGGAGTCCGGGGCCGACAGGGAGCGCCTGGTGGCGCGGGGGGTGGAGTCCATGCTCGATTCCCTGGACGACCCCTTCACCGCCTTCATGAACGCGGAGCAGCTGGAGATGCTGGACACCCAGCTATCCGGCCATTTCTCGGGCATCGGGGTGGCCATGCAGAAGGTGAAGAACCAGATACGCGTGGTCCAGGTGCTGCAGGGAACCCCGGCCCAGGAGGTGGGGATACGGGAGGGGGACATCGTCCTCGAGGTTGACGACAGGGACGTCACCCATATGGAACTGGACGAGGTGGTCATGCTCATCCGGGGGCCGGAGGGGACCACGGTGCGCATCGGGGTCTCCCGTCCCGGGGAACCGGACATCCTCCGCTTCGACATCATGCGCCGCAGGATCGAGATCCCGGTCATGGAGACGGAGGTCAAGGAGGGAGGGGTGGGTTACATCCGCCTCACCGACTGGACCCAGGACGCCGCGGAACGCCTGCGGGAAGCCCTGGCGGACCTGGGGGCAAAGGGTGTTTCCTCTCTGGTCATCGACCTGCGCTCCAACCCGGGAGGTTACATGGAGCCGGCCATCGAGGCCGCGGATCTCTTCCTCCGCGACGGGGTCATCGTCTCCTCCAGGGGACGGGTTGCGGGGGTGAGCCGGGTTTACGAGGCGGACGGGGAGGTCTCCTGGGACCTTCCCGTTTACGTGCTGGTCAACCGTGGATCGGCCAGCGCCTCGGAGATCTTCGCCGCCGCCCTGCGGGAGAACAACCGCTGCCTCTTGGTCGGCGAGGCCACCTTCGGGAAGGGCTCCATCCAGCAGATCTTCCGTCAGCCCGACGGGACCGGCATCCGCCTGACCATCGCCCGCTATTACACCCCGCGGGGAAACAACATCGACGACCAGGGCATCGCCCCGGACTTCCCGGTGAGGAACCCCCTGGTGGGCGGGGAGGACCTCCAGCTGCAGAGGGCCCTGGAGGCGGCCCGCGGCACCCGATAGGAGGCCCCGAGGAAACCCGGTGCGAACAGCCAACGCCGCCGGGGCATCGCCCCGGACATCCGCCACTGCGAGAGAACCGCTACCCATATCCCGGTGAGGAACCCCCTGGTGGGCGGGGAGGCCTCCAGCTGCAGAGGGCCCTGGAGGCGGCCCGCGGCAATGAACAAAGCCCCCGAAGGGGCTTCTTGTTCTGGTGGAGGCGGGGGGAGTCGAACCCCCGTCCAGAAATCCGACCGCGTGGGCTCTACGAGCGTATCCGCCGTTTTTAGCTTCGCCTCCGGTTCGCCCGGCGAACGGCTCACCGGAAGCTATCCCGGAAGGTTTGTCCCCCGGCCTTTACGGGAGTAGGGCCGGAGTGAGCCCGCTGCACGGCGCCCCTTCCCCGGTCGCGGGCCTCCCGGGGAGGGACGGGCCGCTCCTATTAAGCGGCCAGGGCCAACTCGCTGTCGGCGTCTATTTGTTTTCCCGCTTGCTCACGGGGCGCGGGCCCCCGGCTCGCTCCCACTGCGGCCGCCGATCCCTGTCGAAGCCGTTTCGCCCCCTCTTTTCAAGCTGCACTTCTAAATATATTTTACACCCGGGGGTCCGTAAATCCACCAACATGGGAGGTTGCCCTCTTCCACCCCGTGCTTCTTTCTTTTTCACCGGGATGAGAGGGTGGTATTTCGCCCCTTTTCAATGCTAAAAGCGCTTGCCGAAACGATGCGGTCCCGCCCTTTGTGTCGCGGCGGCAGGTTTGTGTTTCCGGGACGAGGAACTGGCTTCGCCCGTGAGGAGCAGGCAGCCTCCGAACCCTTTTCAAACCCGAGAGCGCCTGATGGAAGGGTATTGCATAATGCGCCACGCTTCGAACCCCTCGGACGCCCCTCGCAGGATACGGTTTTCTTCAAGGGCGTAGACCGGCCCCTTTACCTTGGGGCCCACCCTTTTCCCGCATCCGACTTCCCTTCAGGGCGGGACGATGAGGAGCCCTCGGTATTTCAAGCCCCGAAGATCCTAATCGAGCGCTACGGCGTCGTCGGCTCAGCCGCGGACGCCAGGCGGGACACTTGCCTCCTGCGTGGGGACCGGTTCTTTTTCGTATCCATGGCTTGTCCGTAAAAAGGAGGCCTGAGCGACCTTGCTGCCGTCTCAACCGTAAGGCTCCCGCTGAGCCGATGCGGGCACCGATTGTGCAGAGGCCTCGCTTCGGGAGAACGTCTTTCCGGCGGCGGTCTTGATGGGGGTTTGCCCAATTCAGTCCTTTTTCCGCCGGCGGTGGCATGCTTTTCCTCCCTTCCCGGCGCATTTGTCTTTTTTGGCCGTCTTTTCTTGCCGCGGATGTGGTAAGCTTCCGCCCGTGAGGTGCCGAGGGCCGGTGCCCCAGGATGCAGAGGGAAAGCGGTCTACATGAGCCGGACTTCATCGTCTCTCGAGGTCCATTCGGATGCCTCGCGAAGAAGGCCGGCACTGCCCACACGCGGTGTTCCGGTTGCTGGTACGCCGAAAACGCACGGATAGCGGTTGCCGGGGAATGGGGGCGGAGGGTTCGAGTATCGGGTATGGAGTGGCAGAAAATGGAAGACATGTCCACACGAGGCGACAAGAACACCGGCGAGCCCGGTGCGGGGCACGGCGGCGGAGAGACGGAAAGGCTCTACAGGAGGGGCCTGCACCTCGAGTATTTCACCCTGGCCTACAACCTGCTGGAGGCGGCGGCATCCATCGGTTTCGGCCTCCGGGCGGGAAGCATAGCCCTGGTGGGTTTCGGCCTGGACAGCGTGGTGGAGTCGCTGAGCGGGTTGGTGCTCGTCTGGAGGCTGCGCATGCACGGGAAGGTCTCCGGCGAGGAGGAGCAGAGGGTGGAGAAGAGGGCCATGCGCCTCGTGGCCGTCACCTTCCTGGTCCTGGGTGTCTATATCCTCTACGAGTGCCTGGATAAGCTCATCGGGAGGGAGATGCCGGAGCCCTCGCTCCCGGGATTGGTCATCTCCGCCCTTTCCCTGGCGATCATGCCTTTCCTCGCGCGATGGAAACGCCTCACGGGGGAGAGG
>MU158583.1:7932-13749 GCA_015711895.1 Candidatus Solincola tengchongensis | reverse complement strand
CGCCGGTGTCCGCCCCGGCTAAGCTCCTCCAGAGGCAGCCCACTCCGGAGGGGACCATGGACTTCTCGGCCCTGCTCGCGGAGCACCCTCCGGAACCGCCGCAGGTGGAGTTCGACGTCAGGGAGGACCTGGCCCACATCGCCTATACCGGGGGGACCACGGGCACTCCCAAGGGGGTCATGATCACCCACTACAACGCGGTGGTGAACTGCTGCCAGTATGCCTACTGGTTCAGCGGGGGGGACGTGGACTACCGGGACGGGAAATTCGGGATCAGACGGCTGGAGGGGGATCGGGACGAAGACCATCCCACCCGGGAAGGCACGGAGGTCTCCCTCATCGTGGTCCCCTGGTTCCATGCCATGGGGGTGATCGGTTACCTCACCATGCAGATGATAGGAGGGAACACCCTGGTGGTATTCCCGCGCTTCGACCCCACCGAGTACCTGTTGGCCATAAACAAGTACCGTGCCACGGTCTTCGGCGGAGCTCCCCAGCTCTTCGTGCAACTGGTGGAGAACCCGCTCTTCCGGGAGCTGGACCTCTCGGAGATCAAGATGGTGGCCTCCGGGGCGGCACCCATCCCGCGACACCTCCTGGAGACCATGCAGGAGAAAATACCCGGGGTGGTATGCGAGGCCTACGGCCTGTCCGAATGCACCATGGGTTGCGCCGCAAATCCGCCCAGCCGGGAGGGCTTCCGCCTGGGGTCCGTGGGGCTTCCCGTACAGGACACGGAGATTAAGATCGTGGACCCCGAGACGGGGGAGAAGGAGATGCCCGTGGGGGAGATAGGGGAGATATGCATCAAGGGCCCGCAGGTCATGAAGGGTTACTGGAACAAACCGGAGGAAACGGCCGACGTGCTCCGGGACGGCTGGCTGTACACGGGAGACATAGGCAAGTTCGACGAGGACGGTTACCTCTACATAGTGGACCGCAAGAAGGACATGCTCATCTACAAGGGGTACAACGTCTATCCGCGCGACCTCGAGGAGGTCCTGAATTCCCACCCCGCCGTGGCCCAGTCGGCGGTGGTGGGGAAGTACCACGAGAGGTACGGAGACATCCCCATAGCCTTCGTGGAACTGGTCCCCGGAGGAAAGGCCACGGAGGAGGAGCTCCTGGAGTATGCCAACCAGAGGCTGGCCAAGTACAAGAAGCTGCGCAAGGTAAGCATAGTGGAGGCCTTACCCGCCAGTGCCGCGGGGAAGATATTGCGCCGCGAGCTCAGGGAGCAAGCGCAGAGCATGGAACTGGACCTGGGAGATTGAAATTTAATTAACTTTACATAAGATATATTATCGGCGCATCGGCATTACGGGCGTCGACTGAAGGCTTGTCTCGCCATACACAGAGCGAGCAGCAAATGGGGTGCAGGAAGAGACCGGCCATGGCCCGACGCTACACCGTTTAACCTTCTTCTGCCGCAGATGTCTTTCCGTATCATAAAACAATGCCGGGTGACCCTCCCGCGGACCTCCGTCAGCAAAATTGATCCTCGGAGGCCTTGTAGGCCGATGAGCTTACGGAAACAAGGGCCTGCATCCAAGCGATCATGGAGCTGGGTAAATTGATCAAGTTCTTCCGGGTGAATAGATCGACGCCGGATATTAATATGAACATATATGCATAATATGTATATATAGATTCCCGGCCCTAACGGAATCCATGAACCCCCTTTTCCCGTCTTGCCCTGCTGCCGAAGGAAGCCGCCGGGGTGAATACGCCGACCCTCCGTGAAACGGGGATCAGGCGGGTCGGAAGGCCAGATAGGTGCGGGCCCCCTCGCCCTCCCCGCTGCGCACGAACTCCGCCTTCACCGCCATGCCTATCTTTATTGATTCCGGGTTCTTCGCATCGACGCCTTCGATGCGGGCCACCACCCGCGGCCCCTCGGCGAGGGTCACCACCCCTGTGCAGTAGGGGTTGTCCCTGCCGTATCCCTCCCTGGCCATGTAGGGCGGGGCCACGAAGATGCAGGTGTAGGTGGTCAGTTCCCCCTCCCCTTTCAGCTCATGCCACTCCATGTCCGTCCCGAAGCAATCCTCGCAGAAGTGGCGCGGTGGGTGGTAGATCTTCCCACACTCGCGGCACCTGGAGCCCATGAGCTTCCCTTCCTCGATGAACTTGTAGTAGGAGATGTCGCTGATCGGCCTGTCCTCCATGAGACTACCTCCTCTCGAAGATGGTGAAGGTGCAGGTCCCACCGGTGCCTCCCAGGTTTTGGGTGGCTCCGATGCGGAGCTCGCGCCCGGGGATCTGCCTCTCCCCCGCCTCACCCCGCAACTGTTTCCACACCTCGTACATCTGGGCCACCCCCGTGGCCCCCACCGGGTGCCCCTTGCACTTGAGGCCCCCCGAGGTGTTGATGGGCATGTGCCCCTCCCGCCTGGTCTCCCCCTCGGCCACCGCCTTGTAGGCCTCGCCCTCGCCGAAGAAGCCCAGGTCCTCGATGTGGATGAGCTCGGCGATGCTGAAGCAGTCGTGCACCTCCGCGAACTGGATGTCCTTGGGCTTCAGCCCGGACATGCCGTATGCTTCTGCCGCCGCCTGGCGGTTGGCCTCGAAGGAGGTGAGGCTGGGGCAGGCATGCAGTCCCCGCCCGCTCCCCTGGCCGAACCCCACGATGTATACGGGGTCGTCGGTGAAACTCCTGGCCAGCTCCTCGGCTACCAGGAGCACACAGCTGGCGCCGTCGCTTATGGGACAGCAGTCGAAGAGGTGCATGGGCCAGGCCACGGGGGGGTTGAAGGAAGGGTCGAAGAGAGCCTCTTTCTCGTCCGACCAATCGGGCACCGGGAGCCCCTTCTGGCGCGCCTTTTCCTTCCGGGCCTCCATGAGGTCGCGGATGGTCTGCTTGAACTGTGCCTTGGGGTTGAGTGGCGCGTTCTCGTGGCTCTTTATGGTCACGTTCATGAGGTGTTCCCGGTTGGCCCCGTACTTGTGGAAATAGGCGTTGGCCAGGGCCCCGAAGACCCCGGGGAAGGTGAACCCCGCCGCGCCCTCGTACGGAGAGGTGGCCAGGGCCAGCCCCTCGGTCACCTCCTCCGTGGTGCGCTTGGACATCTCCTCCACCCCACCGGCCAGGACGATGTCGTACATGCCGGAGGCGATGGCCATGATCCCGTCCCGCACCGCCAGGGTGCTGGAGGCGCAGGCCCCCTCCGTCCTGGTCACCGCCCGGGGAGCCAGGCCGGTGAGGTCGGCGATGATGGGCCCCCAGTGCGCCTGGTGCACGAAGAAGTCGTTGCTGAAGTTCCCGATCCAGATGGCCTGGATGTCGCGGGGGTCCAACCCCTTGTCCACGCTATCCATGAGCTCCCGGAAGGCCTCGGCGAAGAGGTCCTTGGAGTCCTTGTCCGGGAACATGCCGAAGTTGGACATCCCGGCGCCGACGATGGCCACTCCCCTGCCTAACTTTTTCTTGCCCGCCATTACCGGACCTCCTTTACTCCTTGCGCCGCTCCACGCATCCATCCGGAACCGATGGGACATCGCTTGCCCGCGAGGACCTCATCCACTCCCCCTACTTCGCAGGATTATCTGCAGGCTTTCCCCCGAAAAACCGCGACGCTCAACGCGATAACCGACTCGCGATGCGGCCCCTCGGCACGGATCGCCTCCTCCGCCTTTTTCTCTCCTCGTGTGGATTACCGGCTCCTCTCCCGGGCCTCATCGTGTCCGAGCCGAGGACTCCGCGCGTTTCGAAGCTGGGCTCTCTGCGATCCCTCCTAACCGTCTCCGCTCCTTGAATATCACCGTTCTCTTCCCGATAAAGCCGCGATGTCTCGCCGGTGATGTCCCGGCTTCCCCGACAGCTGGATCCAGCCCCCTCTTTCCTCATCCTCCCTTCCCCACGCGGCTCTCCAGGTTCTCCCTTATGAACCTCACGATGTCCGCGGTGTTGGTACCCGGCCCGAAGACCCCGTCCATCCCGATGCGGCGGAGCTCCTCGTGATCCTGCTCCGGGAAGACGCCTCCGATGAGAAGGAGGAAGTCGTCCCTCACCCCTTTCTCCTCCAGCTCCCGCACCAGCTCCCGGGCCCATTCCAGGTGGGCGCCGGAATGGCAGGAGAACCCGATGACGTCCACGTCCTCCTGGATGGCCGCCTCCACCACCCCCTCCACGCTCTTGAAGCCGAAAAAGATGGTCTCCATACCCGCCTCGGAGAGTGCTTTGGATACGGTCATGATCCCCCTCCAGTGGCCGTCCAGGCCCGGCTTGAAGAGCAGCACGCGTATCTTCTTCTCCATCCCGTCACCCCCTTAACCCCTTTCCGGGTGCGTTATGCCTTCCTGACTTGCGGGCATGGCGACGCTCGCTGTACCTCCGAAACGGAAGGTGTACTTCTGAAGGCCGGAACCTTTGTCACCATTTATTACCACTTGAGCTCACCTTTCCGCTGACGTGAAAGCCTCACCGTCAGGCCACGAAGGGGAGCTGCCATATGCCCCATATCTCTCGGTACACGGAGGTGATCTCCCCCAGTGTGGCGCCGGCGGCGGTGAGCTCGCTGACCACCGGGAGCACGTTCTCGCGGCGTTCGCAGACCCGGCGCAGCTGGTCCAGGAGGGAGGCCACCTTCCGGTTGTCCCGCTCCTCCCGCAGTTTGCGCAGGCGTTCCTTCTCTATCTCCGCCGCCCTGGGGTTGGTCCTGAAGGGAGGGGTGGGCTCCTCGTCCTCCAGGACGTAACAGTTCACCCCAATGACCTTCTCCTCCCCGCTCTCCTGGTCGCGACGACGCTTGTTGAAAGCCTTGCTCATCTCCCCGAACAACCATCCGGTGTTCAGGGCCTCCACCACTCCTCCCATCTCCTCTATCTTCAGGAAGTAATCCCAGATACGCTCCTCCAGTTCCCGGGTGAGGGCCTCCACGTAATAGGAACCGGCCAGGGGGTCGATGACCGAGCCCACCCCGGTCTCTTCCTGGAGGACCTCCTGGGTGCGCACCGCCAAGCGTACCGCCTCCTCGGAGGGCAGACAGATGGCCTCGTCGTAGGAGTTGGTGTGCAGGGACTGGCAGCCGCCCAGCACCGCCTCCAGGGCCTGGTAGGCGGTGCGGATGATGTTCACCATGGGCTGGCGCGCGGTCAGGGAGCAACCCGCCGTCTGCACATGGAAGCGGAAGCGGTAGGCCTCCGGGTTCTGCGGCTTGTAGCGCTCTTTCATCAGGCGGTACCAAAGTTTGCGCGCCGCGCGGTACTTGGCTATCTCCTCGAAGAAGTCGCGGTGGGCGGAGAGGTGGAAGGCCAACCGGTGGACGAAGTCGTCGATCTTCCACCCCCGGCGCAGCATCTCCTCGATGTGAGCCACGGCGTTGGCCAGCACCATGCCGATCTCCTGCACGGCGTCTATGCCCCCCTCGCGGTAGTTATAGGTGGTGAAATTGATGGGGTTCCAGCGGGGAGCCTCCTTCAGCGGGGTGCAGTATTCGATGAGGTCGCAGGCCAGCTTCAGGAGGTCGGCGGGCTTCAGGGAACCCCAGGGGATATATCCGATGGTCATGGTCAGGATGTCGTTCTGGGTGGTCCCCGCCAGCTGCTCCTTGCGCAGGCCGCGGGCTTTGGCCACGTTGAAGTACATGGAGGTCACCGCCGCGGAGGTCAGAGGCTCCACCACCAGGGCCACGCTCATGCGGTCGATGGGCAGGTCCCTTACCATGGCCTCCACTCCGCGTATGGAGTACAGGGGCACTCCTTCTTTCCCCACTTCATGGGCGGCCCCCTCCACCTCGGTGGCCATGTCCGCCAGCATGAAGGCGATGCCTTGAAGCATCCAGATCGGAAGCGCGTCGTGTCGGGAGAGCGTGTAGA
>MU158583.1:0-7922 GCA_015711895.1 Candidatus Solincola tengchongensis | reverse complement strand
GGGCACTCCTTCTTTCCCCACTTCATGGGCGGCCCCCTCCACCGCCTGGTCGGGATCCACCCCGGCGCAGGTCAGGGAGTCCACGGCGGCGGAGAAGCCCGTCTCCCCTTCCTTGGACAGCAGACGCCAGCGTTCGTTGGTCCCCTCCGGGGTGCCGTGCCCCGAGAACATGCGGATGGTCCAGAACCTGCCCCTGTACATGGTGGGATACACGCCCCGGGTGAAGGGGGGTCGTCCCGGGAAACCGATGTCCCGGAGGTAATCGATGCCCTCCACGTCCAGAGGGGTGTAGAGGTCCTTCACCGGGATGCCCGCGTCGGTCTTGAAGGACTCCCGGCGCTCCGGCCACCCCTCCTTCTCGCGTCTCCACTCCTCAAGCGCGTTCCTGATCTCCTCCAGGTCGGACATCCTCCTCATCCCCCTTCCTGCATCGCAGGTTTCGTCTTCCGCTCACCGCAACAGGGCGCGGGAGATGACCACCCGCTGTACCTGGTTGGTCCCCTCGTAGATCTGGGTCACCTTGGCGTCGCGCATCATCCTCTCCGCCGGATGATCGCGCATGTAACCGTACCCTCCCATGACCTGGACGGTATCCGTGGTCACCCGCATGGCCACATCCGAGGCCTTCATCTTGGACATAGCCGAGTAAATGGAGAGGTTGGGGTCGCCCCGGTCGGCCATGGCCGCCGCCTTGTATATCAGAAGGCGCGCCGCCTCCACCTCGGTGGCCATGTCCGCCAGCATGAAGGCGATGCCTTGAAGCATCCCGATGGGCTTCCCGAACTGCTTCCTCTCCTTGGCCCAGGCTATGGCCAGCTCCAGTGCCCCCTGGGCGATGCCCAAGGCCTGGGCTCCCACCAGGGGCCGGGAGTTGTCCAGGGTCTTCATGGCGGTGATGAAACCGGTGCCCTCCTCGCCCAGCCGGTTCTCAACCGGCACGCGGCAGTCCTCGAATATGAGCTCCGAGGTCTGGGAACCCCGCATGCCCATCTTGTCCTCGATCTTGCCCACGGAAAGACCCGGCCCTTTCTCCACCACGAAGGCGCTTATCCCCTTGTAGCCCTTCTCCGGGTCGGTCATGCAGAACACGGAGTGCACCTCGGCGAGACCTCCGTTGGTGATGAAGCACTTCTGCCCGTTGATGACGTAGTGGTCCCCTTCCCGACGGGCCATGGTCTTGGTGGCCCCGGCGTCGGAGCCCGCCTCCCGTTCGGTGAGGCAGAAGGCGGCCAGCTTCTCTCCCGAGGCCACCGGAGGCAGGTACTTCCTCTTGGTCTCCTCGGAGCCGGCGATGACGATGGGATAGGCGGCCAGTTTCTGGACCACGAAGATGAGCGACGAGTTGGCGCACACCCGGGCCAGCTCCTCCCCCACTATGGAGCATGAGAGGAGGTCGGCACCTGAACCCCCGTATTCCTCGGGAATGGCGTAGCCCAGCAGCCCCTGTTCCGCCAGGAGCTTCTGGATGTCCCAGGGGTACTCTCCTGTGCGGTCGATCTCCGCCGCCCGCGGCGCGATTTTCTCCTCAGCCAACCGGCGGATCTCCCTGCGCAGCGCTTCCTGTTCCGGCGTCAGTTCAAAGGTCATCTCCAGCCTCCTACGATCGACATACCGGTACGTGTAATTCCCATCCCCGCCTCTCCGACAACCTTCCCGTTGCGGCTCAGGGTGCCGGGGAGCGAACCGTCCTTCGTTCCATTCCCTTCCGCAACCATGCCCGCGGAAAACCCTGTCCGGCGGAGGCCGCGTCGGCTTCCTTGCCCGACCGCACGTGCATACCCGCCTTTTCCGTGCTCTCCGCCTCCAGGTCGTTTCCGAGGGAGCAACGCCGTTCGCCGACCCAGAGGTCAGAAGGTGAAAAGGCTTATCCCCCCGCTGACCTCGATGGCCTCCCCGGTGATGTAGCTGGCTTCGTCGGAGGCCAGAAAGGCGATGATCCCCGAGAGCTCGCGCGGATCCCCGGACCGCCGCATGGCCACCCGCTTGATGATGCGCTCCCGGAAGGGCTCGGCCACGTCGTAGAAACTCCCGGCGTCGAAGACCCCCAGGACCACGGCGTTGCAGGTGATGTTCTTGCGCGCCCCCTCGAGGGCCACCGTCTTGGTCAGGCCGATGAGGCCGGCCTTGGTGGCGGCGTAACTGCACTGGCCGAAACCTCCCATGGTACCGGTGACCGAGGAGACGTTGATTATCCTTCCCCATCCCCTCTCCGCCATGTCCGGGAAGACGGCCTTGATGAGCAGGAACGGACCGGTGAGGTTCACGGCCACGTCAGCGTCCCAGTCCTCCTTGGTCATGTCGGTTATGGTCACCGCCCGCACGATGCCCGCGGCAGCGTTGTTGACCAGGATGTCCACCGGGCCGAGTTCTTCCTTGACCTTGCGCACGCCCTCAATGACGCTCACCTCGTCAGCCAGGTCCATCTTCACGGCCAGGGCCTTCCGTCCCATGGCCTCTATATCCCGTACCACCTCCAAGGCCTTGGCCTCGTTACGGTTGTAGGTCAACGCGACGTCCGCGCCCTTCTCCGCGAGGACGATGGAATGAACCCTTCCCAGACCGCCCGAGCCCCCGGTGACCAGGGCTACCTTCCCCTCCAGCGCCATGCGCATACCTCCTTTCGTTTCCCTCTCCCGTCTCCAAAGCCGCCTACCGCCTCCGCCGCGCACCCTATTACTCGAACCTCAGTGTCGATGATCGGGTGCCGGAACAAAAGCGGCGACCTCCCCTCATCCCTTATACAGGTCTTGCCGTTGCCGAGAAGGACCGTAGATAGACCATCTACGACCTATTCTTTCCTCAAAACGTGCCCCTTATTCCGTAGGTGTCTGCATCGCACGCCCCTGAATAGATTCGGCATCCTCGCACTTGAAGTCATCCTGCTATGCAGCCAGCACTTTCATTCCCCTTGGGGGCGCGGCAGGTCGATGAAAATCCGCAGCAGCCCAGACGCGTCCTTCTCCACACAATCGTTTCCTTGCCGGGGCCGTATCCCTCCCCTATTCCAGCGCTCCCCTTCCAGGTCCCCAGCAGTCTCGCCCCCTAACCTTCGAATCCGTGTCACCCGGCCTCCGGTGTCCCGGCTTCATTCTCCGCCTCAAGCGGGCGGCCGGTATGGTATGCCCAACCCCTGCACTGGGCTACCACCGTGCCCTGGGCATCGGTGACCAGCATGCGGTAATAACCCATCTTACCGGCACGGGTCACCAGCTGCACCTCGGCGGTCATCAACCCCTGCGTGCCGGGGGCGGCCAGAAAATCAATGCCCACGGAGAGCGCCATGGCCCTTGATCCAAAGGAATTGGCCGCCGCACCGAAAGCCACGTCCGCCAGCCCGAATATCACGCCTCCGTGTACCATGCCCATGAAATTGAGGTGCTGCGGGCCGAGTTCCATGACCACCTTGGCGTATCCCGGTCGTAACTCCACCACCTTTGCCCCCAGGTGTCGGGCATAGGAATCGGTACCGATTATCTCCTTTATCTCCGGTCTCACGATTTCCGTGGTCAACTCCCGCTCCCCTCAACCGTTCAACTCAAGGAGACCGCTCGTAATCATCATCCGCCCATCCTCACCACTCCAGATACCAGGGTGGTAAAGGAAACCGAAAATTAGGAAACTTAAAAACGCATAATAGTTTTATAGTTTTTCTTCCATTCAATCACCTCGTCACTGGGCTGTCAAGGTGATGCAGGCAATCCTGCCCTTTCACCGTTCATGAAAGTGCTTTCTTACCGGCGCCGAGTGCCATCCATCGCCGTCTCCCGCTCCCAAAGGCTTTTACAGCGCTCTTTCGGTCTTTAAATCAAGGCGCCTCCAGCCGGCTGTCGGATCCTCTCCCCGGGGATGCCATGATGCCTCGATGCCAACCTCCCGCCTCACTGGGAATTCGTTCGATGCTCGTGGCTGACGATCCCCTCCATGATGATCTTCATGAAGGCGGTGTACACCTCCTCCAGGCCTAATCCGCTCTCGATGAGGAGATAGGGATTTCTGGAAAGTTCAACCATACCCTGCATGAGATAGGCGAACACCAGGGGGTTGATGTCCGAACGGAACTCGCCGGACCGCATCCCCTCCTCGATGATGGATACCACCCCGCCTACGATCTTGCGGTAGAAATCGCCGTAGACGTCGAACACGTCGGGGAAAAACATCTCCACTTCCTTCACCAGCCACGGCTTTATCTGGGAGACCTCGTCCACGATGTGCTTGCTCATGAGGTAGAGCTTGGTCATAGCGTCTTCCTTGAGGTCCAGTATCTCCTGCATGCGCCGGAGTATCTTCCCCGCCCGGCGGTTCAGGGCGGTGGTGAACAGCTCATCCTTGGAGGAGAACGATTCGTAGATGGTCTTCTTGCTCATCCGCAGGCGCTGTGAGAGGTCGTCCATGTTGAAACGGCGGTACCCAACCTCGAAGGCCAGTTTTTCCGCCTCATCGAGGATGCGCTTGGCCCTTTCGTCCCTGCCGTCCATCCCTCAACCCTCGTTTCTCCCCGGGTCTTTTCCCGAGCTCCTGCGTACGTCCGCCTTTCCGCGCAGCTCCTCGAGCAGCCGGGAGACCCACTTCGACTCCCGGCGGTAGAGGTCTATCTCGTGTTCCAGTATGAGCAACTCCAGCGGAGAAGCGACCCCTTCCAAGAGCCCTCTCTGCGAGGACAGTCTCCTGGCGCTTTTTTCCAGGAAAGACCTCCGGCTTTCCAAGGCATCGACGGCCTCATCCATGGAAAGGCGTTCCAGAAAGGCCGCTCCCACTGCATAATCCAAACGCAGGGGCTCCTCCTCCGAGCAGGCGGCGTGCACGACGTCGCGCAGCCTCTCTTCGCCCTCCGCGGTCAGGGCGTAGACCCTCTTCTCGGGCATGTTGCCTTCCCTCTCCATCCATGAGGTCAGGTACCCCTTTTCCTCGAGGCGTGCCAGGACTTTGTACACGGCCACCTTGCTGGCCGGACACCAGCGCAGGAAACCGCGTTCTTCCATTTCCCGAAGGAGGTCATAGCCGTGCCTCTCCCTCTCGGCGAGCAATCCCAGGACCATGGTCTCGATACGCGAGGTCAATTCCCATCACCATCCCGCCGTCCCCCCGGGCCGCGCCTGGAGATGCGACTCACTGACTATTTATAGTATACTATAAACTATTAAACAGTTTAATTTTTAGACTCCTATATACTCATACCCCGGCCGGGAAAGACACAAACGCCCCGTTTCCCCGGCAGAGCGTCATCATCTGCAGAGAATGTGCCTGGAACACGGGTCTGCAGGCGTCCCCTCTTCCCGCTTCCCTCCGGACCGGCTCGCATCGGGTTGCCTGGAAGGCATTGCTCGTATAACCCGTCCCCACTTAACCGTACCCCACCGGATCTGCTCTCCGGCAGGCCACCTCAGGGCGAGAACATCTGGCTAAGGATGAATGAGAGCGTCTTTCCCGCTGCCCGCGACCCACATCCCGTCCACCGGCGGAGTGGTATGCCACGGTGAAGAGCCCTGTCACTCCGGGGGAGGGACCTTCAGCCGTCCATCGGCTACGTTTATGAGTCTTCCCACCACCTCTCCGCACAGCATGCGCAGCTCAAAGGCGTTGAGGTAATTCGTAGCCGAGGCGTCGAAGAGTATCCTCGTGCTGGGCTCGAATTCCTCGTCCCCGCGCCAGATTATGAACAACAGGGGGAGGCGGGGAAAGGTCTTGAGGATGAGCCCCAGGTCTCCCTGCTCCACCACTCTGGCTCCCAGCTCCAGCCCCGCTTCGCGTAATCCCTCCAGGTCTCCTGCGAAGCGTCGGAGCAGGCGCTCCTCCACGGTGTCCTGGAAGCTTTTGGCGTAGAACAGGCCGTCCTTCAGCTCGCGGTAGGGAACCCAGCGATTGGCGGGAGGCACGGCCCTGGCATGAGCAAGGTAGAGGAGGGTGAGAAGCCTCACCACGAAGGTGTTTAGAAATTCCGGTGCGCGAAAGGACAGTTCCGGGTGGGACACATAGAGGCTCCAGCGCAGGAAGCCGATCCTGAACTCCTTGCCGTCCCAGGGGATCCCGGCTCTTTCGGCTATGTCACCGGGCCGGCTTTTGCGCAACAATGCGCTTGGCTCGGCGAAAGGGTCCTGTTCCTTCCTCTCCCCGCCGGCCACTCCGGGCGTACCTCCCAATCTTTCCTTCCGGGCTCTCAGTTTCCCACGCCCATGGCCGCCAAGCCTCTTACCCGCGTGGGAACAAGTGCCGAGAGTTCCTCCGACCAGCTCAACAGCTGCTCGTCAGGGTAAGGCACCACGCCCCGGTAGGCCGGGTCGAGGGTGTGTTCCGGCCGGAACTGCTGAAGGACCAGCCGCCGCGCTCCCCGCACCATGCGCGCCAGCTCTTGCAGCTCTTGGTACCCGACCCACCCCGGCACCACCGTGCAGCGGAACTCGTGCTCCCCGCCCCAGGTAATGATCGTCTCCGCAGACTCCCTTATAGCCCGCACATCCAGGGGCCGGCCGGCGAGGGCCGGGTATCTGTCCAGCGACGTCTTTAGGTCCATGGCCACACAATCCACGAGCCCCTCTTCCATGAGGCGCTTGAGGGCGCGGGGTCGAGAACCGTTGGTGTCCAGTTTGACTTCCACGCCCAGTCCCTTGAGCCTCCGGCACAGCGCCGGGAGGTCGGCATGGATGGTGGGCTCTCCGCCGGTAATGCACACGCCGTCGATCCAGCCCGCCCGGGCCTCGATGTAAGCGACGAGGTCCTCCCAGGCAACGGGCTCTTCCTTCCCGGAATCCTCTACCAGTTCGGGGTTGTGGCAGTACGGGCAGCGGAAGTTGCACCCGGCCAGGAAGACCACGGCGCATATCTTTCCCGGCCAGTCGATCATGCTCAAGGGAAGCACTCCCCTGATCTCCGCCCGTCCCATGGCCTCAGTTCACCCATTCCGCGATCTCCCGCGGCGAGGGCACGGTGCAGCGCCAGGCGTAGAGCTCGGCTCCGTTCTCGTCCACCACCACGATGGATGGCGTGCAGCGCACGCCGGAGAATGCGGCTTCCGCAAGCCCGTCCGCCTGTTCTATGTCGTATATCTCGGTGTGCGGGAAGTGGCTGGCCACCTCCTTGGCCGCCGGGCACTTCTGGCAGTCCCGCTTCACGAAGACCTTAAGATGTTGCATGCCTCAATCCCCCTTTCAGGTCCGTCCTGACGCGGTCCCTCAACTCACCCAGCTTCCCCTTGTTCCAGGTGGTGATCTTGGAGAAATACCCCACAATGCGGGTGATGCCGTAGACGTTGGTGGATCCGCAGGTGGGGCAGGTTTCCCTCAATCCCCGGGTGGTGCGCCGGCAGTCGTTGCACACGGTGAACTCCGGGGAGAAGGCTATCTGCGAGGATTGCGTGTTGCGGAAGGTCTTGATGACAAAGTTCTTGATGGATTCCGGGTCGGGCTCGTGCTCCCCCAACCAGATGTGACAGATGGCCCCGGCCTCGATGAGGGGGTGGAAGAGGCTCTGTTTCTGCACCCTCTCGATGTAGTCGATATCCGCCTCCACGTTCAGGTGCACGCTGTTGGTGTAGTAATATTCCCCCGTCTCCAGGTTGCCCTTGAGCACCTTGGAGGCCTGGGCGGGATAATATTTCATGTCCAGCTTGGCCAGCCGGTAACCGCTGGATTCCGCCGGGGACTCCTCGAGGACCATGTTGATACCGTACTTCTCGGAGAGCTCCTTGCACGCCAGGTTCATGTAGGCCACCACCTTGAGGCCGAACTTCAGTGCTTCCTGGGATTCGTGGAGCTGCATGCCCGTGTGGTACTGCACCATCTCGTTCAGCCCCAGAAGCCCTGCCAGGTAGGTGAGGCGGTCGAGCCTCAAGTAGGGCTCTCCGTCCTTCGCGTCGCAGAGCAGGGAGAGAGGCCCGTTCACTCCCAGCTTGAGGAGGGAGGCGATGAAGTCCCTTTTCTGGAGGTGCG
>JACVJH010000048.1 GCA_015711895.1 Candidatus Solincola tengchongensis | reverse complement strand
ATGCTCACCGATGCCGGAGGGCTCATAGGACGTGTTTACGTGGTCTATGACGAGGAATCCGGCGTGGACATCCGGGGGCGCTTCCTCATCGATCCGGAGGGGATCGTCCAGGCCATGGAAGTCATGACCCCTCCGGTTGGAAGGAATGTCGCCGAGCTGATACGCCAGGTGAAGGCCTTCCAGCACACGGCCAAGACCGGTGAGGTCATGCCCTCGGGGTGGCAGCCCGGAAAGCCGACCCTGAGACCCGGGCCGGACCTGGTGGGGAAGGTCTGGGAGGTATGGAAACCCGAGCTGGCCTTCTGAGCGCCGATCTTGAAGGCACTCGACGGGCGCCTTTTATGTGAAGGGTACGTCCCCGCACATCCCGGTGGAGACGTGGGGGTGGGTTCTGCAGGGCCGTAAGACGGCTGTTCGGAGTGATTCGGAAGAACGGGCGAATGGCAAAGAAGACGAAGGGCGTTCATGTGACGCCCTTCGTCTATGACCGCTCTCGCTCTATTTCCGGAATCGCCGGGATTCGGCATTCGCGCCCCCGGGCTCCGGCGACCCCACTTTCGATCAGCGTGCCTCGTCTGGATGCCGATCCGGTCTTTCTCGTGGCTCCTTCAGGCTGATTTCCAGAGGCCGTGCAGGTTGCAGTACTCCCGCGCCGTGATCCCCTCACCGGGCACGGTGAACTTGCCCTCGGGGGCGATCCCCGGCTTGAGGAAAATGCGGTAGCTCATGTCGCCCGCCATGATCTGCACCCATTCTATGTAATGCTCATCGATCATGGGGTGAGCCACCTCACCGACCTTGACCAGAATCCCGTCCTCCTGCACCTCCACCACGGGGACGTGTTTCTCCACCGCGGCGTCCACGGTGTTCTCCACCTGCAGGACCATGGGCTGCCCGCAGCAGACCAGCTCGCCCTGGCCGGAGTGGAGGACCTCCACGATGTTCCCGCAGATATCGCACTTGTAAACCTGGAGCCTCTCCGTCATCGCCTTCCTCCTTCCCTCGGACCGTCTTTCCTTTCGGGAGTCCGTTTTATCTCGCCACGCATCCCGTTGCCGGTTGATGTAGCCTTCCGCGTTCCTCCCGTACCGCCTTCCGTTTCCCTGCCGCCTTCTGACCTGATGTCCTTTCCGCGGGGATTCATGCTCTCCGCCTTGCCCTGCACGGCGTTCCTCGATACCGGAGACCGGCTTTCTGCGGCTCAGAAGGCCACGAACTTGTCCCGGGAAGCCCCACAGATGGGGCATTTGTCCGGCGCGTCGCCCTCCCGGGTATGGCCGCAGACGCTGCAGATCTGGATGGTCCCGATCTTCACGTCCTCGCCCCGGTCCACGGCCTCTTTGGCCTTCTTGTACCACTCGGCGTGTATCTTCTCCGCCTCCAGCGCATAGTAGGTGCTCCGTACCGCCCCTTCCTCGTCCTGCAGCTTGGCCGTGGCGTTGAAGACCGGGTACATCTCGTTTATCTCGTAGGTCTCGCCGTTGATGCAGGTCTGGATGTTGTCCGAAGCGGCCGTGAGCCCGCCCAGGACCTCCAGGTGGTTGCCGGCGTGTACCTTCTCGGCAAAAGCGATGGCCCGGAACATCCTGGCCAGCTCGGTAAGGCCGTCGGCCTCAGCCCGGTCCGCAAAGAGCTGGTATCTCATATGGGCCATGCTCTCCCCGGCAAAGGCCTCGCTCAGGAACTTTTCGGTCATCTCCCGCATGTTCCCTACCTCCTTCGATCCTCAAGCCGAACGTTAATCCGAATCGGCTTCGCCCCTATCCGCATGCCGCACGTCAAGGACTTCGGCCTTTCAAGCAATAAAATATGATTCCCCGGATATCACCGGGTAAACATGCTTCCGCCGTTCGGGTATGACGTACGTCAAACCGCCTGGATTCAAGCCTCCAGCGGAATCCGTGCCTATCGGAGGGATGCGCCACCGTTGCCGCAGGCGTCTTAAGGGTTGCGAGGGTAAGGGGCTCGAGCCGTGATCACGGTTGAACGAGTGGGTAAGCAAGGCGAGAAAGGCAAGTCCGTCTTTGCTTTACACGGGACCGGCAGGGAGCGAACATGAAAAAGCGGGAGCAAAGCTCGTCTTGTGGTACGGTAAAGGCGCCGCAGGGAGGCGGGTGGTATGGCGGGGAGGAGAAGATGGCCGGAAGGCTGTATGAACCCTCGGATCTCTTGAGGGAGGGCCTGGAGGGCCGCCCGCTGGGGGGTTTATCGCTCAAGGTCCGCGATCTCCGCCGCGGGAGGACGGACCGAGAGGCCTATTTCAACCTCTACCTTGCCCGGAGAGATTCCCTTTCCAGGAAACCGGTGGTGCAGGGCCTGTTCTTCATGGGCCGGGACGAGCACATAAGGCCGTGGATGGAGTTCAGGTACGACCCGTTGCTCTCCTTCACGGGGCGAGAGGATATCGACCTCGAGGAGGAGGGGCTTTCCGGTGAGCTATTCCGGCTGCTGGGGGACCTGATACCGCCCGGCGGTTCGCTGATGGCCATCTACGGCGCCGAACCCCATCGCCTGGCCCGGGAGACGGAGAGGGGCCTGAAGAGAGGCTTTCCTCCTATGGCCACCCCCCTCGGCTACCACCTCTGGAGGGCGGGATTCCGGTGGTTCAAGGACTGGTATTTTCCGGAGGGATGGCTGGAGGGGGCCATGAAACTGCAGGCCACCCGTCCCCTGAACGAGGAGGTACGCGTTCGGAGGGAAACCGAAGCCCGCCTCCTTTTGGAGAAGTTCGTGGACCGGGAGCAACGGGACGGTGTCCGGGACCCCGAATCGCGCCGCGCACTGAAGAGGGCGGAGGAGATACTGGCGGAGCTGGACGGGGCGAGGGTCTGAGGGCTCAGCCCTCCAGCAACCTGGTTTTCAACGCGGCATTGAAGGCCGGGAGGTCATCGGGATAGCGAGAGGTGATGAAGTTGCGGTCCGTCACCACCTCGCGGTCCACGAAGTCGGCACCGGCCGTTTCCATCTCCTCCCTTATCTTGGGATAACCGGTCATGGTCAGGCCTTTCACCAGGCCGGCCGCAGCCAGAAGCTGTCCCCCGTGGCAGATGGCGGCCACCGGCCGGCCGGTGGCGGCGAACCCGGCCACGAAATCGAGAGCCGCGGAGAACTTCCTCAGGTAAGCCGGCGATCTTCCGCCGGGGATCACCAGGGCGTCGAAGTCCTCCGGCGAGACTTCCTCGAAGGTCTTCTCCACCCGGATCGTCGTTCCGTGCAGCCCTTTCACCTCCCCGGTCTCCGGGCCGATGGTCGTCACCTCCGCCCCCTCTTGTCGGAGGAACTCGATAGGCACGGTCCCCTCCTGGTCCTGGAAGCCCCTACCAACCAGCACTGCGACCTTCTTTCCCTGTAGGTCCATGTCCTCACCTCGCCTTTCTCCACCCGCCTGACGCCGCGGACCGATTCCCTAAATCCCATGACTTTTCATCCGCCTTCCAATCCGTATCGAGTCCACCCGCCGGACTCGCCGTGCGCCTTTTCTCTCTCCGCCCCGGGCGCTCCGTCACCGGCCCGGCCTAAAGGTCGCGCCGCGGCTTACGGTCTCGCCGGCCTCGCTGGCACGCGGAGCGCATCCCGCTTTAAAGGTGGGGGCCTGCGTCTCATACCCGAGAGGTGCATGTCGCGAGGGCATGAAGCGATTCCCCCTTCACGGCGGAAAGGCCTGTCCCATCCCTGTGCGGCACCCTTCCGCTACGTCCATTTTTCCCGCCGTTGCCGCTCTTTATCGTCCCGCTGGCTCACTCCGGTTCACGCCGGCGGCGGGGAGGGGCGTAAGGGGCAAGGAGGGAGGAGGGGTATATGGCGGGAGAAGGATTGCGGTTCCGCGGTGTGGAATAGATTTCACGGCGATACGCGCATGCCGCCGGAAGGCCTGGCCTCGCCGATGCGGCAGGGGCGGAGAGGGCGGCCTCGCGAACGGTCGTTGCCGGTAAATGGAACGTGAGCGAGTAGCGTCACTCCAGACCGTCAGAATCGGAAGGCGTGGAAGGCACGGTTATGGCAGCGAGCGAGGACGTATCCCGGCACGGGGATCCAGGAAGGGGGAAGGAGAATGCAAGCGGTGGAGGCGCTGAGGCCGGATGTTCACGTCCCTGAGGAGAGCAAGAACGGGACTACAGTGGTCAACTTGCCCCGCACGCCCCGCCCCCTGGCCTCGCTGCTTCAGCCGAGCGTCCTCAATATCGCCCGCGCCGGCGAGCCGTCGCCGTTCGCCACGCGCAGGGGAAGGCAGATGAGCTCGTAATCCCCCGGCTCCACCGCCCCCAGGTCGAGCCCCTCCAATATCCATATCCCGGCCTCCAGCAACAGGCGGTGCACCTCGCCTGCCCGCTCCCCGAAGGGGCCCACGGAGAGATAGTCCACGCCCAGCAAAAGGATTCCACGCTCCGCCAGGTAGGCGGCGGCGCCGGGATCGAGATGGGCGTAGTGGGGGTCGAAGGGCCTTTCCCACCAGGAGTCCCGGGAATTGAGGGTCTATTAAGAGGAGGCGCTCGCCCCGGCGGGGAGAGAAAGGCTCCAGGTCGACACGTCCTATGACCCGGTTCCCGGGTATCTCCACGAGCCGCGCCGGGCCGATGCCCGCTTCCGGCGGCATGGAGGCTATGTCCTCCCCCCGGGGTAGGAAGTGCAAGGGAGCGTCGAGATGGGTGCCGGCGTGAAGCCCCATCCGCAGCCGGGAGAGGTTACAGGGGTCGCCGCGCTCCAGAGAAAGGGTACGCTCCAGGAGGACCTCCTCGTCTCCCGGCCAGGTCAGCATGCCGCTCTTCACGGGCAGGCTGATGTCGAAATAGGCGTTCACGCTTCGACCTCCCTCGTTTAACGACTGGCGGCATCGAAGGGCCGCGCCGGCATCGGGTAAAGGGCTCAGGTCACGTCCACCAGGGTGGCGATGCGCTTCACGAGGTCCTCCATGAAGGCGGTATCGGTCAAGACCAGTTCGATGGCTTCGTGGGGGCACACCTCCACGCAGTGTCCGCAGCCCCGGCATTCCTCGCCGATGACTGCCCGGTCCCCCGCCATGCGGATGGCCTGCACGAAGCAACCTTCTTTCACGCAGGTCCCACACCCCTTGCATCTCTCGGTGACCCTGACCTCCACCCCCGGCATGCGGTGAACCTTGGAGCCTATCTCCTCGGAAAGCACCGGTATCATCTTCCAAAGACAGCAGCAGGGACAGCAGTTGCAGATGGTCAGCAAACGGTTTCCCGGCTTGACGTTCAACCATACTGTATCCAGCTTGTTTCGCCCGATGAGCTGGAAAAGGCCCGCCTCGCGGCAGCGGCGCAGATGTTCCAGGGCCTCATCCTTGCCGACCCGCCTGCCCAACCTGGGATTTATTCCCATGGCCGCCTCGCCGAGGAACAGGCAGCCCAGATCCACGGGATAATCGCGGCAGCCGGAGGACTCGCGACAGATGCAGGTGTTCATTATCCAGTGATAGTTGGCCTTCTCTATGAAATGTTCCACCACCCGCGAGGGAAGGACCACGTTCTCGCCGGCGGAGACCTCGCCGGCTACCTTTACCACGCGGTCCTTGGGCAGGTAGATGATGTCGTCTCCGCCGAAGAGCCAGCGGTCCAGAAGCCCACCCAGCAGGGGCGCCTTGGTCAACCTGGCCAGGGTGAAACGCTGCGGAAAGGTCCTCTTCACCAGGCTAACGAACCACACCGGACTGGCCATACCCTCTCCCTTCCTAGCGACCCTCATCCCTCTTCCCGACCGCAGCCCGGTTGATGAGGTGGGCCAGGTAACCGGCACCGAAGCCGTTGTCGATGTTCACCACCGCCACCCCTGGCGCACAGGAGCTGAGCATG
>MU158582.1:10588-15910 GCA_015711895.1 Candidatus Solincola tengchongensis | reverse complement strand
AACTCCATCAAACAAGAGCGTACCCACGTCCAAGATCGCGCCTATATGATACGGCACACCAGGCGATTACCTCTTTTCCCGTCCGATACCGCGAACGACCTTAATCCTTTGCCTCTCTCCATCCCCTACACCGTCGCCCCCGCACCGCCGTCCTGCTCCCGCCGCGTGTTCGCCGACGTTTTTCGCCGCTTAACGGTATCGTAGAACTGAAGCCGGCGACCACGGCCTTCACGCAAGTTCATATGTCTCGCAGTGGCATCCTCGTCCATTCCCCAAGAGCGTCCTCTTCCGTTTCCACAAGATAAGGCCATCTCAAGACCTGATATATAATCTCCGTCCCCTGTGGCTCTCCACCCCCTTGTCGCGCTTCCCCTTTCCGCAACGAGCTCCAACACCATCACGATCGCTGTTAGGAGCCCGGCCAGGATGAGCGTTTCTCATACCGCCTCCAGGCGGCACTTGGCCATGCGCATCTCGTCGGGGACGGGGATGGGGTACTCCCCGTCGAAGCAGGCGGTGCAGAACTCTTCCTTGGGCCTCCCCGTGGCCCGCACGAGGTTTTCCATGCTCAGGTAATGCAGGGTGTCCGCCCCGATGAAGCGGCGTATCTCGTCCACGCTGCGCGAGGAGGCTATGAGTTCCTGGCGCGTGGCGGTGTCGATGCCGTAGAAGCAGGGGTTCTTGTCCGGCGGGGAGCTTATGCGCATGTGCACCTCCCGGGCACCCGCGTCCCGCAGCATCTTGACGATCTCCTTGGTGGTGTTTCCACGGACGATGGAATCGTCCACCACCACCAGCCGCTTACCACGGATATCCCTCACCAGGGGGTTGAGCTTGAGGCGCACCCCCAGCTGGCGGATGGCCTGGGTCGGCTGGATGAAGGTCCGTCCCACGTAGCGGTTCTTGATGAGCCCCTCCCCAAAGGGGATGCCCGAGGCCTGGGAGAATCCGATGGCCGCCGGCACCCCGGTATCCGGGATGGGCATGACCACGTCGGCATCCACCGGCGCCTCGTCGGCCAGGCTCATCCCCATGTGCTTCCGCGCATGGTAGAGGTAGGTGTCGTACATCACCGAGTCTGGGCGCGCGAAATAGATGAACTCGAAGATGCACAGGGAGGGCCTCCGCACCTCGGAAAAGCGCTCGAAGCGGAGGCCGGTATGGTCGATGACCGCCATCTCCCCCGGCTCTATCTCCCTTATATACTCGGCCCCGATGATGTCCAGCCCGCAGGACTCGCTGGAAACGGCGAAGCCGTCCCGGTATCGCCCCACGCACAGGGGGCGGATGCCGTGGGGGTCCCGTAGGCCGATGAGCTTGGTCTCCGTGAGTATGGCCAGGCTGTAGGCCCCGCTCAGGCGGGGCATGACCTCCCTGACGGCCTCCTCTATATCCTCCGCCGGATGCCGGGCCAGGAGCAGGGCTATGACCTCGGTGTCGGAGGTGGTATGGAAGCGCACCCCCTGCTCCCGGAGCTCCTCACGCAATTCGTCGGTGTTCACCAGGTTTCCGTTATGGGCCACGTACACGGAACCTCGCGGCCCGTTGACATGGATGGGCTGAGAGTTCTCCCAGAAGGAGGAACCGGTGGTGGAATAACGGACGTGACCAATCGCCATGTAGCCACGCAGATTGAGGAGGTCCCTCTCGCTGAAGACCTGGGACACCATGCCCATGTCCTTGAGCATCATCGTCTCCCGACCGTCGGACACGGCGATGCCTGCGCTCTCCTGGCCCCGGTGCTGGAGGGCATAAAGGGCGTAGTAGGTCAACTTGGCCACGTCGTCCTCGCGGGTTAAGATCCCGAAAACGCCGCAGTGGTCGTGGATCTCGAGGCTCATGTCCGCAACGTCACCTCTTTCCTATGGGGCGTGCACTCCCCACACAACAAGTTTAATACATTTATCGCACGCGGCCATTGATTCCTGCCGGATGGGAAAACTTCCCTCAAGCGGGTATCGACCAGGCAGGCTCGACCTTCCGGCGTACATGGGAACCTGGATGAAGGCCGTTTTTTCGCGCTCTCGACCGCCTTCTATAAGGGCATCCGATGATCTCTCCCGCGCGTCCGCCACCCCCGGTCCTTACACAGAAAAGCCCCCTTAGATCCCCACCGCCTCCGCCTGCGTCGCTTCCGCTCCGGCTTTCCCAGCACACCCTCTCCTTGCTTTATAATCACTGGGGCCCTTTTCGGGTCACTCCTCACCGCTCAACAGCCTCTCCAGGGCCTCCCCCCTTGCCCTGGACATGTCGGCCAAAGGGAGGTCCACCCAGTCGTTGATCAACAGGCGATCGCCTTTCGTCCTTCCCAGTACCTGGAAGGGAACCTGCCGTCCTTCCACCAGGGAACGCAGGGAATCCAGGTCCTCCTCACCCACGGTGACCACGAAGCGTGACTGGCTCTCGCTGAACAGCCAGGCGTGGGGAGGCAAATCCGTCTCCACGCGCAGGTCGGCCCCCACTCCGCCGGCGCAACAGCACTCGAGGAGGGCCAGGGCCACACCACCCTCCGAGCAGTCGTGGGCGGAGCGTACCATGCCGCGACGAATGGCCTCGATACAGGCGGTCTGTACCCTCTTTTCGAGGTCCAGGTCCAGGCGGGGAGGGCACCCGGCCACCAGCCCGTGGACCAGCCGAAGATATTCGGAACCGCCCAGTTCCTCATCCGTCATGCCCAGGAGGACCACCAGCAGCCCCTCGCCGGGGAAACCCATGGTGCGCCGGTGGGCCAGGTTGCCGATGAGCCCCACCATGCCCACTATGGGCGTGGGATAGATGGCCTTCCCGAAGGACTCGTTGTAGAAGCTCACGTTGCCGCTCACTACGGGCAGCTCCAGGAAACGCGCCGCGTCGGCCAGACCGCGCACCGATTCCCTGAATTGCCAGAAAATGTCAGGTCTTTCCGGGCTCCCGAAGTTCAGGCAGTTGGTCAGGGCCATGGGCACGCCTCCTGAGGCCACCACGTTGCGTGCCGCCTCGGCCACGGCGATCTGAGTGCCCAGGTAAGGATCCAGGTAGACATACCGTGAGTTCCCGTCGCAGGATACGGCCAGGGCCTTGCTCGTCCCTTTGACCCGCAGTACGGCGGCGTCGGAACCGGGATAGACGACGGTGTTGAGTTGGACCATATGATCGTACTGCTCGTAGACCCACCTCCGGTCGCAGAGGTTGGGGCTCCCGGCCAGCCGGAGGATGACAGCCCCGTAATCCGAGGGATGTTCCAGGGAGGAGAGGTCCAGCTTGCGGACCTCGTCCAGGTAAGCGGGCCTCTCAGAGGGGCGGTCGTAAACCGGCCCGCTGGCCAGGGATGTGGCGGGCACGTCGGCCACTTTCTCCCCATGCCAGAAGACCTCCAGCCGGTCACCCTCGATGACCTCCCCTATGACCACGGCGTTGAGGTCCCACTTGGCGCAGACCTCCATCACCTGGTCGAGTTTTGAGGGCTCTACTACGGCCAGCATCCGCTCCTGGGACTCGGAGATCATTATCTCGAAGGGCTCCATGTCCTCGCGCAAGGGCACTCTCTCCAGCCAAACCCTCATCCCCACGCCTCCCCGGGCGGCCGTCTCCGAGCAGGCACAGGAGAGCCCCGCGGCTCCCAGGTCCTGGAGCCCCACCAGGAGGCCCCGCTCCAGGAGTTCTAGGCAGGCCTCTATGAGCAGTTTCTCGGTGAAGGGGTCCCCCACCTGCACACTGGGCCGTTTCTCCTGGCTGGTCTCGTCGAACTCCTGCGAGGCGAGGATGGAAGCGCCCCCGATGCCGTCCCTGCCGGTGCGGTTCCCGATGAGCACCACCGCGTTGCCCACTCCGGAGGCCACGCCCCGGATGAGTCTCTCTTTGGGCATGATTCCGATGCACATCACGTTTACCAACGGGTTCTCGTCATAGCAGGGGTCGAAGTAGATGTCCCCGCCCACGGTGGGGATACCCAGGCAGTTGCCGTACCCGGCGATGCCAGCCACCACACCGCCCAGGAGGTAGCGCGTCCGCGGTTTGGCGGGGTCCCCGAAGCGCAGGGGATCAAGGCAGGCGATGGGCCGGGCCCCCATGGTGAAGATGTCCCGCACGATGCCCCCTATGCCGGTGGCCGCCCCCTGGTAGGGCTCCACCGCACTGGGGTGGTTGTGGGACTCCATCTTGAAGGCCACCGCCAGGCCCCCGCCGATGTCGATGACCCCCGCGTTCTCCCCCGGCCCCTGCAGGACATACGATGCCCGGGTCGGAAGTTGGGAAAGCACCATCTTGGAGCTCTTGTAGGAACAGTGCTCGCTCCACATGAGGGAGTACATGCCCAGCTCCACCTTGTTGGGCTCCCGCCCCAGAAGGCGCACTATGTCCCGGTACTCGTCCGCCGTCAGCCCCAATTCCTCATAAAGTTCCGCCATGGCCTCATCTCCATTGCCGTCCCGCATCGTCCGTCTTCGCTTCGCCTATCCCGCCGCGTCCTTCAAGTCGTAGACCCGACACGGGCCATCAGTCCATGCTCCCGCTTTCTCCCCCTCGTTATTCTTTCCGGATGTCGACGTTATGTCCAAACAGTGAAAGTCGCCTTTTCCTTCCTCTCGCCCGCTCCGTCATTTTCTTCCCCTCACCCGCTTCGACAACATTCCGCGTGTTCAGTCATTATCTTTCGGACATCTCCTTTTACCTGCCGTATATCGAGGCCTCAACCGGATCCAGGAACGAAAAATGCGCAAAGTCCAGCATATACTCCCACCTTGTCCTCTCAACCCCTTTCACGGTAGTGTTCGATTACGGACTCCCATATCACCAGCCCGTCCGTGCTCCCCAACATCTCTTCCGAAGCCCGTTCCGGGTGGGGCATGAGTCCGAAGACGTTGAAGCCCTCGTTGCATATCCCGGCGATGTTGTCCAGGGACCCGTTGGGGTTGGACTCCGGGGTGGCCTCTCCCTCGCTGTCGCAGTAACGGAGTATCACCCGCCCTTCCTCGACCAGCCGCCGGTGAGTGGCCGGATCCACCACGTAATTCCCCTCGTTATGGGCGATGGGGATGCGCAGGACCTGACCCGGTTCTGCCCGGTTGGTCCAGGGCGTGGAGGCGTTCTCCACCCTCAGGTTCACGAAACGGCAGATGAAATGCAGGCTGGTGTTGCGCAGCATGGCACCGGGGAGAAGCCCCGCTTCCAGCAGGATCTGGAACCCGTTGCAGATACCTATGACCAGCCCTCCTTCACGGGCGAACTCGGTCACCGCCTCCATGACCGGGCTGAAACGGGCTATGGCCCCGCAGCGGAGATAGTCTCCGTAGGAGAAACCGCCCGGGAGAACCAGGCAGTCGTCGGCAGAGACATCCTTTCCCT
>MU158582.1:8979-10578 GCA_015711895.1 Candidatus Solincola tengchongensis | reverse complement strand
AATAGCAGTCGGCCTCGCAGTTGGAACCCGGAAAGACCACCACTCCGAATCTCATGGAACCCGCTCCTCAGGAATCTTTTTCCATGTCCGACATTCTCATGTACGCCGTATAACCCCGCTGCGCCTGTGCGACTTTTCCCAGGCCAGTCGCCACAGACACGTGCCCCTGGGGAGAAAAGCGCTCTTAATCTATCTCCACGCGGTAGTCCTCGATTATGGGGTTGGCCAGCAGGCGTTCACACATCTCGCGGACGCGCTCTTCCGCTTTGTCCGCCTCCACCCCCTCCAGGCGGAGGGTGATGTATTTTCCGATGCGCACCTCCCGCACCTCCTCGTAGCCCAGGGATTTAAGGGCGCCCAGTGTGGCCTGACCGGCGGGGTCCAGCACCCCCTTCTTGGGGGACACGTAGACCGATGCGGCGACACCTGCCTGCTCCTCGCTAACCCTCCTCAGCACCTCGGCGTAGGTCTCCTCCACCTTCCCCAAATCCCGGCGGAAGCGGTCCTTGTCCATGATCTCCCCCGTCTCCGCGTCCCACAACCGGCACACGTCGGGGCTGAACTCATCCCCCAGCAGGATGCGCCCCTCCCGCAGACCGAACTCCAGTTTGAAATCGGCGAGGATGATACCTCGCGCTTCGAAGAAAGGGCGCAGTATCTCGTTCACCCGCAGGGCGATGGAGGTCATCTCGTCCAGCTGTTCGTCGCTGGCCAGTCCCAACTCGCGGATATGTTCGCGGGCCAGCATGGGGTCCCCCAACTCGTCGTTCTTGTAATAGTACTCCACGATAGGGGACTTCATCTCCGTGCGCTCCGGGTAACCCAACCGCTTGGCCAGGCTTCCCGCCGCATAGTTGCGAACGATTATCTCCACGGGAATCATCTCCAGCCACCAGGTCAGGAGCTCGTTCTCGGATATGAGCTTGACGTGGTGGGTATGGATTCCGTGCTTCTCCAGGTAGCGGAAGATGATGTCCGACATCTGGGCGTTGACCTTTCCCTTCCCGGCGATCACCCCGCGCTTCTTACCGTCGAAGGCTGTGGCCTCGTCCTTGAACTCCTGGATGACCTGGCCGGGTTGATCGGTGGCGTAGACCCTCTTGGCCTTGCCCTCGTAGATGAGTTCCCTCTTTTCCATGCTCATCCTCTCCATTTCCTTAAATTACCAAATCCTCCAGGCGCTCGAAGATGCGCCCCATGTTGCGCAGGTGGGAGGGGAGGTCAAAGCAGGCCTTGAGCTCCTCCCGGTCGAGGTGCCTGGTTACCTCCGGGTCCTCCAGGAGCAGGGACTGGAAATCCTTTCCTGTTGACCAGCACTGCATGGCATTGCGCTGCACGAGGCCGTAGGCTTCCTCCCGGGTCAGGCCTTTCCTCACCAGGGCCAGGAGCACGCTCTCCGAGAAGACCAGCCCGCGGGTGAGCTCCAGGTTACGGAGCATGTTCTCCGGATAGAGAGTGAGGTCGCGCACCACGCCGTGAAACTTCACCAGCATGTAGTGGAGCAGGGTGGTGGAATCGGGGATGATGACCCGCTCCACCGAGGAATGGGAGATGTCCCGCTCGTGCCACAGGGCTACGTTCTCCATGGCCGCCATGGCA
>MU158582.1:5209-8953 GCA_015711895.1 Candidatus Solincola tengchongensis | reverse complement strand
GATGATGGGGTTGCGCTTGTGGGGCATGGCGCTGGAGCCCTTCTGTCCCCGGCGGAAGGGCTCCTCCGCCTCCCGGACCTCGGTGCGCTGTAGCCCCCGCACCTCGAGGGCGAATTTCTCCAGGCTGGCACCGGTCACGGCCAGGGCCGTAAGGTATTCGGCATGCCTGTCCCTCTGCAACACCTGGGTGGAGACCTCGGCCGGGCGCAGCCCCAGCCTTTCGCAGACGTATTCCTCCACCCAGGGATCCAGGTGGGCGTAGGTACCCACTGCGCCGGAGACCTTGCCGTAGCTTATGACCTCACGGGCGCGGCGCAGGCGCTGCACGTTCCTGGCCATCTCGAAGGCCCATAGGGCCAGCTTCTGCCCGAAGACCATGGGCTCGGCATGCACGCCGTGCGTACGCCCCACCATGACCACATCCCGGCATTCGAGGGCTTTCGTCTTCAGGGTGGAGGTCAGGGCCACGGCCTCCTCGAGGATGAGGTCCATGGCCTCCCGCATCTGAAGGGCCAGGCCGGTGTCCAGGATGTCGGAAGAGGTCATGCCGTAATGGATGAAGCGGGAGGCCTCCCCGACGTTCTCGGCCACGTTGGTCAGGAAGGCGATGACGTCGTGGTGGACGGACTCCTCTATCTCCTTCACCCTGCGGACATCGAAGGCCGCCCGGGCCTTTATCTCCTCCAGGGCTTCGCGGGGTACCTCGCCTCGTTCCACCCGCGCCTCCACGGCCAGAATCTCTATCTCCAGCCACTTGCGGAGCTTGTTCTCCTCGCTCCAGACGGAGGCCATCTCGGGGAGGGTATAGCGCTCGATCATCCCTGACGCCTTCCTCGCTTCCCGGTTTTTCTTTCTCTATCCGGTTTTCTTCGGCCTTTCCCCGACTATATTACCCCGCGCCCGGGGTAGAATGTAACCGCTTTTCCGGCGTCTCGCCATGCCGCGTTTCCCGCTTCCCGACATCGAGGTCGGGGCTCATCCCCCGGCGAGTTCAACACGGTAGGCGCGCCAGGCATCGGCCACCTCCCCGTGCTTCAGGGCCAGGATGGAACAGGCCAGGAGAGCGGCGTTCACCGCGTTGTCGATGCCCACTGCGGCCACCGGCACTCCCCGCGGCATCTGCACCACGGAGAGCAGGGCGTCCAGGCCACCCAGCCCCTCCGAGGAGAGGGGGAGGCCGATCACCGGCAGGGTGGTGAGAGAAGCCACGACGCCCGGGAGGTGGGCGGCCATCCCCGCTGCGGCGATGAAGGCCTCGACCCCCCGGGAGGGCGCCTCCTCCCGGACGAAATCCCGCAGCCTGTCCGGCTGTCGGTGGGCGGATATCACCTCCCAGAGCACCTCCACCCCCATCTTCTCCAGGGTCTCCGCCGCGGGACGGACCCGCTCGCGGTCCGATTCCGATCCCATGAGCAAAGCGACTACCGGTGCCATCTCAAGCCGAACCTCCCGCTCTCGCCATATCCCATAACTCGCCAAACCGGATGGGATGATGGGTTGGTATCTCCCGCTCTTCTCCTTCAATCAAGCGCCCCGCACCGCCCGCATGGCGATGTCCTTCCGGTAATACATGTCCGTGAAGTTTATCCTCTCCACCGCCCGGTAGGCCCTCTCCCTGGCTTCCTGGAAATCCCTTCCAAGTGCGCTCACGTTGAGCACACGTCCCCCGGCGGTGAGCACCTCCCCGCCCTCCCCGCGCCGCGTCCCGGCGTGGAAGACCACCACACCCTCCAGGGAACTTGCTTCGCCCAGGCCGGTTATGGGGTAACCCGTCTTGTAATCGCCCGGATACCCCCCCGAGGCCACCACCACGGTCACGCAGGCCTCATCCCTCCATCTCAGTTCCACCTCCGGGAGGCGCCCCTCCAGGACGGCCAGCATGGCGGGCACCAGGTCGCTCTCCAGCCTCGGGAGCACGGCCTGGGTCTCCGGGTCGCCGAATCGCACGTTGAACTCCAGTACCTTGGGCCCCTCCTGGGTGAGGATGAGGCCGGCATACAGGATTCCACGGTAGTGGATCCCCCTTCCAGCAAGGGCTTTCGCCGTGGGGCGCAGTATCTCCTCCACCACCCGTCGGTAATCCTCCGCGGACATCACCGGAACCGGGGAGTAGGAACCCATGCCGCCGGTGTTGGGGCCGGTGTCATCGTCGCCCACTCGCTTGTAGTCCTGGGCGGGAGCCAGAGGGAGGATGTGCTCCCCGTCGACCAGGGTGAGCACCGAGACCTCCTGTCCCTCCAGGAACTCCTCGATGAGCACCTTATTCCCCGCTTCCCCGAAGCGCTTGTCGAGGAAGCAGGCCTTGAGGGCCTCGTAGGCCGCCCGGTCGTCCTGCGCCACCACCACCCCTTTTCCCGCCGCCAGGCCGTCCGCCTTCACCACGTAGGGCGGGCTTCCCCTGCGCACGCATTCCGCCGCCGCGTCGTAATCGGTGAAGACCTCGGCGGAACCGGTGGGCACCCCCGCTTCCAGCATGACCTGTTTAGCGAAATGCTTGCTCCCCTCCATCAGGGCCGCTTCGCGCGTGGGACCGAAGACGGAGAGGCCCCGCTCCTCGAAGGCGTCGGCGATGCCCGCCACCAGCGGCGCCTCCGGGCCCACCACGGTGAGATCGATCCTCTCCCTCTCGGCGAAAGCAGCCAGGGATTCTATATCCTCCGCCTTGATGCCCACGCAGGTGCCCAGCTCCGCCATCCCCGCGTTGCCGGGAGCGCAGAACAGCTTGTCGACCAGCGGGGACTGGGCGATCTTCCAAGCCAGGGCGTGCTCCCGACCTCCGCTCCCCACCACCAATACCTTCATGCGCTACCTCCTCCGTCTCCGCGGCCCTACGTGACTCTATTTTATTGGCGGGAGTGACAACCATGTCCTCGGCGGGAGCGAGGAGTATGTTCCGAAAACGGGTTTGCTGCGCGTTTGAGGGGCAAAGAGACACAGCCCTTTAAAGAACCGCCCGACCGCTAACCCGCTTCGATAGCGGATGCATGCTCCTAACCGACAAGTGGCTGCACCGGGGAGCCGACAAACTCCTTCCGAAACGCTCTTCCGAAGAAAGGGCGGCAAAACAGATGCATGAAATGCAGCATCACATGACATGACCCGCCCAAGGATTCACCTGCGGCGGGTCAGTACTTCAATGGCGCACCCTCAACCCGGCATGCTCGCTTTCCGGGAAGCGAGCCTCTTTCCAAAGGCTTACCGTCCCTTTCCGGCGCCACGGTTCATTCGACATCCACCGCGACGGCGGGTGACCATCCGCTCCCGACACCCCAGGCTCCTGACCTCCGGAGGCGGCAGCGGACCCAGTGCCTCCCCGTTCCGAGATGAAGATCGATCCGCGCTTCGCGCACCCCCTCCGCAACGTTCACCCAATCCCCGCCTTCGCTTTTCACCTGCACGTCGAAGGCGGTTCCCTCAGGAGGCGGCTCGCAGGCAAGCTCAATCGAGACCTCCCCGTTCTCGCCCACCACGGCAACGGGAGCGACCTCGAGCCTCCCTTCCAGGCCCGACACCATGTCCCGGTAGGTGAAGGTGCCCGCCCAACACGCCTTAAACCACCAGGTCTCGGGATTGTGCGAACGCGTCCCGTTTATCAGTTGCGAGTCCCAGAGGCCCAGCCCGCTCGCCTCGGTGACCGAGTGATAATCGCTGTCCTCGTTCGTCCACTCGCACACCTCGCCCACCCTGAGGGACACCGAGGCGGGGCTAAAACCGCCGGCGGTTATGCTCACCCGGTGCCTCCGT
>MU158582.1:0-5199 GCA_015711895.1 Candidatus Solincola tengchongensis | reverse complement strand
GGGGTCCTGCGGTATCACCGGGAGGAGGAGCCAGGATTCGCGTTCCCCGCCCGCGTGGATCCAGGTGTCGCCGGGATCCGTGGAGAGGGTCTGGTAGGCGGGAACCCTGAGGAGCCATCTATTAAGGAAGGGGAGCTCCAGCGAGAAGATGGCCTCCCCCGCCCGATTGTGGATCCCGCAGTATACGGTCAGGGCTATCCGCCAGCCCGCCTTGAAGAGCATGGCCGTGGGCCAGATCTCCACGTCCACGGGAACCGGGACTCCGGGCGTGAGCCACTGGTTCTCACGGAAGGTGTACCAGGGCTGGTAAGGCCGGGTCCTCTCCGGATCGAGAGTCCGCAGTGAGGCCCTCAGCCACCCGCGGGAGACGGGCTCGTCCGGTGAGCCGGGCACGTAGTAAGGGAACCTTAACTCCCTGCCGCTCTCGTCGATGGCCCGCAGCTCCACCGAGAGGTCGACGTCGTTGCCCGTGGTGGAAACCCAGAAATGCGCCGACACCGGGCCCGCCACCTGGACATCCTCGGGCAAGGGGTCAGTCATGAAGGTCACCCGCTCCCCGCTTCCGTACTCGTCGCTTTCGAATACGGCTTGAACGGAGGCATCCCGGACGGGGTTGGCGCCCACGAGGGACATCTTCTCGGCGTCCATGTACAGCTTCGTCCAGGCGGTGTCCTCCAAGGGCCAGGAATTCCCATAGACATGGGTGAAGGTGTCCGGGCCGGTACGCAGGGCCACGTCTACCCTGGGTTCCCTTTCCAGTCCGGTGTCCATGCCTTTCAGGTAATGGTCGAAGAAGCGGAGCACGGTGCGGTTCGCCCAGGGCTGATATGCCGACCCCCAGTGCGTCCCGCTGTACAGGAGGAGCCTTTTTCCCGGACTACCGGCGAGCTGGAAGGCGACCACGTTCCCCCTTAGGTGGAGGTCGGGATCGTTGAGGCACCCTACTGAGAGCATGGGTACCTCGAGCTTGCCGACCTCCTCGATGATCTTCGGGGTGTCCTTGCCGTCCGGGAACAGGATTCCAAGGCCCTTCTCCCATAACTCGTTCATCAGGGGATTCATGAAATAAAGCGGAAAATATGGAAGCGCAAGGAAGATGTTGTTGGCGATGAGTTGCAGACCGAGGGCGAAAAAGACCCCGAACAAACACGGTATCCCGCCTCTATAGCCAATGTCGCGATAAGGGTCTAAGAGTCCTTCCCACGGGACGATGGCCGAGAGGTGAGGGGGCCTGAGACCTGCCACCCAGTATTGGGACATGGCATAGTAGGAGATGCCGTAGAGGCCTATCCTTCCGGTGCTCCAGGGCTGCACGGCCGCCCATTCCACCGCGTCGTAGTAGTCACGCGCCTCGAAGTAGCTCAGGGCGTTGGTGATCCCTTCCGAACCCCCATATCCCCGGGTGCTCACAGATATGTAGACGTACCCCCGGGGCACCCAGTACTCCGGGTTGGCCTGTTCGAAATACCAGTATCTGGTCCCCACCCCGCCGTTGTCGTCTACTCCCGGCATCACTCCGGCCCCCACGCGCCGGGGATAAGGGGCAAAGGCCATGATCACCGGGTAGCGCCCCGGCCTGTCCGGCCTGTAGATGTCGCAACGCAGCCTCGTCCCGTCCCTCACCGGTATCGGCACGTCCTCCTCCACCAGCACTCGTACGGAAGGGTCGGGCTGGCTCAGGCCGTAGTCGTAACGCCCGTCGTCAACGTAGGACACTCCCTCGGCGGAGGCTCTCCCCCCTTCCCGAACGACCGCCGGAAAGAGGAGACAGGAGGCCGCAAGAGATAGAGTAAGCAGTGCGGCCAGCAAGTTTCTTCCCTTCAAGACCCACACCCCCTTGAAGTTCGGTAGACCTCCGATATACCCTTGCCCATAGCGTGTTGAGCTTCGCTTCAAAGCCAAACCCCACTCTTATCACGAGTGGCATATAGTCGAAAACTCGTGGGATTATGAGTTCCTCCACTATCTCTCTCAATGACTTAGTCTCTTAACTCTTAATGCCTTAGTCTCGTAATGACTGAAAACCAAGAGAGTCATCAGTCCTTGCGCCATCTCTTCCCCTCTTCCTCCGCTTGATGCGTAAGACACCGGCTGCCGAACTTAAACTGCCGCTCTCGAGGTTTGGGACGCGGACAGAAAAAGTTGACCCCGAAATCCGATGCCGCAGAGGACCCCATACTAAACGTTCCGGCAAAGAACGGATGCCGCCTCTCTCCACCCCCATGCAGGCTCTCATGCCAACTAGCCGTAAAGATGTCGCATTATGATATTTTATTTTATATTTTGATATTCGTTTTTCAACCCCTCCTGCGTGCTTAACGGCCACCCGTCCGGAGGCTCCTGCGTGGTGACCCCTCGGGCTGTTCCCCCAGACCTCTTGGATCTATGACTCATGGGAGAAGGCGAAACAACGGCGCATCGTACACCACCCCCAGCCCACATGTTCAACAGGTTCAAATACGGCTCAACGTCCACAAAGAGATGAAGAACCAAGTTCTCCGCCGTTCTTTCCCAAGCTCTCGTTTCGCGGCGGCTCAAGGTTAAAAGGCATGCTGGACTTAAAAGCGGAGGGCGTCACGCTCAAGGCTGCTCACCTTTCAATGAAGCAAATTGGTTAGCCTACTCCCGGGAACGGAGCGACAAAAGCCGCTATTCGGGTCTGGGACCAAAGACCATGGGAACGGGCCGATTGCGGAGACCGTCGCCTCGGCGAAATGCCCCTCAGAGGGGGAGGTCGTCGTAGAAGAGAAAGCGGCCCTGGCGGAGGGGTTCCCCGCCCCCGTCGAGGAAGATGGACTGCTGGCGCTCCGGTCCCACGGACACCAGCTTGATGGGGACGCCCGACCTCTCCCGGATGAACTGAATGTAATCGCGCGCCTCCACCGGCAGCTCTTCCAGGCGGGTGGCGCCTGAGATGTCCGTCCTCCAGCCCGGAAGTTCCTCGTAGACCGGCTCGCACTCGCGGAAGACCTCGTAGAGGGGAGGGAAGTCCCGGATGAGCTCCCCGCCCCTGCGGTAGGCCACGCAGACCTTGAGGGTCTCGAACTGGGAGAGGACGTCCAGTTTGGTGAGCGCCAGGCTGGTCAGGGTGTTGAGGCGCGCCGCGTAGCGCAGGATGACCAGGTCGAACCAGCCGCAGCGCCGTTTCCTCCCCGTGGTGGTACCGAACTCCCGGCCCACCTCCTGCATGGCCTCGCCGATCTCGTTGTCCTGCTCCGTGGGGAAAGGCCCGGAACCAACCCGGGTGACGTAGGCCTTGGTCACCCCGATGATCTCCTCGATGTCGCGTGGGCCTATGCCCGCCCCGGCGCAAACCGCACCGGCCACGGTGTTGGAGGAGGTCACATAGGGATAGGTCCCGTGGTCCAGGTCCAGCATCAGCCCTTGGGCTCCCTCGAAGAGGACGTTCTTCCCCTCCCGGAGGGCCTCCTTGATAAGGAGGGGGGTGTCCGCCAGGAGATGCTTCAGGCGGCGTGCGTGATCGGTGTAGCGAGATGCTATCTCGGCGGCGTCGAGCGGTTCGGCCCCGTAGATGAGGGTGAGGAGGCGGTTCCTCTCCTCCACAGCCCGGCGCACCTTATCCCCGAAACCCTCGGGGTCGAGCATGTCCTGCATGCGCAGGCCCACCCGTGCCGCCTTGTCCGCATAGGTGGGGCCGATACCCCGCCGTGTGGTCCCCAGGCTGGCTGAGCCGCGACTCTCCTCGAGAAGCCCGTCCAGGACCTCATGGTAGGGGAGGATGACGTGGGCGTTGTAGGAGATGCGCAGGCGTTCCGTGTCCACCCCCATGCCGGCGAGGCTCTCCATCTCCTCAAGGAGCACGGCCGGGTTGACGATGACCCCGTTTCCGATGACGGGGACGATGTGCGGGTAGAGGATGCCCGAGGGGATGAGGTGCAGCTTGAGGGTCTCGCCGTCGTAGACTATGGTGTGGCCCGCGTTGTTGCCCCCGTGGAAGCGCACCACCATGTGCATGTCGTCGGAGAGTAGGTCGATGACCTTCCCCTTGCCCTCGTCCCCCCACTGGGTTCCTACCACGACTATACCGGGCATGTCCCTTCCTCGCTCACTCTTTGCCCATATGCAGGCGACCCACCGACGCCTCTTGGCCGTTCTTCCCCATTAAGAAGCCGCGCGCCACAGGAAGACCAACGGCCGCGGGACAACGGAGAGGCCTCGGCCGGCGATGCGCTTCCGGCTTCGCAAACCCGGCCGCGGCTGGAAATCCGTTATCCGCACGGTGAAAGATTATAACACCTGTGACCTATGAGCGCCTAACCCGTTTTAAAGGTACAGGTCGTCCTGTTCCTCCATCTTTTACTAGACCAGCCGAACGGTAAAGCGGACTCTTCGCGCTTCCCAAAGCTTAGAAGGCATGCGGGCGCCACTCGCCATACCTGCGAGCACATCTCTCTTTCCCCGAAGACGTGACGATCCTTTCTCCTTTCGGGAGACCAAAACCCGCACGACAATGACGAGAGAGAGGGGGTTTGGTGAACGAGGTGGGCCATCAAGCCTTTCACCCTTCCGGTGATCCGGTGCTGTGGTCATCATATGGCAGCTTATGGTTGCATGGCAGTTTATGGCAGCTTATGGCAGTTTATGGCAGTGCATTCTCGCCTTCCTTCCCCGCCCAGGTTTACCGCCACCCCACCATCCCCGTTCCAGGCGTCCCTCATCTCCATGCGGCGAGGATGGAGCGGGCGGCCACCACGCCGGAGGCCGAGGCCTGCACCAGCCCGCGGGTGATGCCCGCACCGTCCCCCACGGCGTAAAGGCCCCGCACTCCCGTCTGGAGGTCCTTTCCGAGATGGAGGCGAGAGGAATAGAACTTCACCTCCACGCCGTAAAGAAGGGTGTCGCGGGAATTGAGGCCCGGGCAGAGCCTGTCCAGGGCCTCGAGCATCTCCAGGATATCGGAGATATAGCGGAAAGGAAGGGCGAAGCTCAGGTCCCCCGGAGTGGCGTCGGGGAGAGTGGGGCGTACCGTGGAACGGGCGATGCGCCTCGCGGTGGAGCGGCGTCCGGAGAGAAGGTCCCCCAGGCGCTGCACCAGGATGCCCTCCCCGAGAAGGTTGGCCAGGCGTGCGATGTACTTGCCATAGGCGATGGGCTCACGGAAGGGCTCGGTGAATGTAGTGCTCACCAGGAGGGCGAAATTCGTGTTCTCCGTGCGCCGCTCGGCGTAGGAATGGCCGT
>JACVJH010000043.1 GCA_015711895.1 Candidatus Solincola tengchongensis | reverse complement strand
GGAGTTGATGATCAACAACGAGAAGAGGCACAAGATAAAGGCCCCGCAGGGGCGGGGCAGGGTCCTGGAGATAGACATCGGCTTCACCAGCGAGGACGACACCTACCGCATCACCGACGTCTACGGGAGGGAGCTGGAGGAGAGGGAAGAACTGGGGCTCTGAGTCACGGCAGGCGAAGGCGGCGAGAGGACCACGGCCGGAGCGGCCGGATGGTGAGGGCGACTTCGAGGGTTTGAGCGGAGGGATACGGGTATCCGGCGGGTGGCGGTCGGAGAGTCGCATAAGTGGGCCCAGATCCTCCGGGGAAGGCGGGAGAGGGCGCCGATCGACCCCGATGCATAGGAACGCAGCGAGGAGGGTGCGGAGAACCGCGGACCTTTAGGGCGGGCAGGGCGGAGGGGGGTTGGCTGAGAGGGAGCCGGGAAAGGGACGGAGGGAGACAAACGGGACCTGCGCAGGTCTGTTCGGGACGTAAGGCATGAGAGCGAAAGTGGAGGAAGGAAAGGACATGCTCAAGTTCGTCATCCCCAAGGGCAGCCTGGAGAGCACCACCATGGAGATACTCGACGACGCCGACCTCACCGTCAGGCGCAGCGGGGACCGGGAATACCACGCCCGGATTGACGACCCGCGCATAGAGCAGGTGCGCATCCTGCGCCCTCAGGAGATACCCAAGTACGTGGAGGACGGTTTCTTCGACCTGGGCATCACCGGATACGACTGGATAAGGGAGACGGGAGCGCAGGTGGTGGAGCTGGCCGACCTGCCCTACACCAAGACCGCCGTGGGGACCGTGGTCCGCGTGGTGCTGGCGGTGGCCGGCGATTCCCCCTACCAGCGCCCCGAGGACCTGCCGGACGGGGTGCGGGTGTCCACGGAGTATCCCAACCTCGTGGAGGAGTACTTCCGGAAGCTGGGCAAGCGCGCCGCCGTCTACCTGTCCTACGGGGCCACGGAGGCCAAGGTGCCGGAGATGGCCGACGCCGTGGTGGAGCTGACCGAGACCGGGGGGACCCTGCGCAAGCACGGATTGCGCATCATCGACACGGTCCTCGAATCCACGACCCGCCTGATCGCCAACCGCGAGAGCTACGCCGATCCCGAGAAGAGGCGGCTCATGGAGGAGATAAGGCTCCTCATCCTCGGGGCCCTGAACGCCAGGGGGAAGGTGCTCATAAAGTTCAACGTGGCCGAGAAGGACCTGGAGGCGGTCATGGAGGTGCTTCCCTCCATGAAAGCGCCAACGCTTTCCAGGCTTTTCCAGAAGGATTATTACGCCGTGGAGAGCGTGGTGGAGAAGAAGGGCATCAACCTGCTCATCCCCGAGCTGGCCAGGCGGGGTGCCGAGGACATCGTGGAGATGCCCATTACCAAGATAATCCCCTGAGGAGGAGAGATGGCCGCTCTGCGTGACCGGGCACGGGAGCTCCTGGAGCGCTGGAAGGAGGAGATACAGCGCCTCCCGGTGCCCGCTCACATCAAGCTGGTGGACGGCGAGGCCGGGGAAAACCTGGAGAGGATAGCCGCAGCGGTCCTGGAGATGGTGGAGAAGGAGGAGGCGGCGGTCTTCCAGCCGGGTGGGGAGATGTACCGCCTGGCAGGGGAGATGGGCAGGCTGCGGTTCCGGCAGGGTTTCTCGGTGGAGGAGCTGGTGCAGGAGCATGTCATCCTGCGCAACGAGTTCTGGAACCTCTTCCACCAGTCCGTGGACATGAAGCGGGTGGTGGACTTCCAGCTGGAGAAGAAGATAAACGCCTCCTTCGACGCCCTGCTGCAGGCCGCCGCAGCGGCGTATCACTACGAGAGTTCCCGGGAGATAATGGAAAACCCGCTGCGCGACCCGGTGACCGGGCTCTACAACCAGAGCTATTTTCACGGCCGGATGATGGAGGAACTGAGGAGGGCCGTGCGCTACAAACACGAGATAACCCTGGTCATATGCGAGGTGGGCAACTATCACCGGCTTCTGGAGAGCCATGGAAAGGGGGTCGTGGAGGAGACCCTCCGCTACATCGCCTCGGTGATCTCGCGCATGACCCGCGATTGCGACGTCATCGCACGCATGGGTGAGGCCAGCTTCGCCGCTCTGCTACCGGAGACGGGATGGCGGGGGGGGAGGGTTATGGCGGAGAGGCTCTGCCGCTATCTGGAGAAGGAGTTGCCAGCGAGGACGCCGGGTGTGGAGTGCCCGGAGCTCTACTGGGGGCTGGCCTCCTTCCCCGACGAGGTGCGCCACCCGGAGATGCTCTACACCTCCGCGGTGGAGGCGCTGCGCAGCGCCAGGTCCCTGGCCTGCGGGGAGATCGCCGTGTACCGCGGCGCGGAGCACGGGGGTACGCCCTGACATGGCGGTGAAGCTGGTCGCCGACCTACACGGACGGTACTCCGACCTCCGTGACGAGGTGAAGGAGGAAGACGCCCTCCTGGTGCTGGGAGACATCCTGGACCTCATCGACTGGGCGGACCTCAGCGGTATCCTTCCCGAAGTGGTGGGCCGGGAAAGGCTGGTGGAGAAGCTTTTCGAGGCGGCGCGAAAAGGGCCCGAAGCGGCCGCCGAGTTGCGAGAGGAGATAATCTCCCCGCATGGAAGATATTACCATGCAATAACCGAACGCGCCCGTGAGCAGTACGGGGAATTCGCGGACGCCCTCCGCGGCGCCGGATGCCGCGCTTACGTCATATACGGCAACGGAGACCTGCCGGAACTCCTCGCCGAGGCCCTGCGGGAGACGGAGAACGCGGTGCTGGCCGAGGGCAAGGTGGAGATAGACGGCACCTTGTTCGGGTTCGTCCCCGGCGCCGTGTATTCCCCTTTCCGCATGCCGGCGGAGATGGAGGACCGGGAGTTCGGCGCCAGGCTCGAGGAGCTGGGTGCCGTGGAGGTGCTCTGCACCCACATCCCACCGCGGGTGGAGGAGGCCCTCTTCGACGTGGTGGCGGGAAGGCCGGTGGAGGGGAGCGCCGCCCTCCTGCGTTACCTGGAGGAAAAGGCGCCCCATTTTCTCTACCACGGTCACGTGCACCAGCCGGCGCAACGGGAGCTGCGCGTTGGGAGCACAAGGGTGATCAACGTGGCCTACTACAAGAGGGAAGGATACGTGCACCTACACCGATGAGTTTCGACGTTGAACGTTTGCTCCGCGGGGAGGTCAGGGACCTCCCCGTCTACAGCCCGGGCAGGTCTCCGGAGGAGGTGGCCCGGGAGCTGGGCATCCCCGATTGCGTGAAGATGGCCTCCAACGAGAATCCCCTGGGCCCCAGCCCCCTGGCCGTGGAGGCGGTAAGGGAGGCCCTGCGCTCCGCTCACCTCTATCCGGACGCCCGGTGCCTGCGCCTGCGCGAGGCCCTGTCCGAGCGCCTCGGGGTAGGCGTGGACCGCATACTGGTCACCCACGGGGCGGACGAGGCTTTCGACCTCCTGGCCTACGCCTTCCTCGAACGCGGGGACCGGGTGGTGGTAGGAGACCCCACCTTCTCCTCCTATGAGCTGGCGGCCAGGACCATGGGGGCCGAGGTGGTGAAGGTGCCCCTGCGGGATTACCGCCAGGACGTCCCGGCCATGCTCCGTGCGGTGGAGGGCAGGACCAAGATGGTGGTCCTCTGTTCGCCCCTCAACCCCACCGGCACCACGGTCAGCGCGGAAGAGCTGGAGGAGGCCCTCTCCGGGCTGCCGGAGGATGTGCTCCTGGTCCTGGACGAGGCCTACCTGGAGTACGTCGACGATCCCGGCCACCCGGACTCGCTCCGCTACTTCGCCGCCGACCCGCGGATGGTGATAACCCGCACCTTCTCCAAGATCTACGGGCTGGCGGGTTTGCGCGTGGGTTACGCCCTCTGCTCGCCTCCCGTGCGGGAGGCCCTGGAGAAGGTCAAGCTCCCCTTCAACGTCAACCGCCTGGCCCAAGCGGCGGCGGAGGCGGCGCTGCGGGACGAGGCGCACCTGGAGAGGTCGCGGGAGATGAACCGCCGGGGCAAGCAGGCGCTGTACAGGGTGCTGGAGGAATGCGGCCTCTCCTACGTCCCCACCCAGGCCAACTTCATCCTGGTGCGCAACGGGGAGCACCCGGACCTCTTCATGCAGCTGCTGCGACGGGGGATAATCGTCAGGGACGGAGCGGCCCTGGGGATCCCGGGCCACGTGCGCATCACCATAGGCGACGAGGAACAGAACCGGAGGCTGGAAGCGGCCCTCCGAGATATCTGCGGAGGGGGTTGAGAGCGGGCCATGCCTCTTCTGGGAGAACGCGCCGCGAGAAGCCCCGATGCGGACCGCATCTTCGTCTTCCTGGACGGACTGGAGTTCATCGCCGGGGAAGAGGAATACGAGCGCGTCCTGGAACCCCTCCTCGAGTTCGGGTCCTACCGCTATTACAAGAACCGCTTGGAGGAGAGTCACCTTCTACTGGAACGCATCCGCGACGCGCACGCCGTGTTCCTGGACTGGTCCAGGTTGGACGCCGGGGCGCTGGCCGCCTGTCCCCACCTGGAAATAGTTTCCTATATAGGGGTCGGGGCGGCCAGCTTCGTGGACATCGCCGAGGCCACCCGCCGGGGCGTCGTGGTCACCAACACCCCGGATTACGGAAACCGCTCCGTGGCCGAGCACGCCCTGGCGCTCATCCTCGCCGTGGCCCGCAACGTCGCCCGTGGGGACCGTGACCTCCGGGCGGGGCGCTGGACCTCGGCGGAAAGGGAGGGAGTGCAGGTGGCGGGCCGCAACGTCGGCCTGGTGGGGCTGGGGGCGGTGGGCCGGGAGATGGCGAGGCTGTGCGCCTCCCTGGGGATGCGGGTCTTCTATTACGATCCCCGGCGGCAGCCGGAGATGGAGGACATAGCGACGTACATGGAGCTTGACGAGTTGCTGTCGCGCTGCGATGTCGTCAGCCTTCACGTGGCTTACACGCCCGAGACGCGCGACTTGATAGGGGAGAGGGAGCTCTCCCTCATGAAGCCGGGCTCCATCCTGGTGAACACCAGCCGGGGAGAGGTCCTGGACCTCCGGGCACTGGCCGCCGCCCTGAGGGAGGGGAGGCTCCTGGGAGCCGGACTGGACAACTATCCGGGCGAGCCGCACCCCGACCTGAGCGAGCTGGTGGCCCTGGAGAACGTGGTCCTCACCCCGCACATCGCCTTCAACACCAGGGAGGCCAAGGACCGCATGACGGCCATAGCCGTGGATAACGTGGTCTCCTTCTACCGCGGTAGTCCGCGGAACGTGATGAACCCCGAGGCCCTGAGAAACAACGTTCGCATGCCTCGCGGAGAGCCGTGAAGGGCCGTTCGTGTCAAGGAGGATGAGAGAGGCGATGTCGTCAAACAAGTCCTTTACTTTGGTCATCCCCAGCTATTGGGGAAGGAGGAGGGACGAGCCCTTCCATCCCGAGGACGCCGTTTACGACCACCCCACGCCGGTGGACACCGAGGGCACCCTGGGGCGCGCCCTGGAGAGCATATGCCGGCTCCGCTACCCGCACTTCCGGGTGGCGGTCCTGGGGGCGGCGACGCACCCCTCTCTGGAGGCCGAGGTGGAGACAAGACTGGGGGCCGTCATCGCCCCCTTCAGGGATCGTTATCCGTTGGCCCTCTTCACCCACCGCCAGGAGAGGGAACTGCGGGAGAGGGTGGCGAGGGGGCCGAAGGGCGAGCTGGCGGAGATGATCTCCCTGCGGGGTTATTCCAACATCCGCAACCTTTGCCTGGTGGTGGCCTGCCTCAGCAACGCGGATGCAGTGGTGCTCTTCGACGACGACGAGGTCTACGAGGACTCCCAATACCTGGAAAAAGTGGCCGAGAACATCGGCGGCGTGCACGAGGGCCTTTTCGTGGGCGGCCTGGCCGGGTACTACGTGAACAGGGACGGCGGCTACCGCCTCCCCCCCAACGCCGAACCAGCGCTCGCGGAGTGGCCAGCGGTGGAGTACATGAACCGGGCCTTCGAGATCATCGAGAGCCCGGAGCGCCTCCAGCCCACCTCCTGGGTCTTCGGGGGGAACATGGTGGTCCACCGGGAGCTGTACATGAAAGTGGCCTTCGACCCTCACGTCCCGAGGGGGGAGGACATCGATTACCTCATCAACTCGGCCTTTTTCGGTTACCGCTTCTTCTTGGACAATGAACTCCGGATACGCCATCTGCCGCCTCCCAAGACAGCGTCCCTCTGGCGCCGCTTCCGCGAGGACCTGGACCGTTTTCTGTACACCAGGGAGAAGTTGCGTTCCCAGGAGCCGGTGGAGGGCTGCCGCCGGGTGGAGGTCGAGGAGCTGGAGCCCTATCCCGGACGCTTCCTGCGCGATGACCTGGAGGAGCTCGTCTACCGGACCTGTGTGCTCATGGGCATGGATTATCTTTCCAGGGACGACCGGGAAGGTTATCGGGAGAGCGTGGCCAACCTGATGCGCTCCAAGGACCTGAGCCGCTTTCCCCCCTCTCCGTTCCGCTGGTACTTGGGGTGGAGAAAGAGGTGGGAGGAGCTCATGGACTTCCTGGCTTCCGACCGCGGGTCGCGGGAGTTCATGGAAGGCCTCTTCGATGCCCGCAGGAGGCGGTGAGAGACCGCGTGAGCGGCGTCGGGCGTTGAGGATACGTTCACCGAAGGTGAGGAGGATGGAACTGGATGATGCGAGGTCGGTCCTCGACCCCCGGGTGATCGAGCGCTGCCGGGAGATAGGGCGCGCGGACATCCTGGTGGGGATTCCCAGTTTCCGCAACGCGGAGACCATCGCCCACGTGGTGCGCACCGCCGCGGAGGGCATGGTCCGCTATTTCCCCGGCCTGAAGCCGGTGCTGGTCAATTCCGACGGCGGTTCAACGGACGACACGGTGCAGGTGGTCCTGGATACCCCCGTGCCTCCGGGGGTGGAGAAGATCGTGACCCCCTACAAGGGCCTCCCGGGCAAGGGCTCCGCCTTTCACGCCATCTTCGAGATCGCCGTCCGCCTGGGCTCTCGCATATGCGTGGTGGTGGACTCGGACCTGAGGAGCATCACACCGGAGTGGATAAGGCTCCTCGGTGAACCGGTGTGGAAGGGGAGCTACGGTTTCGTGGCCCCTTATTACATACGCCACAAATACGACGGGACCATCACCAACAACCTCGCCTACCCCCTCACCAGGAGCCTCTACGGGAGGCGCATCCGCCAGCCCATCGGGGGCGATTTCGGTTTCACCGGCTCACTGGCCCTCATCTATTCGCACATGGATGTCTGGGAGTCGGACATAGCCAAGTTCGGGATCGACATATGGATGACCACCACGGCGATCACCGAGGGTTTCCGGGTATGCCAGTCGGCCATGGGGGTCAAGGTGCACAACGTCAAGGACCCGGGGAGCGACCTGGCATCCATGTTCACCCAGGTGGCCTCGACCATCTTCTACCTCATGGGGGAACACGAGGTTAAATGGATGCAGGTCCGCGGTTCGACGGCCACGCGCATCTTCGGGAACACGCGCTACGAGGAACCCGCCAGCATGGAGATCAATGTGGAGAACCTCATCGACCACTTCCAGACCGGTTTCGCCGAGTACCGGGAGGTGTGGGAGAGGGTCCTCGACCCGGCCGTATTCATGGAGCTGGCCCTCGCCGCCCGCGCCCGGGAGGAGGATTTTTCCCTCCCCGAGGGCGTATGGGCCAGGACGGTTTACGATTTTGCGGTGGCCTACAACTTCGACTGCGGCCTCACCCGCCGGGAGGTGGTGGAAGCCCTCATCCCCATATACTGCGCCCGGACCGCCGATTTCGCCCTCCGCACCCGCAACATGTCCAACCTGGAAGCGGAGCAGATGGTGGAGCGTCAGGCGGAGGCCTTCGAGTTGTTGAAGCCCTACTTGGTGGAGAAGTGGCTCAGGGCCAAGGAATCCGAGGCCGGCGAACCTAGGGGCCTTCTCCCCGTTACTTGAGTCGCTGGGGTCGAAGGGCGATCCGGGGTATTCGTGGTCTCTCCACCCCAATCGTAGTTTCCGGCCGGAATCACCGCTCCGCTGGGCGGGCTTTCTCCCTATTCCTCCGGGTGGCACCCCTCCTTGAAGGCGAGGGGCATGAAGACCGGAGAGGGCCAGACGGCTTCTTCTTTCCATATATTGTATGCAAACGATGCTATTGGACCGCACATGTGGTATTTTCAGGAAATTCGTTCCTGAGGGGTTGATTTTTTCCGTTTAGGGGTCGAAAATGGTAGCAAGGTGGAGGAAAGTGGAGCAAAAGGGTAGATTTTGGAGAATATTAACGGCCCGGGGGGCGCCCGTGGAGGGAAGGGAAAGGCGGAGGAGCCGGGGGTAGCCGGAAGTGGAGCGGGAGCGGTAGAGAGATGTTCCTAGGCACCTACGAGCACAGCATAGACGAGAAGGGAAGGGTGATCATGCCCGCCCGCTTCCGCTCCAGGCTGGAAGAGGGGGCGGTCATGGTCTTCTGGTTCGAGGAGTGCCTGGCCGTCTTCCCCCGTCAGGAGTTCGAGAAGCTGATGGCCAAGATGGAGGCCCTCCCGGAGGGCAGCCGCGAGAGGCGCCAGATGGCCAGGGTGCTCTTCGGCAACGCCGGGGAGGCGGTCCCCGACCGCCAGGGAAGGTTGACCATCCCCCCCAGGCTCCGGCAGATGGCCGGCCTGGACAGGGAGGTGGTGGTGGTCGGGGTGATGAACCGCGTGGAGATCTGGAATAGGGAGCGCTGGGAGGAATCCATGCGCGGGGGCATCGAGAAACTGGAACAGAGCGGGGAGAGGCTGGCCGAGTTCGGTTTCTGAGCCGCCGGTACTTGGAGGTGGACAGAGGGATGATGGAGATGATCATCGCCGGCCGGAGGCAGTGGACGCGCGGAAAAGGCGGCGCCTCGCGCTGCCTGCGCCATCTGCTGGAGATAAATGGGCGAAGGTGATGTGAGCCATGTTCCGGTACTCAGCCAGGAGGTGGTGGGCTTCCTGCGCCCCCGCCCCGGGAGCGTCATGGTGGACGCCACCGTCGGGGAGGGGGGGCACGCCCTGGCCCTCCTTCGGGAGATGGGGGGAAAGGGTTGCCTGATAGGCCTGGACGTGGACGGGGAGGCGCTGGAGAGGGCGCGGGAACGGCTTGGGGACTTTTCCTCCGCCGTGGTCCTGCGGCGTGCCAACTTCGCCTCCCTGCAGGAGGTGCTGGAGGAACTGGGAGTGGGGAGCGTGGACGGGATACTCCTGGACCTGGGAGTATCTTCCATGCAGCTCGATTCCCCGCGGAGGGGTTTCTCTTATCGGCTGAGCGGACGCCTGGACATGCGCATGGACCCGGACCAGGACCTGGATGCCTGGAAGGTGGTGAACGGCTATGAGGAGAGAGAGCTGGCGCGCATTATCCGCGAGTACGGCGAAGAGCGTTGGGCTTCCCGTATCGCTCGGAGCATCGTTGTCCAGAGAAAGCGCGCGCCCATCGACACCACGGATCGACTGGCTGAGATTGTGAGGGATGCCATTCCCGCCGCGGCGCGCCGGCGGGGCGGGCATCCGGCGCGCAGGACCTTCCAGGCCCTGCGCATAGAGGTCAACGGCGAGCTGCGCAACCTGCAGGCGGTCCTGCCGCAGGCGGTGCGGGCCCTGAGGAGGGGGGGAAGGTTGGTGGTGATCTCCTACCACTCCCTTGAGGACAGGATGGTCAAGAGGTTCATGGCCGAGCGGGGCTCGAGGTGCGCCTGTGCCGCGGACCGCGAATGCGACTGCGGAAGGGAGGAGGAACTGCGCCTGCTCACCCCCGGACCGGTAAGCCCGAGCCGCGAGGAGAGGGAGGCCAACCCGCGCTCGAGGAGCGCCAAGCTGCGGGCGGCGGAAAAGAGGTGACGGAGTAGATGTCCCTGGCCATGGAGTGGAAGTGCCTCTCCGATCCCCGCCTGGGGGAGGAAAGGCGGCGCCGGGAAGAGAGGCAGCGTCGCGAGGAGGCCCTCAGGAAGGAGATGGAAAGGGCGCGGAGGTCCAGGATCGTCTTCACGGCCTTTCTGGCGGTGGCCCTCGTGGCCAGCGGAATCCTGCTCCTGACCGTGGTCCTCAACGTGGGAGTGGCGCAGAACGAGGTTCGCCTGCGGGAATCCCAGAGGGAGATAGAACTGGAAAGGCGCCGTCAGGACGCCGTCCGCCTGGAGATCGCCTCCCTGGAGTCCCCGGCGAGGGTCGAGAAGGAGGCCGTGAACAGGCTGGGGATGGTCCGGGTAGAAGCGGCCGAATATATACAGACCCCCGCCTATCGCGCCGCCGCGGAGAGAAAGGCGCTGGAGAGGGAAGTACCGGTCCCGGAAGCCCAGGCCAGGGCGGACGGAAGGGAGGAAGGGGGAATCTGACCGGAAGCAGTGCGAGCTTAAAGGGTTGAACGCGCCGAATGGCGAAACCTACTTTGAGCCGCTTGGCATCACGGCTCGGGGCATCCAAGGAGGACGAGGTGTCGAAAGGAAAAAACAGGGATGCCAGGATAAACTTGGCAACCCTGCTCCTGCTGGCCGCCTTCGGCCTCATCGCCTACCGTCTTGTTTATCTCCAGGTTTTCAAGGCCGACCGTTACGAAGCGCTGGCGAGGGAACAGAGACAGCAGCTGGCCGACCTCAAACCTCGCCGCGGCTGCATCCTCGACCGCGACGGTGAGGTGCTGGCCATAAGCCAGGAAGCTTATTCCATCTATGCCATTCCCTACCTGGTGAAGGATGCCGGCGCCGCGGCCGCCGAGCTCTCCCTGGCGCTCGGGAGACCACGACAGGAGATAGAGGAGAAGCTCCGGTCCGGCTCCGGTTTCGTATACCTGGCGAGGAAGGTGGACCCGGACACGGCGGAAAGGGTGGAGGCCATGGGCATCCAGGGCATAGGCCTGGAGAAAGAGAGCAAGAGGTTCTACCCCCGCAGGGAGCTGGCATGCCAGGTGCTGGGCTACGTGGGAACGGACAACGTTGGCCTGGCCGGGCTTGAGCTCCAGTACGAGGAGGTCCTGGCCGGCGAGGAGGGCCAGGCGGAGATGGAGGTGGATCCCAAAGGTGATCCCATACCCGGCGTGACCAGGGTGATCAAGAGGCCCGTGGACGGTTGCGACATCCAGCTGAGCATCGATTCCGAGATCCAGTTCAAACTTCAGGAGCAGTTGAAGCTGTCCGTGGAGGGCAGCGGCGCCAAAGGCGCGACAGGCCTGGTGATGGACTGCCGTACGGGGGAAATACTGGCCATGGCCTCCTACCCGCATTTCGACGTCAACGCCTATCCGGAGACGGATCCCGCCCTGGCACGGAACCGTGCCGTCACGGACGCCTTTGAGCCCGGTTCGGTGCTCAAGGTGATCACGGCTATGGCCGCTCTCGAGGAACAGGTCGTCTCGCCGGGCTCGGTGATCCACATCCCGCCCTCCATCCAGGTGGGTAAGTACGAGTTCAAGGACGACCACCCCATGCCCAGGAGCGACATCACCTTCACCGAGGTGATCGCCCATTCCTCCAACCTGGGCACCATCAAGACGGCCATGAGCCTGGGGAAGGAGGCCATGGCCGAATACCTTCGACGGTGCGGACTGGGAACCCTTACCGGGGTTGATTTCCCCGGCGAGGTCGCGGGAAAGATACCGGACCCCGCTGCCTGGACGGCCACCACCCTTCCCACCACGGCCATCGGTCAGGGCGTGACCGTCACCCCGCTCCAGCTGGCGGCGGTGATGTCCATGGTGGCCAACGGCGGCAGGTCGGTGCGGCCGCATTTCCTCCGCCGCATCATCCATCCCGACGGCAGCCGGGAGGAGTACGAGACGGCGGAGGGGGAAAGGGTGATCTCCGGGAATACCGCCGCCTCACTGCGCCATATCCTGGAAGAGGTGGTGAGAATAGGTACGCCCTTTACAACTGCGGAGGGAAGACGGGGACGGCCATGAAGCCGGACCCCAAGGGGGGCTATCGGGAGGCCTACATCGCCAGTTTCGCCGGATTCGCTCCGGCGGAGGACCCCCGCCTGGTGGCGGTGATAACCATCGACGAGCCGGTGCAGATATACGGGGGTCTGACCGCTGCCCCCTGTTTTTCGAAGGTCATGGAGTTCGCCCTGCAGCATCTGGAAATCACTCCCAGCCAGGAGAAGCGTAACACCAGCGACAGGGTGGTGCCGGAATGAGACTTTCCGCGCTCCTGGAAGGCCTTGAGGGCTTGCGGTTCTCGGGAGGGGGCGACCCCGAAGTCAGGGGTATCGCCTATCATTCCGCCCGCGTGAAGCCGGGGGACCTCTTCGTTGCCGTGCCCGGGTTCCGTACCGACGGCCATCTCTACCTCCGGGAGGCGGTGGACAGGGGTGCCGCAGGGCTGGTTGTGGAGGAAGGCCGTGAGGTGCCCTTCCCGTTGCCCCCGGAGAGGGCTCTGGTGCGCGCCGTGGACACCCGCCTGGCCATGGCTCTCCTTAGCGATCGTTTCTGGGGACATCCCAGCGGAAAACTGGCCCTGGTGGGAGTCACCGGGACCAACGGCAAGACCACCACCACTCATCTGGTCGAGGCCGCGGCCTCGCGCTGCGGGATGAGGTCGGGTTTGATCGGCACGGTGACCTACCGGGTTGCGGGCCGGGAATTGCCCGTGGACCGTACCACACCGGAATCGGCGGACCTGCAGCGCATCCTCTCGGAGATGGTGGACGCGGGGTGCGGCGTGGTGGCCATGGAGGTATCCTCCCACGCCTTGGCCCTGCGCCGGGTGGACGGCTGCGAGTTCCGGGTGGCCGTCTTCACGAACCTCAGCCAGGACCACCTGGATTTCCACCACCGCATGGAAGATTATTACAGGACGAAGGAGAGACTCTTCCTTTCCCGGAGGGAGGGCGGCCTGGGGGCAAAGGCGGCGGCGGTGAACGTGGACGATGCCTACGGGCGGCGTCTCGCCGCCGGCTTGGAGGGGGAGGTGCTGACCTTCGGGACAGGAGAAGACGCGCTCCTGCGCGGCCGGCTACTGGAGGCGGGCTTGAAGTCGTCCCGGGTTCTGGTGAGCTACGGGGACTGGGAGGCGGAAGGAGAGACGGCGCTTACCGGGACCTTCAACCTCCACAACATCCTGGCCGCCCTGGCCGCCTGCATCCTGCTCGGCCTGGACTCCTCCACCAGCCTGGAGGGCATCCTCTCCCATCCCGGGGTCCCCGGGCGCTTCCAAGCCGTGGAGGAGGGGCAGGATTTCGCAGTGCTGGTGGACTACGCCCATACCCCGGATTCCCTGCGGCGGGTGCTGGAAGCGGCTCGGTCCATAAGCCACGGCAGGCTCATCGTGGTCTTCGGCTGCGGCGGGGACCGCGACCGGGGCAAGCGTCCCCTCATGGGGGAGATAGCCGTCCGCCTGGCGGACCTGGCGGTCATAACCTCCGACAACCCCCGTAGCGAGGACCCCCTGGCCATCATCGAGGAGATAGAGGAGGGAGCACGCCGTGCGGGGGAGGGCGGCCGTCGGCGAAGCCGGGAGCGGGGATATAGTGGTCATAGCCGGGAAGGGGCACGAGCGGGGGCAGATCTTCGCCGACCGCGTGGTCCCCTTCGACGACGTGGAGGAAGCAAAGAAGGCCATACGGAGGAGGATGGGAAAAGGATGATACCCGTGACCGTGGAGGAGATAGCGAAGGCCGTGAGAGCGGAGGTCCTGTGCCGCGGCGACGGAAGGAGCCGCCGCATATCACGGGTATCCACGGACACCAGGACCCTGAGGAAGGGCGAGCTCTTCTTCGCCCTCCGGGGCGAGAGGCACGACGCCCATGACTTCCTCCATCAGGCACTGGAAAAGGGGGCGGCGGCGCTCGTGGTCTCCAGGGCCGACCCGGGGATATTGAGGTCCGCGGAGGCAGTTGGCGCTGCCGTGTTGCGGGTGAGGAACACCCTGAGCGCGCTGGCCAGGCTGGCGGGAAGTCAGCGGGGGATGCTGGGCTGTGTGGTGGTGGGCATCACCGGCTCCACCGGCAAGACGATCACCAAGGACTTCACGGCATCGGTCCTCGCCAGGGCGGGAGAGGTCGTCTCCCCGACGGGCAGCTACAACAACGAGATCGGCGTGCCCCTCACCATCCTGAGGGCGGGCCCGAAGACCAGGTTCCTGGTGTTGGAGATGGGGGCCAGGGGGAGGGGCCACATAAGGGAGCTGTGCGCTTTTTCCCGCCCCAGGATCGGCGTGGTGACCAACATCGGCTATGCCCACCTCCGCTGGTTCCGCACCCGCGAAAGGCTGGCGGAGTCCAAGGGCGAGCTGCTGCAGGCCCTTCCCCCGGACGGGACGGCGGTACTCAACGCCGACGACGAGTTCGCGCCCTTCCTACGCAAGCTGGCCCCATGTGCCGTGGTGCGCTTCGGGACCGGGAAAGGGGCGGAGGTGCGGGCGGAAAGGATCAGCGTGGACGACCGGGGGAGGGCGGAGTTCCTCCTGCGGCTGAAAGGAGGTGGTAAGTGCGAGGTGAGGTTGCCTCTGCCCGGCCGCCATAACGTGGAGAACGCCTTGGCGGCCGCGGCGGTGGGGGAGATCCTCGGGATCTCGGTGGAAGGGATAGTCGAGGGATTGCAGGAGGCGAAGGTGACGGGATGGAGGATGGAAATGATTACCAGACCTGACCAGATCACCATCATCAACGACGCCTACAACGCAAACCCCGTCTCCATGCGCTCGGCGCTCATGGCCCTGGGGGACCTGGCCAAGGGGAAGAGGGCCATCGCCGTTCTGGGCGACATGGCCGAGCTGGGCCCCGTCTCGGACAGGGCCCACCTGGAGGTGGGAAGGATGGCCGTGGAGTACGGAGCGGACATCCTCATCACCGTGGGCCGCAAGGCTCGGAAGATCGCCCAGGCGGCGAGGGAGAAGGGCCTGCCGCGCGGCAGCGTCTTCTCCGTGGAGCGCGTTGACCGGGCGGCGGAGATACTGCGGGCCATCATCGAGCCGGGAGACGTGGTACTCATCAAGGGGTCGCGCTTCCTGGGCCTGGAGAGGCTCGTGGATTTGGTGGCCTGAGGCGCGAAGGGTTAATATACTCGCTGAACCGCGGAGGGAGACGCGGGTACCGCGCGGCGACGCGAGAGGCGGAAAGGTAGGCTCCTTTGTACCGGGTCATGGGAGCGCTGCTGATGAGCCTGGTGGTATGCATATTCGGCATGCCCCTGTTCATCGGCTGGCTGCGCAGGAGAGGCATTGGACAGTACATAAGGGAGGACGGCCCGAAGGCCCACCTGGCCAAGGAGGGCACGCCCACCATGGGCGGCGTGCTCATCGTCGTCTCCACCCTGGTGGGGTTTCTGGTCATGGCCGTCCGTTTGACCTCGGGAACCGGGTTCGCCCTGGGCCTGGCCCTGCTGGGTTGCGGGTTGCTGGGTTTCGCCGACGACTACACCAAACTGCATTACGCCCGCTCGCTGGGGCTGAAAGCCCGCCAGAAGCTCTTCTGGCAGCTCCTTCTGTCCGTGGCCCTTGCCTACCTGGCCACCAACCATTTCGGAGTGGACACCAAGCTCTACTTTTTCCGTAGCGATTCCGTGCTCTGTGACCTGGGGCCTTTCTATTTCCTGCTGGTCTACCTGATGATCATAGGGTTTTCCAACGCCGTGAACCTCACCGACGGGCTGGACGGGCTGGCCTCGGGGGTCACCATCCTGGTGATGACCGCCTACGTGCTCATCGCCTTCATCCAGTTCCGCAACCACCAGTTCCTCTACCCGCACGTAAAGGGCTCTCTGGACATCGCCATCTTCGCCGGAGCCATGATGGGTAGTTGTGTAGGATTCCTGTGGTGGAACGCTCCGCCGGCCAAGATCTTCATGGGGGACGTCGGCTCCCTTGCCCTGGGCGGGAGCCTGGCCACCGTGGCCATGCTCTCCAAGACGGAACTCCTCCTCCTGGTGCTGGGCGGGCTGTACGTCATGGAAGCCGCCTCGGTGGTCATTCAGGTGGCGGTGTTCAAGGCCACCCGCAGGAGGGTCTTCCGCATGGCTCCACTGCACCATCACTTCGAGCTCAAGGGATGGTCGGAGGTGACCACCCTCATCCGGCTGTGGATCGTGGCCGGGTTCTGTGTAGGTATCGGCTTCCTGCTTTTCTACATCAATTATGTGGGAGGCAAGTAGCCTTCTTGATCGGAGGATTCGTGAAAATGGAGCCGACGGACGAGGGCATGCGAGCGGCGCGAGGAGCGTCGGCGGTGAGGGCCGAGAAGGTACTGGTGATCGGCCTGGGCGTCTCCGGACGCGCCGCTGCGGACAAGCTCCTCCGCGAGGGACATGAGGTGCGCATCAACGACCTCTCGGATTCCGAGGAGATACGAGAAGCGGCGCGCCCCTTCTCCGAGAGGGGCGCCGAGGTGGTGCTCGGGCATCACCGGGAGGAGGTGCTGCGGGGCGTGGAACTGGTGGTGGTGAGCCCGGGCGTGCGTTCACGGCTTCCCCTCCTCCGGGAGGCGGAGGCGCGGGGGATACCCGTATGGAGCGAGATAGAGCTGGCCTGGAGGTACGCCCGCGGCCCGGTGGTGGCGGTCACCGGGACCAACGGCAAGACCACCACGGTGAGCATGATCGAGGCCATCCTGAAGAGAGCGGGCATGCGGGCCAGGGCCGTGGGGAACATCGGTTACCCCATGGTCTCCGCCGTCGAGGATATGGGGCCCGGCGATCCCCTGGTGGTGGAGGTCTCCAGCTTTCAGCTCTTTTCCGTTCAGGAGTTCAGGCCGCGCGTTGCCGTGCTGCTGAACGTGTCCCATGACCATTACGACTGGCACTCCGACCTGGGCGAATACGTGGAGGCCAAGGGCCGCATCTGGATGAACCAGGGCCCGGGGGACCAGGCGGTCGTCAACCTCGACGACCCCTTGTGCGTGGAGGCGTCGAGGGCGGCCCCCGCCGGAAAGTGCTTCTTCAGCCGCCGGGAGGCCGAGGAGGCATGCGTCTGGCGGGAAGGGGAGACCATTCGTTTCCGCGACCCGGAGAGCGGCCGGACCGTGGAGGTCATGGGGGTGGGGGAGCTGGCCCTGCCCGGCGAGCACAACCTGGAGAACGCCCTGGCGGCCACCGCCGCATCGCTCCTCATGGGAGCGACACCGGAAGCGGTACGGGATGCCCTGCGGGGATACCGGGGCCTCCCGCACCGCCTCCAGTGGGTGGGGGAGCGCGACGGCGTGTCCTTCTACGACGATTCCAAGGCCACCAACCCCCACGCCTCCCTGCGCGCCCTGAGCGCATTCCCGGGGCCTATGGTGCTCATCCTCGGGGGGCGCAACAAGGGGCTTCCCTTCCGGGAACTGGCGGCGGAGATAGCCGGGAGGAACGAACGGGGAGGCGTGCGTATGGTGTACCTCATAGGAGAGGCGGCGGAGGAGATAGAGGCCGCGTTGCGGGAGGAAGCCCCCGCCGTGCCCCGGAGGGTGCTTCCGGGGCTGGAGGAGGTTTTCGAGGACCTCCCCAGGAGGGTGAGGGCCGGGGACGTGGTGGTGTTCAGCCCGGCCTGCGCTTCCTTCGACCGCTACCGCGATTACCGGGAGCGTGGAGACCACTTCCAGAGATTGGTAAACGAGTACACGGGGAGAGGCATTGGAGGATAGGCGCGCTGGAAGAAGGACCGGCCGTCCGGCGTCCCGAAGGGGCAGCGGGAACAATAGGACGGTAGGCGGGCGGATTCCGACTTCCCGAGGGCATGACGCGAAGGCAAAGGTGCGTGTGCTACCCCTGAGGGAGGGAGAAGACCTGCGGGCCGCCCCGGCCCGTTTGAACGGCACGGCGTACACCCTGCTGGCCGCAGTGCTGCTCATGTGCCTCTACGGCATGGTGATGATCTTCTCCGCCAGCTCCGGCGCGGCCCTCGAGCGCTACGGCTCAAGCTATTATTTCCTCCTCCGCCAGGCCCTGTGGTTCACGGCGGGCCTGGCGGCCCTGGCGGTGCTGGCGAGGATGGACTACCGACGCCTCGTGCAGCTCTCGCCCCTTCTCCTCTCCCTTTCCCTGGTGGGATTGGTGGCCGTGCTCCTTTTCGGGGACCTGGTCTACGGATCTCGCCGTTCCCTTAACTTCGGACCTCTGGTCATACAACCCTCCGAGCTGACCAAGCTCTCTCTGCTCCTCTTTGCCGTGTATCATTACGGGAGACGCAACGAGAGGCCGGAGTCCTGGAAGGAGATAGCGGTGCCGGTGCTGGTGGTCACCGGCCTGGCCTCCCTGCTCATCATCATGGAGCCCGACCTGGGGAGCATGCTCATCGTTGCCCTTTCAGCCTTCGTGGTCCTCTACCTGTCCGGCGCGCCCCTGAGAAAGGTGCTCTCCCTGGCCTTGAGCGGCATGGGCCTCACCCTGCTGTTCATCGTCGTCTCCCCTTACCGGAGGGCGCGTTTCCTGGCCTTTCTGGATCCCTGGAGCGCGCCCAGGGAGGGCGGCTTTCACGTCATCCAGTCCATGCTGGCCCTTGGTTCAGGGCGGCTTACCGGGCTGGGGCTGGGGATGAGCCGGCAGAAGTTCTTCTACCTTCCTAATGCCCATACCGATTTCATATTCTCCATCATCGGCGAGGAGTTGGGGTTGGCGGGCACCCTGACCGTGGTGCTCCTCCTCTCCCTCTTCGTCTACCTGGGCCTGAGGATAGCCCGCCGGACACCGGACCGGTCCGGCAGGATGCTGGCGGCGGGGATCGTCTGCGTGATGGGAACGCAGGCCGTGGTGAACATGGGAGCCGCCACGGGTGTGCTCCCCATAACCGGGGTCACCCTGCCCTTCTTCAGTTACGGCGGGTCCTCCCTGGTGATAAGCCTGTGCATGACCGGTATACTCTTAAGCGTCTCCCGCTGGGGCGGGAAGCGAGCCGCCGGGTCGAAGAGGAGGAGCAGCCGTGAGGATAGCCGTATGCGGGGGAGGGACAGGAGGTCACCTGCATCCCTTGCTGGCTCTGGCCGGCGAGCTCGCATCG
>MU158581.1:7427-10768 GCA_015711895.1 Candidatus Solincola tengchongensis | reverse complement strand
GGCACGAAGGCGCCGTACTTCTTGAGGTGCTCCGCCTGGGTGAAGGGATCGAAGACTATATAGGTGTAGAAGTAGGCGAAGAAGATTATCAGCAGGGTATAGACTACGAAATAGAGCCAGCCCTGGGAGAGGCGCGTGGCCACTCCTGTGAGGGCGGGTATGAACTGGGCCAGCATGGTAGGGAAGTAGATGACCGAGGAGGCGAATATGATGGGGATGACCCCCGAGGTGTTTATCTTCAGGGGCAGGTAGGTGGTGCCCCCCATGGTCATGCGCCTTCCCCTTATCTGCTTGGCGTACTGCACCGGGATGCGCCTCTCCCCCTGGTCCAGATAAATCACGGCCAGGATCACCGCCAAGGACATGACCGCGGAGATGACGATCCCGTAAGCTATGTTCCCGTAGCGGAGCTCGGTGTTGGTGATGAGGTTCTTGAACTCCACGGGCACCCGGGCGATGATGGAGACGAAGATGAGGATGGACATCCCGTTCCCGATCCCCCGCTCGGTTATCAGTTCCCCGAACCACATGAGCAGGGCCATGCCCGCAGTGAGGGTCAGGATGACCACGATCCCCTTCCTCCAGGTGAACTCGATGCTGCGGATGCTCTCCCCGCCGATGCTCTGCCAGCGGGAGAACTGCCACACCAGCCCGATGGACTGCATTAGGGCCAGGCCCAGGGTCAGGTAGCGCGTGACCTGGGTTATCTTGCGTCGCCCGGATTCCCCCTCCTCCTGCCACTCCTTGAGCTTGGGGATCACCGCCACCAGCATCTCCATGATGATGGCCGCGGTGATGTAGGGCATGATGCCCAGGCCGAAGATGGCCAGGTGGGAGAGGGCCCCGCCGGAGAAGAAGTTTAGGAAGCCCAGCACCCCGCCCCCCTCCTGGATGAGCTTCTGCAGGGCCTGGGTGTTAACGCCCGGCGAGGGGATGGCCGAGCCCACGCGGTAGAGGAGGATTATCAGTAGGGTGAAGAGGAGTTTACGGCGCAGGTCCTCGACCTTGAAGATGTTGCGGAAGGTGCGGAGCAAATCAGATCACCTCGGCCCTTCCGCCCGCGGCCTCAATCTTGGCCACCGCTCCCCTGGTGAAGGCGTTCGCCCGCACCGTGAGCCTCCGCTCCAGCTCGCCGCGGCCCAGGATCTTCACCTCGTGCCGCAGCTTCTTCAGTATCCCCTTCTCCACCAGCGCCTCCGGGGTCACCGTCTCTCCCTCGGAGAAGAGGTTCAGCTTCTCCACGTTGACCAGGTGGTACTCCTTCTTGTCCCGCGGCCGGAAGCCCCTCAACTTGGGTATCCTCCTCTGGAGGGGCATCTGCCCGCCCTCGAAACCGATGCGCGTCTTGTCACGGGCCTTCTGCCCCTTCTGGCCCCGCCCGCTGGTCTTTCCGTGACCCGACGAACGTCCCCTCCCCACCCGCTTGGGGGCATGGGTGGAGCCCGGCGCCGGCTTGAGGTCGTTTATCTTCAGAACCATCTCCCGTCTCCCGTCCTTTACTCCGCTCGTTCCTCCTCCGCCGTAAAGGCCGCCTACCGATCTCGGGCCGTCTCTCGCGCGGTCAGATCATTCCCACTCCGCCCGTTGCGGCATCCCGCGGGCGCACCGACGGTGCGCGTCACTCCTCCAGGGGTTCCACCCTCACCAGGTGGGTGACCCGCTTGACCATCCCCCTGATCTCCGGGGTATCCCTGTGGACCACGGAATGATTGATCCGCTTCAGCCCCAGGGCCCTTATGGTGCGCCTCTGCTTCTCGGGACGGCCGATGAGGCTGCGCACCAGGGTGATGCGAAGCATCTTCTCCTCCGCGCTCATCCCTTGACCGCCTCCTTCTCCCGGGACTTGCGCAACTGCGCCCTCCTTATCTCCGCCACCTCCCGGGCCCGGCTTATGGCCTTGAGTCCCTCGAAGGTGGCCTTGACCACGTTGACCGGGTTGCGCGAGCCGTAGGTCTTGGTGAGCACGTCTTGGATACCACTGAGCTCGATCACCGCGCGCACCGGGCCGCCGGCGATGACCCCGGTTCCCTCGCTGGCCGGTTTGAGCAGTACCCGCGAGGACTCGAACTTGCCCACCACCTGGTGGGGGATGGTTGTCCCGCGGGTGGGCACCTTGAAGAGGTTGCGTTTGGCCTTCTCCACGCCCTTCTGGATGGCCAGGGGGACCTCGCGGGCCTTCCCGTAACCGTAGCCCACCACTCCCGCCCTGTCCCCAACCACAACCAGGGCGGTGAAGCTGAAGCGGCGCCCTCCCTTCACCACCTTGGCCACGCGGTTGATGTGGACGACCTTCTCCTCCAGCTCCAGAACGGTCGGGTCTATCTTGGGCATGAACTACCTCCAGCTCTCTCCGTCCGGGAAGGCATCAGAACTCCAGTCCTCCCTCTCGCGCTCCCTCCGCCAGGGCCTTGACCCTCCCGTGATAGAGGTTGCCGCCCCGGTCGAACACAACCTTCACGATACCCTTCTCGCGGGCCCTGGCCGCCAGCAGCCGCCCCACCTCCATGGCCACCTCGGTCTTCTTCTTCCCCTCCAGGTCCAAGCCTTTCTCCATGGAGGAGGCGCTGGCCAGGGTATGCCCCACGGTGTCGTCGATGATCTGTGCGTAGATATGACGGTTGCTGCGGAAGACCGAGAGCCTCGGCCTCTCCGGCACGCCGTATATCTTCTTGCGCACCCGCCTGCGGCGGCGCTCCTTCTTCATCCTCTTTTCCTTGGCCTTGTCCATTCCTTATCGCTCCATTCCCGGAATCGAGGTACACGATCACCAATTCGGGAGGTCGCCCCGAGGGCCAACCCGCTTGCGGAGCTTCTCCCTCCTCATATCCTTCTCCTCGGCCCCGCTCATGCACGCTCTCCCCGCACAGTGCATCGCGGCCCGCAACTTACTTGAGGGCTTTGCCCGCCTTGCGCCGTATCTGCTCCCCGGCGTAGCGGATGCCTTTGCCCTTGTAGGGATCGGGCTTGCGCAGGGCGCGTATCTTGGCCGCTATCTCCCCCACCTTTTGCTTGTCCGCTCCCTTCACCCTTATCCTGGTGGGGGTCACCAGCTCGAACTCGACACCCTCGGGAGCCTTGACCAGGACGGGGTGGGAGAAACCCAGGGAGAGTTCGATGTCCGGTCCCTTGGCCACAGCGCGGTAACCCACTCCGTGTATCTCCAGGTTCTTCTCGAACCCCTTGGTGACTCCCTCCACCATGTTGGCCAGAAGGCTCCGCGTCAGGCCGTGCAGCGACTTATGGAACTTGGAGTCCGAAGGCCTCTTCACCCGGATGGTACCCTCTTCCATCTCGATGATCATGTCCGGGTGGAACTCCTGGGTGAGCTCTCCCTTGGGGCC
>MU158581.1:0-7417 GCA_015711895.1 Candidatus Solincola tengchongensis | reverse complement strand
TCACCGTCACCCGGTTACCCTCTATCCTCACCTCCGTCCCCTCCGGGACGGGTATGGGCATCCTGCCTATCCTGGACAACTGTTACCTCCAGCGTTCTTCCCGCTTCGCGTTCCCTTCCTCACCACACGTAGGCGATGACCTCGCCCCCAACGTTCTTCTCCCGAGCCTCCCGGTCCGTCAGGAGGCCCTTGGAGGTGGAGATGATGGCGATCCCCAGCCCTCCAAGGACCCTGGGCATCTGGGCCTTCTTGGCGTATACCCGCAGCCCGGGCTTGCTGATGCGCTTGATCCCGTTGATGAGGGACTCGCGGTTGGGTCCGTAGGCCAGCTTTATCCTCAAGATGTCGTAACTCTTCCCCTTGACCACCTCGAAGTCCGCGATGAAGCCCTCCCTCTTGAGTATCTGGGCTATGGACTGCTTCATGCCGGAGTTGGGCATCTCCACCCACTCGTGGCGGGCGGCGCTGGCGTTGCGTATGCGGGTCAGCATGTCCGCTATGGGATCGGTCATGGTCATCTCCCACGCCTCCTTACCAGCTCGACTTGGTGATCCCGGGGATCTCGCCCTCGTGCGCCAGCTCGCGCAGGCACACGCGGCAGAGCTCGAACTTGCGGAAATACCCCCGCGGCCGGCCGCAACGCTTGCACCGGTTGTAGGCCCGGGTGCGGAACTTGGGAGGTCTCTTCTGCTTGGCAATCAAGGACTTCTTCGCCATGCCGCCTCCTGCTCACTTGCCGCGGAAGGGCATGCCCAGCGCGTCCAGCAGGGCTCGCCCCTCCTCGTCGGTCTTGGCCGTGGTCACGATGGTTATGTCCATCCCTCTCACCCTGTCGATGTCGTCGTAGTCAATCTCCGGAAACACCAGCTGCTCGTCGAGTCCCATGGTGAAATTGCCCCTCCCGTCGAAGGACTTGGGGTTCAGCCCTCGGAAGTCCCTCACCCGCGGGATGGCCAGGGACATCAGGCGGTCCAGGAACTCGTACATGCGGTCGCCCCGTAGGGTGACCTTACAACCCACGGACATCCCGGCCCGCAGCTTGAAGCCGGCCACCGACTTCTTGGCCCGGTTAAGCTTGGGCTTCTGGCCGGTTATCAGGGCCAGGTCCTTCATGGCCCCGTCTATGGCCTTGGGGTCGTGGGCTCCCTCGCCCACCCCCATGTTGACCACTATCTTCTCCAGACGCGGGACTTCCATGTCGTTGCGGTACCCGAACCTCTGCTTGAGGGCCGGCACCACTTCCTTCAGATATTTCTCCTTCAGCCTCGGAGCCATGTTCCCTTCCTCGTTCCAGATCCCAGCGTTCAGTCGATGTCCGCGCCGCACTTGCGGCAGAAGCGCCGCTTGTTCCCCTCGGAGTCGAACCGGTAGGCGACGCGGATGGGGCGGTTGCAGGACCCGCACACCAGGGCCACGTTGGACACGTGGATGGGCGCCTCCTTGGTCACGATCCCCCCCTGGGGGTTCTCCTGGCTGGGCCGCGCGTGCCTCTTCACCAGGTTCACGCCCTCCACGACCACCCGCCTCTCGCGGGGAAAGCTGCGCAAGACCTTGCCCTGCTTCCCCCGGTCCTTCCCGGAGATGACCTGCACCCGGTCGCCTTTCCTTATCTTAAGTCCTGCCATTTTCTTCCACTCCTCGCCGTCCCCGGTTCAAAGGACCTCGGGTGCCAGGGAGACGATCTTCATGAACTTCTTCTCCCTCAACTCCCTGGCCACCGGGCCGAAGATGCGCGTGCCACGCGGGTCCTTGGCCTCGTTGATCAGCACCACGGCGTTCTCGTCGAACTTGATGTAGGAGCCGTCCTTGCGCCTCCTCTCCTTCTTGGTGCGCACCACCACCGCCTTCACCACGTCGCCCTTCTTCACTGAGCCGCCGGGGATGGCCGATTTGACCGTGCCCACCACTATGTCCCCCACCCCGGCGTAACGCCTCCCCGAGCCTCCCAGCACTTTGATCACCAGGAGTTCCCGGGCGCCCGTGTTGTCGGCTATCCTCACTCGCGATTCCGCCTGTATCATCTTCTACCTCCGAACCGCGGACCGCCTGCGCCTACTCCGCGCGCTCCACGATCTCCAGAAGCCTCCAGCGCTTGGTGCGGGAGAGCGGCCTGGTCTCCATGAGCCTCACCACATCCCCCACCCGGCACTCGTTCTTCTCGTCGTGCGCCTTGTATTTCTTGCTGCGGGTCACGATCTTGCCGTACAGCGGGTGGGGCATGCGCGTCTCCACCTTGACCACGATGGTCTTGTCCATCTTGTCCGAGACCACCGTTCCCATGCGCACCTTACGCCGCGTCGTCCGTTCCGCCATCCTCCGGTTCCCTTCCTTTCCCCGGTTTAACCTTTTTCACCGCTCAACTCGTACTCACGGATGACCGTGCAGATGCGCGCGATGTCCTTCTTGGTCTCCTTGATGCGCGCCGTGTTGTCCAGCTGTCCGGTGGCCGCCTGAAAGCGCAGGTTGAAGAGCTCCTCCTTGGCCTCCCGCAGCTTCTGCAGAAGCTCCTCGTACGAATACTGGCGAAGCTCCCTGGCCTTTACCATGCTCACTCACCACCCATGCTGACGCGCTTCACGAAACGGCATTTCATGGGCATCTTATGAGCCGCCCGGCGCATGGCCTCCTGGGCCACGTGCTCGGGCACCCCGGAAAGTTCGAACATCACCCGTCCCGGCTTGACCACCGCCACCCAGTGGTCCGGGTTCCCCTTTCCGCTTCCCATACGCGTTTCAGCGGGTTTCTTGGACACCGGTTTATCGGGAAAGATGTTGATCCACACCTTCCCGCTCCTCTTGACGTGCCGGGTGATGGCCACCCTGGCCGCTTCGATCTGACGCGCCGTGACCCAGGCCGGTTCCAAGGCCTGTAGCCCGTAGTCACCGAAATGGACCTCGGTGCCTCCCTTGGAGCGGCCCTTGAGCCTCCCGCGCTGCACCTTGCGGTGTCTGATCTTACGAGGCATCAGCATCAGCCTCAACCTCCTGATACTCGTATTCCTCGTCCTCCTCCGGAGCCGCCACGGGTTCCGGAACCATCTCCTCCTCGGGCTCCGCCTCCACGAGGGTTCCCGCGGCCGCGCTCAGGGGCCGCTTCTCCTCCACGGCCCTCTCGCGGGACTTCCTGTCCGGCTCGCCTATGAGCCCCTTGTAGATCCAAACCTTCACCCCGATGACACCGAAGGTGGTGCGGGCCACGCAGAACCCGTAATCGATGTCCGCGCGCAGGGTCTGCAGGGGCACCCTTCCTTCCCGGTACCACTCGGTGCGGGCCATCTCCGCGCCTCCCAGCCTCCCGGCGCAGGAGATCTTTATCCCCTTGGCGCCGGCACGCATGGCGTTCTGCACCGCCCTCTTCATGGCCCTCCGGAAGGACACCCTCCCCTCCAGCTGCTCGGCCACGTTCTGGGCCACCAGGAAGGCGTCCAGCTCGGGCGTGTCGATCTCCTGGATGTTCACCTGAACATCTTTACCGGTCATCTCGGAGAGGTCCCGCTTGATGCGGTCCACCTCAGCGCCCCGGCGGCCGATGACGATTCCCGGACGGGCGGTGAAGATGTCCACCTTGACCCGCTTGGAGGTGCGCTCGATCTCCACCCTGGATATGGCCGCCCTCTTCATGTATTCCCGGATGTAACGCCTGATAGCCAGGTCCTCCTGGAGCAGGTCGGCGTAATCCCGGGTGGCGAACCAGCGGGATTTCCAGTCGTAGATGACCCCTAGACGGAAACCGTACGGATGAACCTTCTGACCCACGCCTCCTTCATCCTTTCCTTCGCCTTCCGGGGCGGCCGCGGCCGCCGCGTCGCCTGGAGCTTTCCTCGCGTCCCTCCCTCTCGCCCAGGACCACGGTTATGTGGCTGGTGCGCTTGCGGATGCGGGTGGCCCTGCCCAAGGCTCTCGGCCTCCATCTCTTCAGGGTGGGGCCCTCGTCCACGTAGCAGTTGACCACCACCAGGTCCTCGGCCCGCAAGCCGTTGTTGTTCTCCGCGTTGGCCACCGCGGACTCCAATACCTTCCCCACCAGGCGCGCCGCGGCCTTGGGGGAGAAGCGGATTATGTATCGCGCCTCCTCCAGGTCCTTTCCCCGGATCTGGTCCGCCACCTGGCGCGCCTTGTAGGGTGATACCCTCACGTAGCGGGCAACCGCCCGAACCGTCACGCCGCCTTCCTGAACCTCGGCCATCTTCCGTCTCCTGCCTTCCCTTCGGCCATCACTTCAACCGGGTGGGCCTCTCGTGGGCGTGCCCGTGCTTGGTGCGGCGCCGGGTGGGAGCGAACTCCCCCAGCTTGTGCCCCACCATGTTCTCGGTTATGTACACCGGAACGTGCCTCTTCCCGTCGTAGACGGCTATGGTGTGCCCCACCATCTCCGGGAAGATGGTCGATCTGCGGGACCAGGTCTTTATGACCCTCTTCTCGTTGCGCCGGTTGAGCTCCTCGATCTTGAAATAGAGCTTCTCGTCCACGTAGGGGCCCTTCTTCAAAGACCTGCCCAAGGTTACCTTACCTCCCTATATCTCAGCTCTTGCGCCTGCGCACGATGTACTTGTTGGAGGGCTTGTTCTTCTTTCGCGTCCGGTACCCCAGAGTGGGCTTGCCCCAGGGAGTGACCGGATGCCGTCCGGCAGAGGACTTGCCCTCCCCTCCACCGTGGGGGTGGTCCACGCGGTTCCGCGTACCGTGGGACGGCGGCCCTTCCAGCGGCCCCGTCCCGCCTTGCCCTCGCTCTGCAGCTCGTGCTCCACGTTGCCCAGCTGACCCACCGTGGCCCGGCACTTGAGGCTCACCAGCCGCACTTCGCTGGAGGGCAGCCTTATGTGGGCGAACTCGCCCTCCTTGGCCATGAGCTGGGCGGCACCTCCCGCGGCACGCACCATCTTCCCCCCCGCCCCCGGCTTGAGCTCGATGTTGTGGATGGTGGTACCCACGGGTATGGCCGAGAGGGGCAGGGCGTTCCCCGGTTTGATGTCCGCGTCCGGGCCGCTCATCACCCGGTCCCCGACCTTGAGGTTGAGGGGAGCCAGGATGTAGCGTTTCTCGCCGTCCTCATAATGCAGGAGGGCGATGCGTGCCGTGCGGTTGGGATCGTACTCTATGGCCACCACCTTGGCCGGGATTCCGTCCTTGTCCCGCTTGAAATCGATTATGCGGTAGCGCCTCTTCACCCGTCCGCCCTTGTGGCGCGTGGTTATGCGGCCCCGGTTGTTGCGGCCCGCCTTGTAGTTCATGGGGGCCAGGAGGCTCTTCTCCGGCTCCTTTTTGGTTATCTCCTGGAAGTCGGAGAGCGTGGTGAACCTCCTTCCCGGAGAGGTCGGCTTATATCTCTTGATACCCATTTCCTACCATCCTCTTAAGCATTAACCCAGCGGTCCCTCGAAGAACTCGATGCTGTAACCCGGGGCCAAGGTGACCACGGCCTTCTTGCGCGCCGCCGTGCGCCCCGAGGTCCATCCCCTGCGGCGCGGCTTGGGAGGGACCTTGATGGTGTTCACCCCGGTGACCTTGACGTTGAATATCTGCTCCACCGCCTGGCGGATCTCCGTCTTCCGCGCCTTGGGGTGCACCTCGAAGGTGTACTTGTTCTGATCCAGCAGGTTGTAGCTCTTCTCCGAGATCACCGGCCGGATGATGACGTCACGCGGATCCTTCATCCTGCACCCCCTCCTGCAGCTTGTCCAGCGAGCTTCGGGTGAAGATGACCCGGTCGTTGGCCAGCACGTCGTAGGTGTTCAGGTCCTCCACCCGGATGACCTCCACGAAGGGGAGGTTGCGCATGGACTTCACCACGTTCTCGTCGTCCTCCGGGAGGACCAGGAGCACGTCGTCCTCCACGCCTAGGGCCCGGAATATCGCCGCCGCCAGTTTGGTCTTGGGCTCGGAGAAGGTGAAGTCCTCGAGCACCATCACCCGGTCCTCGCTGGCCCGCACGCTCAGGGCCGACCGCAGGGCCAGTCGGCGTACCTTGCGGTTGACCTTGAAGCTGTAATCCCTGGGCTGCGGGCCGTGCACCGTGCCTCCTCCCCTCCAGAGGGGCGAACGGATGGAACCCGCACGGGCCCTTCCCGTCCCCTTCTGGCGCCAGGGCTTGCGGCCGCCCCCGCTCACTGCGCTGCGGTTCTTGGTGGAAGCGGTGCCCCGCCGGGCGGCGGCCAGCTGGCGGCGGACCACAAGGTGCATGACGGGGATGTTTATCTCGCAGCCGAAGTAGTAGTCCTTCAGCTGGACCTCTCCTGTCTTATTCCCCTCCAGGTCGTAGACCGGAACCGACTTCATGACCTGCTCCATCCTCGTCCTTTCAGGTCAGCACGTGGGCTTTCCTGCTCCGCTTGCGACGTCCCTTGACCGACTCTCGGATGATCAGGAGCCCTCCCTTGGGGCCCGGCACGCTGCCTTTCAAAAGCAGGAGGTTGCGCTCCGGCTTCACGTCCACCACCTCCAGGTTGAGGGCAGTCACCCTCTCGCCCCCCATGCGGCCGGGCATGCGCGATCCACGGAACACCCGGGAGGGCGTGGCACAGGCGCCGATGGAACCCGGAGCGCGGTGGAAATGGGCTCCATGGGAACCTGGCCCTCCGCCGAAGCCATGCCGCTTCACCACCCCGGCAAAGCCCTTGCCTTTGGACTTGCCGGTGACGTCCACCCTCTCCCCTTTGGCGAATGACTCCACGGTGACCTTCTGGCCCACCTGGTAAGCGGAGGTGTCGTCCACACGGATCTCCGCCAGGTGCCGGTGGGGTTCAAGGCCCTTGCTCTCGAAGTGGCCGCGCAGCGGCTTGTTCAGCTTCCTCTCGGACACCGCACCGAAGCCCAGCTGCACCGCGTTGTAGCCCTCCTTCTCCACCGTCTTCACCTGGGTGACCGTGCACGGGCCGGCCTCCACGACGGTGACCGGGACGACCCTGCCGTCCTCGGTGAAGATCTGCGTCATGGCTATCTTTCGTCCGATGATTCCCTTCAATTCTCCCACCTCTCCACGGCGCGAAGGCGGCTCCCGCGCCCTCCGGCACCGACCGCTCCGAGGCTCACAGCTTGATCTCGATATCCACTCCCGCCGGCAGGTCCATGCGCATCAGCGAATCCACCGTCTTTGGAGTGGGGTCCAGTATATCTATGAGCCTCTTGTGGACCCGCATCTCGAAGTGTTCCCGCGAATCCTTGTTCACGTGCGGCGAGCGGATGACGCAGTACACGTGCTTCTCGGTGGGCAGGGGAACCGGCCCCGAGATGGAAGCGCCCGTCCGCTTCGCCGTCTCCACGATCTGCTTCGCGGAGCGGTCGATTATCTCATGGTCGTACGCCTTGAGCCTTATCCTTATCTTCTGTCTTGGCTTGGCCATAACTTTAAACCTCGTGGTCCTCCGCTCAGCGGCTGATCTCCACCACCCTTCCGGCCCCCACCGTGCGGCCGCCCTCGC
>JACVJH010000040.1 GCA_015711895.1 Candidatus Solincola tengchongensis | reverse complement strand
CCGTATCGAGGCGTGACGAACGGAGGAGGGGGCAAGGGAGGTGAAAATGGAGGACTGCATCTTCTGCCGCATCGCGAAGGGGGAGATGGACGCCGACATCGTCTACTCCGACGACCGGGTGGTGGCCTTCCGGGACATCAACCCCCAGGCGCCGGTGCACGTGCTGGTCGTTCCCCGCGAGCACCTGCGCTCGGCCTTCGACCTGGGGGAGGAGGACGGTGAGCTGCTCGCCCGGATCTTCAAGGTCATCCGGCGTATATCCGAGGATGAGGGTATAGCGGGCACAGGCGTGCGCATCCTGACCAACGTGGAGAGGGGCGCGGGACAGAGCGTCTTTCACCTCCACTTCCACGTCCTGGGAGGGAGGCCGATGCTCTGGCCGCCGGGTTGAGATAGGAGGTCGATAGGGACTTGTCGCAAAGAAAGAAGGCGCAGGAGACGGAGGGCGGCAGGAAGGAGCTCAAGATCCTGGTCCCGGGGAACCAGCCCATGGTCAACTTGCTGGGAGAGAGGGACGAGCTCCTCAAGATCGTCGAGAAGTCCTTCCGCAGTAGCATCCTGGTGCGCGGCAACGAGATCACCATCTCCGGGGAGGAGGAGGAAGAGCTCGAGGCCCTGGCCAAGCTCTTCGAGGAGCTCATCATGCTCCTCTCATCGGGGATGGACCTCACCCCGGAGAGCGTGGAGAGGGCCATAGAGATGGTACTGGCCGAGGAGGAGCTCAAGCCCACGGAGGTCTTCTCGGACATCATCATCTCACGCCGGGGAAAGGCCATACGCCCCAAGACCCCCAACCAGAAGCGCTACGTGGAGGCCATCCGCAACAACACCATCGTCTTCTCCATCGGGCCGGCGGGTACCGGGAAGACCTACCTGGCCATGGCCATGGCCGTGAAGGCCCTCCTCTCCCGAGAGGTGGGAAGGATAATCCTCACCCGGCCTGCGGTGGAGGCGGGGGAGAAACTGGGGTTTTTGCCCGGCGACATCTACCAGAAGGTGGACCCCTACCTCCGCCCGCTCTACGACTGCCTCTACGAGATGCTCGATGTGGAAAAATTCACCAGGTACATGGAGCAGGGGGTCATAGAGGTGGCCCCTCTGGCCTACATGCGGGGTCGCACCCTCAACGATTCCTTCATCGTCCTAGACGAGGCACAGAACACCTCTCCGGAGCAGATGAAGATGTTCCTCACCCGGCTCGGTTTCGGCTCCAAGGCCGTGGTCACCGGCGACATAACCCAGATAGACCTCCCCGGCGGCCAGCCCTCGGGGATGAACGTGGTGCGGGAGATACTCGCCGGCATAGAGGGCATCGAGTTCGTCTACCTGGACGAACGCGACGTCGTGCGGCACAAGATAGTCCAGGAGATCGTCAAGGCCTACCGCCTTTACGACATGCGTTCCGGGAAGGGCGAAGATGGAGGGAGGTGAGCGTCGGCACCCACCTTCTGGAAGAACCTGGGACCCCGGACGGCGGCGCCCTTAGAGCGGGCTGGTGTATAATATCCTTAAGGAGCCATGGAAGACAAGGAAGGTTCAAGACGGTCCCGCAGGGGACGGAAGGCAGGTTTTCCCGCCTCGGGAAAGGCAAGGTCGCTTCTGGTCTCCCTCACCACGCTTTTCATCCTCCTCGCCGTCCTGGTCCTCGAGTACCTGCCTCGTCCGGCGCGCTTCGAGGTGGGCAAGCCGAGCACGGAGACGGTCATCTCCCCGCGGGATTTCGAGGTCCTCGACGAGGAAGGCACCGAGGCCCTCCGCGAGCAGGAGAGGCGGAAAGTGCAGGACATCTTCGTCAACCGGGCGGCCCTCGACCGAGCCCTGGCGCGCCTGGAGGCCTTCTTCTCACGGGTGGCCGAGCTGCGAGGAGGGGAGAGAACGGGAACGGAGGGGACGGCGGCGCTTCGCCAGGAGTTCGGCGTGGGTATTGGTGATGCCACCTTGAACCTGATCCTGAACGCCTCACCGGAGGATTCCAGGTTGCTTCATTCCTCCGTCTCCCAGCTTTTGAGCCAGGCCATGTCCCGTCCCGTCTCTTACGACAACCTGGAGAGCGTGAAGGCCGAGGCGGCGGATAAGGCCATGTCCCTCTCGCTGCTTGAGGAATTCCGCAGGGCGGCGGCCGACCTGACCTCCGCTTTTCTGGCCATCAACACGGCCTACTCCGCGGAGACGGTGCAAAGGGACATGGAAGAGGCTGCCAGGGCCGTTCCCCCGGTCTACGTCCACTACGTGGCCGGGCAGAAGATTGTGGGCAAGGGGGAGATCATAACCCCCCTCATCCTGGCCTCCCTGCGTGAGGTGGGGGCGCTGTCGCCCATGGGCAGCTACCAGCAGGTGGTGGGGGTGGCGCTCATGGCCCTCCTGCTGTACGCGGGGGCGGCCTGGTTCTTCCTGCGCTACCGGGAAGCGATGCTCGCGGAGTGGAGGACCGTAGCCGCGCTGTGCCTGCTCTTCCTGGCCTACGTTTTCCTGTCGCGCCTCTTCGCTCTCTTCGCGGACCAGAACCCCCTCTGGGGATACCTCGTGCCCTCGGCGCTGGTGGGTTTGACCATGGCCGCCATGCTGGACAACCTCACCGCCCTTTTCACCGGGGTGCTGGCGGGCGTCCTGGGCGGGATCCTTCTCAAGGGCAACTTCCCCCTTGCTGCCTACGTCCTGCTCTCCGGGGTGGCCGGTGCCCTGGCCGTCACCCGCCTCAGGAAAAAGGAGATGCTCTTGAAAGCCGGCGTGGGGATCTCCCTGTTCCTCGCCGTCGGGGCCATGCTCACTGCCTCCCTTTTCAAGGAGTTGCGCCTGGTCTTCCTCTCCGGAGCCATAGGCCTGGGCAACGGGGCCCTGTGCATGCTCCTCGCTCTGGGGGCCATACCGGTGATGGAGAGGATATCCGGTGTCTTCACCCCCATGCACATGATGGAACTGGCCTCGCCCGACCATCCGTTGATGAAGCTCTTGATAAACAAAGCGCCGGGGACCTACAGCCACAGCATCGTGGTGGGAAACCTGGCCGAGGCGGCCGCCCAGGCCATCGGGGCCGATGCCATCCTCACCAGGGTGGCCTCCTATTACCACGACGTGGGGAAGGTTAAGAGGTCCTCCTTCTTCGTGGAGAACCAGCCCGAGGGATTCAACGGGCACGACGGTCTGAAGCCCAATCTCAGCGCCCTGGTGATAACCGCCCACGTGAGGGAGGGGGTGGAGCTGGCCAGGGAATACCGGTTGCCGCCGGAGGTGGTGGACATCATCCACCAGCATCACGGTACCTCTCTGGTGCGCTATTTCTACGCCCAGGCCCTAAAGGACAAGGGGCCCACGGAGAGGGTGGTCGAGACCCGCTTCCGATACCCAGGGCGCAAGCCGCAGACCAAGGAGGCGGCGGTGGTCATGCTGGCCGACGCCGTGGAGGCCGCGGCCAAGGCTCTGGAGCGGCCCACCCCGGTGCAGCTGGAACAACTGGTGCGCAACATGATCCGGGAGAGGTTGGACGACGGGCAGTTGGACGAGTCGGGGCTCACCCTGGCCGACCTGGAGAGGATAACCAGGGAGTTCACCCGCGTCCTCTGCGGCATGTACCACGTGCGCGTGGAATACCCGGCGCTGGTGAAAAGGGAGGGGGCGTGAATGCGGGTGCTGGTGAACCGCCGCTGCCGCTCCGTGCTAGACGAGGGGGCCCTGCGCAGGGCTTGCCTCAAGGCCTTGCGCTCCGAGGGAGCGGCGGAGAACAGCGTGCTGTCCCTGACCGCCCTGAGCGAGAGGGAGATGGCGGATTACAATCGAAAATACCTTAACAGGGATGGGCCCACGGACGTGCTGGCCTTCCCGCTGGGGGAGGACGACGGGGAAACCCGCCTCCTCGGGGACGTCCTCGTATGCCCTTCCTTCGTACGCCGCCACCGGCGGCGTTACGCGGTGGAGGAGGGGAGGGAGCTGGAGCTGGTGGCCGTTCACGGCGTGCTCCACCTCCTTGGCTACGAGGACGAGAGCGAGAAGGGCGCGGGGATCATGGATCGCAGGGCCAGGGAGATCCTGGGGTTGAGGGGGGAGGAAGGAAGGTGAAAGCGGCCGCGTCGTGCGCCATGGCCACAGCCGCCATCACGGGATGGGCCATTGCCTGGAGGGCGGCGGCTCTGGTGGGCCTGCTCCTGGCGGCGGCCTTTCTGGCCATGGCGGAGATATCCCTGGTCAGCGTGAACCGCTATCGGGTACGTTCCCGGAGGGAGGAAGGGGATCGGAGGGCGGAACGTCTGGAAAGACTGCTGGAACACCCCAGCCGCTTCCTCTCCACCATCCTCATGCTCACCCTGCTTGTCCAGGTGGGGGCTTCGGCCCTGGCCACCGGACTGGCCCTGGAGCTGGGCCTTCCCGGCCCCACGGCCGTGGCCACGGGGGTGATGACCTTCCTCATCTTCATCTTCTCCGAGATGGCCCCCAAGACCTACGCCACCAACCACCCGGAGCGCACCGCCTTTCTGGTCGCCCCGGCGGTAAGGGCACTATCCGCCGTCTTCTACCCTCTGGTCCGTTTTCTCATCGCCATCTCCAACGGGGTGATCAGGCTATTCGGGGGAAAGACCATGCGTGAGGGGCCCTTCGTCACCGAAGGGGACATAAAGGCCCTGGTAACCGCTGCGGAGGAACAGGCGGTCATCGAGGAGGAGGAAAAGAAGCTCATCCATTCCATATTCGAGTTCGGCGACACTCTGGTGAGGGAGGTCATGATCCCGCGCACGGACATGGTCATGCTGGAGGAGGGGGCGAGCATGGAGGAGGCCCTGGAGGTCATCATGAGCTCCGGTTTTTCCCGCATTCCCGTGTACCGGCGCGACTTCGACCACATCGTGGGGGTGCTCTACGCCAAGGACCTGCTGCCATACCTCAAGCGCGGGGAGAGCGACGCCCGGCCCAGGGACCTCTTGCGCGAGGCCTATTTCGTCCCCGAGACCAAGCGGGTAAGCGAGTTGCTCAACGAGATGCGGGCCCTCACCATCCACATGGCAATCGTCCTCGACGAGTACGGAGGCACCTCCGGGCTGGTGACCATAGAGGACCTCCTGGAGGAGATCGTGGGGGAGATCTTCGACGAGTACGACAGCGCGCGAGAGCTCTACGAGAGCCTGGGGGACGGGCGGTACACGTTCGACGCCCGCATCTCCATCGACGACCTCAACGAGTTGCTGGGGACCAAGCTCCCCGCCCATCAGTGGGATACCCTGGGAGGGCTCATGTACAACCTCATGGGAAAGATTCCCAAGCAAGGGGAGGCGGTGGAGTTCGAGAACCTCAGGCTCACCGCCCAGAAGGTGGTGGGGAGGCGGATAGCCAAGGTCCTCCTCGAGGTGCTGGACCGTGAGGGGAACGGAGGAGAAGGGCATCAGGGAGGGTAAAAGGGGCTGGCTGGAAGCGGGCCGCCTTCTCGGCGAGGGCATGGCCCTTTATTTCACCCTCCGCTGGGGAGGAGTGAGCCCGCCGCCCTTCGCCTCCCTCAACCTCTCCCTGAGCGACGGCGACCATCCCCGCAACGTAATGGAGAACCGCGCCCGGGTGGCGCAGAGGCTGGGGGTGGAGCTGCGGGACGTGGTCTTCATGCGCCAGGTGCACGGGACCAGGGTGTGCAGGGTCTTCAGGGGCGGGAGGCATCGGGAGAGGGTCGTGCCGGCCGCCGACGGCCTCTTCACCACCAGACCCGGTCTGGTACTGGCGGCTCTGACCGCAGACTGCGTTCCCCTGGCCCTCGGTTTCCCCTTTCCGCGGGGTGTGGCCATGCTCCACGCCGGATGGAGGGGGACCATCAACGACATCGCCGGAGCGGCTCTCCGCAGGCTGCGCGCCATGGGGGTGAGTCCCGAGGAGGTCCGCGCGGTGATGGGTCCGGCCATAGGTCCCTGCTGCTACGCGGTGGATGAAGGCAGGGCACTCCTCTTCGTCGAAAAATACGGGGAGGAGAGCGGCGTAGTGAGCGGAGACGGGGTGTCCCGAGTGGATCTCTTCCGCGCCAACCGCATAAACCTGTTGCGGGCCGGACTGCGCGAGGAGAACATCCACCAAGTGGGTGGGTGCACGTGTTGCGACGGTGATTTCTTCTCCTTCCGCAGAGAGGGCGTGACGGGCCGGCAGGGAGCCTTCGTCCTGCTGCTCCCGGGCGAGCGGCGGTGAGGCACGTGGGGCGGCAGGCGGTGGGGAGGGCCCTCTCCGGAGAAGGCCTCGGAAAAGTCTTCCAGAACAAAGGGCCGGCGGCGGGAGACGGTTTCGGTTCGCAGAGGGTAACGGCGAAAGGCAGGGAGCGAGGATGGCCGAGGTAAGGGCACACGTATGGGTGAGCGGACGCGTACAGGGGGTTTACTACCGCTCCTACGCCCAGGACGCCGCCCGCCGGCTGGGCGTTCGGGGTTGGGTGCGCAACAATCGCGACGGTCGAGTGGAGGCGGTCTTCGAGGGCGAGGAAGAGGCGGTGAGGAGGATGATCGACTGGTGCTGGAAGGGTTCCCCGTCCTCCCGGGTGAGCGAGGTAGAGGTGGCCTGGGAGGAATACCGGGGGGAGTTCGACGATTTCCGTATCACCTACGGCGGTTGAGGGTCGAACGGTGAGGGAGACCGACATTCTGCTGCGCCTGCTCATGGCCACCGCCTGCGGGGGGCTCATCGGCATGGAGAGGGAACGCGGGGACCGTCCTGCCGGTTTCCGCACCTACATCCTGGTCTCGTTGGGCGCCGCCCTCTTCACCGTGCTCTCGCTCATCGCCTTCCCGGACTCCGACCCCGCCCGCGTGGCCGCGCAGGTGGTGGTGGGCATCGGCTTTCTGGGCGCCGGGGTGATCGTCATCTACGGGGGTACCCACGTGGTGGGCATCACCACGGCGGCCACCATGTGGGCCACGGCGGCGGTGGGGATGGCCTCCGGAGCGGGGTATTTTCTCACCGCGGGTTACTGCACGGGCATCGTCCTTCTGGTGCTCATCGCCCTTCCGTGGGTGGAAACGCGGATCATATCTCGCTTCCAGAGGAGGAGGCTCTACTTCACCGTGCGCTCACTCCCCAGGGAGGACCTGGTACAGGAGGTGCAGGGCGTCCTGGCTGCACACCACATCCCGCACATGTTGTTGAGGATGGAGAGCTGCAAGGCGGGGGAGGGGGAATGCATGCTCCTCCTCCGGGCCACGGTCTCCGGGAAGGTGGACCTCCTGAAGGTGGTCGAGGAACTGAGCGGGCTTACCGGCGTGACCTGGGTGGGCTTCGAGGAATAAGCGCCGCGACGCGCGGAGGGTCGGAACGGACATGTCCATAGAGGAAAACCTGCGCCGGGTGAGGGAGCGCATAGCCCGGGCCGCCGCGAGGGCGGGAAGGGACCCCGCCGGGGTGGGGCTGGTGGTGGTCAGCAAGGGAAGGACGGTGGCGGAGATACGGGAGGTCCTCGCGGCGGGGCACCGGGTGCTGGGAGAGAACCGGGCCCAGGAGCTGCGGGAGAAGATGTCCTCCATCGCGGAGGACGTGGAATGGCACTTCGTTGGCCATCTGCAGACCAATAAGGTTAATATGGTGGTGGGGAAGGTGAGGCTCATCCATTCCCTGGACAGCCTGAAGCTGGCGGAAGCCGTCTCCTCTCGGGCATGCCGCCTGGGGACGGTGCAGGAGGTCCTGGTACAGGTCAACATCTCCGGAGAGGACAGCAAATTCGGAGTGGCCCCCGAGGAGGCGCGGGGGTTGCTGGAGAGGCTGGTCGAGCTCCCGGGGTTGCGGGTGAGGGGCCTTATGACCATAGCCCCCCTCTGGGCGGAGGGGGAAGAGGCCCGGCCTTATTTCAGGCGACTGCGGGAGTTGAGGGACGAGTTGAAGGAGGCCTTCCCGGCAGTGGACCTGAGCTGTCTGAGCATGGGTATGACCCAGGATTACGAGGTAGCGGTGGAGGAAGGAGCCGATCTGGTCCGAGTGGGCACGGCCGTCTTCTCGGGTTAAAATCTTCATGGGAGGTATGCCATGGCTGGATTCTTTCGCAAGGCCCTGATCTACCTGGGGCTGGTGGAGGACGACGAGTTCGAGGACCTGATGGAATACGAGGAGGCCGAGGTCCCGGAGGCCCCTCCCTCCCGGCGCTCCATGCGCGAGGAGGCCAGGGTATCCTCCCTGCAGCCCGTGCCGAACCGTCAGGTGAGGGTGCACATGGTGGAGCCGAAGTCCTTCAACGACGCCGAACAGATCGGCCAGAAGTTCAAGGCGGACATACCGGTGATCATCAACCTACAGCAGGCGGACCCTGAGCTGGCCAAGAGGCTCATAGACTTCGCCAGCGGGCTCACCTACGGGCTCGACGGGGGGATACAGCGCGTCGCCGACCGGGTGTTCCTCCTCACACCGCACAACGTGGAGGTCTCCGCCGAGGATAAGCGCTGGCTCCGGGAGAGGGGCTTCTTCAACCAGTTCTGACCGCAAAGCCCGGAGCTCGCCAACGTCCGGGACGGGCGGCTGGCGGTGGAGTGGGATCTATCTTGTTTTATACGTTCCAAGCGAGGTGCGCATGTCCAGGATAGCTTTTATCGGGGGCGGGAGGATGGCCGGGGCCATGCTCTCCAGGCTCGTCGGTTCCGGTTGGTGCCGCGGTGAGGATGTCATGGTCTCCGACGTCGACCGGCGGAAGCTCGATGACCTGGCGGCGGAATACGGCGTCGCCGTGACCACGGACAACCGGGAGGCGGCGGCCGGTTCGCAGACGCTGGTCCTGGCGGTCAAGCCCCAGCAGCTCGACGGGGTGCTGGAGGAGATAGCGGGAGTGCTGCACCCCGGCCAGCTCATCGTCTCCATCGCCATGGGCAAGTCCACGCGCCACATCGAGGGTAGGCTCCCGGAGGGCTTGCCGGTGGTGCGGGTCATGCCCAACAACCCGGCCATGGCCGGGGCCGCGGTGTCGGTCATCAGTCCGGGAAGGCACGCCCGCGAGGAGGACCTGGAGCGGGTGAAGGAGATCTTCGGTCTGCTGGGCGAGGTCTATCAGGTAGACGAGGCCTACCAGGACGCGGCCATGGCCGTCTCGGGATGCGGGCCTGCCTATTTCTACCTCGTTGCCGAGGCCCTCGCCGACGCCGGGGTGAAGCTGGGCCTGGACAGGGAACTGGCCCTGAGGCTGGTGGCGGGCACCATGCTGGGTGCCGCCCAGATGCTCCGCCTCTACGATTACGGACCCTCGAGGTTGAAGGACATGGTGGCCTCGCCGGGCGGGTCCACCATCATGGCCCTGGAGGCCCTGGAGGAGGGTGGTTTACGGGCCGCCTTCTTCAAGGCCGTGGAGGCCGCCTACCGGAGGGCCAAGGAGGTGTAAGTTGCGGCTGCTGGGGGAGGTCCTTTGGTGGGCGCTTTTCGTCTATATGTGGTTGATCATATGCCGGGTGCTCATAAGCTGGCTTCCGGTGCGCTGGCCCCGCGGGCTGCGCCCCATGGTGGTGCTGGTCTACGACCTCACGGAACCGGTCCTCTCCGGCTTGAGAAGGGTCATACCCGCCATACCACTGCGGGGCGGAGCCGCCCTGGACGCGTCACCCTTCGTGGCCGTCTGCATCATCGCCCTGCTGCATTGGATAATCTCGTTGTTATTGAGATAGATACTGTAGACGATAAAGATGATCGGGTGCCGTGAGGCGCTCTGGTTTGAGGAATACGGGGAGGACCCGGAAACGGGAGACGGTGGGTGGTTAAAAGGAGGCGGTTGAATTGGCTATCGGCCCCATGGATATCCATCACAAGGAATTCAGCACCGTGCGCGTGGGCGGATACAACAAGGAGGAGGTGGACTCCTTCCTGGACATGGTGGCGGACGAGCTGGACCGGCTGCTGCACCGCAACCAGGAGCAGGCCGAGCTCATCGAGAGCATGCGGGAGAAGGTTGCCCAGTTCGATTCCATGCAGCAGACCCTGCAGAACGCCCTGATCAACGCCCAGAGGAGTGCGGACAACATCGTCCAGGAAGCCAGGATGCAGGCCGAGGCGCAGCTCAAGGAGGCCCAGGAGAAGAGCCTGCGCATGCTGGAGGAGGCCAAGGCGGAGAGGGAGCGCATACTGCAATCCTTCGCCGGGATACGGGAGCAGGTGTTGAGGTATATCGCCACCATAAGGGAGATGTTGGACAGGAACCAGGGACTAATACGGGAATACGAGGCGCGCCTGGCCTCCGCCGAGGTCCGCGAGGCGGCGGTCGAGAGGCCAATAGCCGCCGGCGTAGAGGCTCCTGTGCCGCCTCCCCAGCCGGTTGCCGCACCGTCGGGCGTACCGGAACCGGAGGCGTTTGAGACACCGGCCCGCAGTGTGGGGGAAACGGCAACCGTAACCCCGGTCATGGAGGCTGCGCCCCAGGCGCCCCCCGTAGAGACGGTCCCTCCCCTCCGGGAGGAGAAGGCGCCCCCCGCCTTCGCGGCGCCGCCTTCCAGGCCGGAATCGGCCCCGGAGTCGCGGCCGGAACCCCAACAGCCTAGGCCCTCGGTGACCCCGGAGCAGGAGATGGAGATGTTGGAACGTTCCCTCAGGAAGGAGAAGAAGGAGGAACCGGCGCCTCCGCCTCCGGAGCCGCAGCGGGAGGAGAAGCATTTCTTCTGGGAATAAGGATGTGAGAGGGAAAAGGACGGGATCTTTAGAGGGTTGCGTCGGCGACGCGCGGGAGGGGAGCTCAGGAATCCCGTCAATCGAGCGTGTATGGGTATGTCGGGCCGGCCCACGGCTCCAGTAGAAGACAAGGCCTCCGCGGACCGCAGGCGGAGGCCTTCTCCTCTGGGAGCGGACGGGGGTGACTCGCGGTTCCGGTAGACACGGATCTCAGAACCTGGCGGGGCGACTAAGAAATAGCGGCTTTTAATAGTTAAAAGATTACTATTTAATGGTTATATATGCTGAGAGCCGGGCTTCCACCTCCTGGGTGGAGATTCCCCTCACCAGGACGGTCTTGTTGCGCGAGGCCGTCCCGCGTATCAGTTCCAGTTCGGATACCGCCTTACCCAGCATCTTGGCGAGGAGCCGCAAGGCCTCGCGGTTTGCCTTTCCCCTCTCCGGAGTCGCGTGAAGG